>DATFWE010000001.1:0-16883 GCA_035259575.1 Haliangiales bacterium
CGAGCCCGTCGAGCGCGAACGTGTCCCCGCCGCGCTCGATACGCGTGCGCGCGCGATAGCCGGCGAAGCGCCACCGCTCCCCGCGCGCCGCGCGCCCGGCGGTCAGCCCGTCGAGCCACACCAGGCCCGCGCCGGCGCCGAGCCGGATCGTCGCGTCCTGGCGGTAGCGCGCGCCGGCGAAGCACACGACGGGGTCGGGGAGGGACACCAGCAGGCCGCCGTCGCCCACGTCGGCGACGATCGTCTGCGACGCCGCGCCGGGATAGACCTTGGTGGATGATTGCGTCGCGAGGTAGGCGGCGGCGCCCGGCCCGACGCGGAGGGCGATGCGCAGCGCGTCGCCGTCGACGAGCCCGCCGCCGTAGCTCGTCGTCACGACCCACGCCGCGCCCCCGTGGTTCCTCGGCGTCAGCAGCCGGAGCGGGCTGCGCGCCGCCAGGCGGACGACGGCGCTGCCGGCGCCGCGGCGGGCGACCTCGCAGACGCCTTCGCCGGGCGCGAGCTCCATTGCTACCCGGGCAGGGACGCGCCTTCGCCCACCGGGCGGCGCTCGCCCGCGGCCAGGCCCTTGCGGGTTAGGCCGGTCGCGCGCGTGATCAGCGCGTCGACCCAGCGCGTCGGGAGGAGGGTGAGGAAGTGGAGCAGCAGGCGCGACGAGAACGGCGCCACGTAGCGTGCGGCCGGACGGCGGGCGAGGATCGCCTTCTCGATCGCCCGCGAGATGACCTCGGGACCGGCGGACATGCCGTCCGCCTGGCGCTTGATCTCGTCGGCGCGGGCGTAGATCGCCGCGTAGGGGGACGAGTCGCTGCGGTACTTGCCGACGAACTCCATGGCGTGGTTCGAGAACTCGGTCTTGATCGGGCCGGGCTCGATGAGCACCACCTCGACCCCGAACGGCCGGAGCTCGCGGCGGAGCGCATCCGAGAGCGACTCTACCGCGTACTTGGTCGAGTTGTAGGCGCCGAACAGCGGGAACGTCACCCGCCCTCCGACGCTGGAGACGTTGAGGATGCGGCCGGCGCGCCGCTCCATCATCCGGGGCAGAAATGCGCGCGTCACCGCCATCAGGCCGAAAACGTTGGTCTCGTACTGGGCGCGGAGATCGGCGTCGGTCGTCTCGGACAGCGGCGCCGCCATCCCGTAGCCGGCGTTGTTGACGAGGACGTCGACGCCGACCCCGCCGGTGAGCTTGTCGATCTCGGCGGCCGCCGCTGCGATCGACGCGGGGTCGGTCACGTCGAGGCGGACCATCTCGAGGCCCGGGCCCTCCTGCTCGAGCCGCTCGAGCGCCCCCGGGTTGCGACCCGTCGCGATCACGCGGTGCCCGCGGGCGAGGAGGTGAAGCGCCGCGTGCTTGCCAATGCCCGAGGTCGCGCCGGTGATGAGGATCGTCTTCTTGTTCATGTCGCCCTGCTCCCTTTTTGTATCGCTACGGAATGAATGTTCATTCCGCTCGTGGGCACACGCCCGCGGCGGAGATGGCTCGTCGTCTAGGCCGCTATCGCCCCCCAGGCGGCCGTTTCCGAGTCCTGGATGACCTTCTCGGTGAGCGCGAGGAACCCTTCCTCGGCGGCGCGCACCAGCCCGACATAGGCGCCGAACACGACCGCCATCGCCACCTCGGGCGCGATGCGCCGGACCTCGCCGCGCTGCTGGGCGGCGACGACGAAATCGCGGATCGGCGACAGCACCTGCTGCTCCACGGTCGCGCTCTCGGCGTCGAGATACGTGCGATGGTTGTGGAGCTCGAGAAACTTCATCGCCCCGGGGTGGGCTTCCCGGAACGCGAACATCTTCCGCCACACGCGGTGGAACGCGGCGCGCGTGGGGAGCTCCGGGTCGAGGTCGCCGAGGACGAACTTCGCGAACTCCAGCTTCCACCGGCGGAAGAGCACGTTGGCCAGGGCCTCCTTGCTCTCGAAGTACCGGTAGACGGTGCCGGCGCCGACGCGCGCCTTCTCGGCCACCAGGGGGACCGGAGTGCCGTGGAACCCCCGTTCCGCGAACAGCGTCAGCGCCGCGTCGAGGATCTTTTCTCGCTTGTCCGACGTTCCGGGCGCCGCAAATCGGGCAAGGGCGCCCTGCAGCGCCTCCGCGAGCATGTTTTCTGGCTTCGACATCGGCGTCGTCTCTTGGGGGAATGAATATTCATTCCGTCACGAAATGTCAAGCAGAAATCGGGGCAGATCTGAATCAGCCAAGGATTTCGGCGCTCTGGATGCGATCGAGACGGAACTGGCGCGGCTCCGCCTTGTCCAGATCGTCGCAGTTGAGGAACGTGATCGACCGTTCCATCACCGCCGACCGGATGCGCACCGCGCGATCGGTCACGATCCCGTCGGCGCCGCGGTACTGGATGCGGAGCGGCAGCTGCTCGAACCACGCCGTCTCGACGGCGCGACGGATCGCCGGCGCGATCGCCGGCGCGGGGACGCCGAGGAACGACAGCGTCGCGACGTGCGCCAGGAGCTCGCGCTGCGCCGACGCCGACAGCGCCGCGCGCACCTTGTCGAGCGCGGCCGCGAGCGTGTCCGAGAACGGCAGGACGCGCATCTGCATCGCGAACGTCCCGAGCGCCGTGAGCACCGCGGCCTCGCGGGCGGTGAAGTTGACCGGCGGCAGCGTGTAGGCGCGGTCGAGCGCATATCCGCCCCCCCGGCCGCGGTCGGCCCGGAGCGGCAGCGCCGCGTCGCGCAAGGCCTCGAGATCACGATAGACCGTCCGCAGGGTGACGCCGAACCGGTCGGCGATCTCGGCCGCGGTCGTCCCGGTCCGGCGCCCGCGCAGGTACTCGGCGATGGCGAACAGCCGCGATTTGCGACGCACGAGAATAAACATGACATAAGGCTGACAGGCCGGGTCGCTAAAACGGATGGCGAAGGAGAAAACGCCATGACGAACGCCATCAACTGGTTCGAGATCCCGGTCGCCGACATGTCCCGCGCCATCCGGTTCTACGAGGCCGCGCTCGGCACCAAGCTCAAGACCGAGGAGCTCCCCGGCACGAAACTGGCCGTTTTTCCTGGGGACGGCGTCGCGGGCGCGCTCAAGGCGGACGGCAAGCGCCACCCGACGACCGAGGGCAGCCTCGTCTACTTCCACGTCGGCCACGGCTCGGGCGCCCTCGACACCGCGATCGAGCGGGTGCGCGCCGCCGGGGGGCAGATATTGGTCCCGGTGACGGACATCGGCAAGGACGGCTGGTTCGCGGTCGTCGGCGACAGCGAGGGCAACGCGGTCGGCCTCCACGCCCCCCGCTGACCTTGTGCGCGGCGCGGCGGCGACCCATCTTAGGACGCCCATGCGCCACCGCGAAGTGTCCCGGATCGTCACCGCCCACAAGCAGCTCGAGGGAGGCGGCTTCGTCGTCCGCCGGCCGTTCCCGTCCGGCTCGATCCCGCTCGTCGACCCGTTCCTCCTCCTCGACGAGATGGGGCCGGTGGACTATGCGGCGGGCGAGGCCGTCGGCGCGCCGGATCATCCCCACCGCGGCTTCGAGACGGTCACCTATGTCCTCGACGGCGAGGTGGAGCACGAGGACTCCGCCGGGCGGCGCGGGCGCATCGGCCCGGGCGACGTGCAGTGGATGACCGCCGGCGAGGGCGTCGTCCACTCCGAGATGCCGTCGCGCAAGCTGCAGGAGCAGGGCGGCCGGATGCACGGCTTCCAGCTGTGGGTCAACCTGCCCGCGCGCGACAAGATGATGGCGCCGCGCTACCAGGAGGTCCCGGCGGAGAGGATCCCACGCGCCGTCACGCCCGACGGTCTGGCCGAGGTCGTCGTCGTCGCCGGCGAGGCGCTCGGCGCCCGCGCGGTGATCGACACCCGCACGCCGATCCTCTACCAGGACTGGACGTTGCGGCCCGGCGCGCGCATCGAGCAGGCGGTGCCGGCGGGCTACGACGGCTTCGCCTACGTGTTCGCGGGCGACGCCCGCATCGGCGAACGTCGCGTCCACGACGGGCAGATGGCGATCCTCGGCCCCGGCGACGCGGTCGAGCTCGCCGTCCCGCCCGACGCTGCGGAGCCCGCGCGCGTCCTCCTCGTCGCCGGCGAGCCGATCCGCGAGCCGGTCGCCCGCTACGGCCCGTTCGTCATGAACACCGAGGCGGAGATCGTCCAGGCGATCCGCGACTTCCAGGGCGGTCGCATGGGGCGAATCGCCCGCTGACGCGTGCTATAAGCAGCGCGCGCCATGCCGCTGCGCGTCGCCTATTTCGTCGCCACCCACCATCGGTTCACCGGCGGGCAGCGCAGCCTGTGGCTGCTCGTGCGCGGCCTCGACCGAGCGCGCGTGGACCCCATCGTCGTGACGGCGGGCGAGGGCTACGCCACGCGGATGTTCCGCGAGCTCGGCGTGCCCGTCGAGGTCGTCGAGGCGCGCGGGCGCACCGCCGGCTTCGGCGGCGACCTCCTGCGCGCCGGGCTGCTCGCGCGCGCCGCCGTGGCGGTGGGCGAGGTCGCGCCGTACACGCTGCGCGTGCTCGCCTGCCTGCGGCGGCTCGGCGCCGACGTGCTCCACGTCAACGACGCCCGTGGGCTCCTCCTGGCCGGGCCGGCGGCCAAGCTCCTCGGCATCCCGGTCGTGTGGCACGTCCGCGGCGACGCGCGCAGCCTCGGCGTCGTCTACCGCGCCGCGTGCGGCCTCCTGGCCGATCGCATCGTGCTCGTCGCCGACGGCGTGCGGCCCAGCCTCGAGCGGCGCCTGTGGCCCAAGTGCGTGACGGTCTACAACGGCATCGACGCGCCGGCGGCTCCGCCCGGCCGCGGTCGCGCCGAGCTCCTGGCGGCGGCCGGGCTCGCGCTCGACGACGGCGTTCCCCTTGCGGTGGCGGTGGGCTCGATCGTGCCGATGAAAGGCATCCACCACCTCGTCGAGGCGGCGGCGCGCGTGCGCGGGCGGCTGGGGCTGGTGCTCGTCGGGGACGCCCCGCACGAGTGGTACCGCGCCTGGCTCGCGCGGCGCGTCGCCGACCTCGGTCTCCGCGACGTGCGCTTCCCCGGATGGGACCACGAGGCGACCGACTGGATCGCCGCCTCCGACCTCGTGTGCCTGCCGACGATCGACGGCGAGACGCGGACGTTCGACGGGATCCGGCGGACGGCGATCAACAGCGAGGGGTTTTCGCGCACCGTGCTCGAGGCGATGCTCCACGAGAAGCCGGTCGTCGCCTCGGCTGTGGTGGGGATCCCCGAGCAGGTCGTCGACGGCGAGACCGGCCTGCTCGTGCCGCCCTCCGACCCGGACGCGCTCGCCCGCGCCATCGACGCGCTCGCCGGCAATCCCGAACGCCGCGCGCGCCTCGGCGCCGCGGCCGGGCGGCGGGTACGCGAGCGGTTCACCGTCGCGAACATGGTGGCGGGGACGATGCGCGTCTACGACGGCTTACGCTAAGTCGAACAGCAGCGCCTCGGCGCCCTCGTCGGCGCGGAAGGCGAGCTTCGTCTCGCCCTCGATCGCGGCGCCGTCCCCCTCGCCGAGCCGCGTGCCGTTCAGCGCGAGCGCGCCGCGGGCGACCTGGACCCACGCCCGGCGCCCCGGCCGTAGCTCGAACGCCGTCTCGCCGCCCGCGCCGAGGACGGTCCCCCACACCTCCGCGTCCTGATGGATCTTGACCGAGCCGTCGCGCGCCTCGGGCGACACGAGCAGGCGGAAGCGGTTCCGTCGATCGGCCTCGGGGAAGTGCTTCTCCTCATAGCTCGGCTCGATCCCCTGCTTCGCGGGGAGGATCCAGATCTGGAGGAAATGGACGCCCTCGGACTTGGACGGGTTCCACTCGCTGTGGAGCACGCCACGGCCGGCGGACATGCGCTGCACCGTGCCGGGACGCAGGATCGACCCCGTCCCGATGCTGTCCTTGTGCTCGAGCGCGCCGTCGAGGACGTACGATACGATCTCCATGTCGCGATGGCCGTGGGTGCCGAAGCCCGCGCCAGGGCGGACGCGGTCGTCGTTGATGACGCGCAACGTCCGGAAACCCATATGCTTCGGGTCGTAGTACTCCCCGAAAGAGAATGTGTGCCGGCTGTCGAGCCACCCGAGACGCGTCGCGCCGCGCTCGCCCGCTTTTCTGACCTCGATCATGCGGCGCAACGTAACCATCGAATCGGCGTCCGGTAGTCTCGCCGGTATAATCGCGCCGCATGGCGCGGCCCGCGGACCCGGTCAAGGTGTGGGGGACCCGGCCGAGCTGGTTCCGCACTGTCGCCTTCCCGCTGTTCCTCATCCTCGCGTGCCCGCCGGCGACCGTCGCGCTGTGGATGATCGTCGTGTACCACGGCGGCTCGGTGGTGGACTTCGTCACGACGGCGAGCTGGCACGACATCGCCGCGCGCTTCCCTCTCCCTTCGTGGACCGCGGCGAAGATCCTCGGCGCCTGGGCCGCGCTCCAGCTGCTCCTCCTCGAGCTTCTCCCCGGCCGCACCCTCCTCGGGCCGGTGACGCCGATGGGCAACCGCCCGCGCTACCGCGAGAACGGCGTCCTCGCGTTCGTCGCGACGCACGTCGTGCTGGGCGTCGCCGCCTACCCGCTCCACCTGTTCCCGCCGACGATCGTCTACGATCATTTCGGATCGATCCTCGTCACCCTGAGCGCGTGCGCCCTCGCGTTCTGCGGCTTCCTCTACGTGAAGGGGCGCACGTTCCCGTCGACGAGCGACGCCAGCCGCACCGGCAGCGCCGTGTTCGATTACTACTGGGGCACGGAGCTCCACCCGTCGCTCGGCGGGGTGAGCCTCAAGCAGCTCTTCAACTGCCGGCTCGCCATGATGGGCTGGAGCATCATCCTGTGCTCGTTCGCCGCCAAGCAGGTCGAGCTCCACGGGCGCCTGTCGACGTCGATGCTGGTGAGCGCCGGCCTGCAGATCGTCTACATCTTCAAGTTCTTCGTGTGGGAGGGCGGGTACTTCCACACGCTGGACATCATGCACGACCGGTTCGGCTTCTACATCTGCTGGGGCGTGACCGCGTGGCTCCCCTGCGTGTATCCGCTCGTCGGCCTCTACCTCGTCGACCATCCGGTCGAGCTTCCGGCGTGGGCGGCCGCCGGCATCGCGCTCCTCGGGCTCGCCGCGGTGGCGATCAACTACCAGGCCGACGCGCAGCGGCAGCGGATCCGGGCGCGGGACGGCGCGGCCAAGGTGTGGGGGCGCGACCCGACGCTCATCCGCGCCACCTACACCACCGGGGACGGCGAGGTCCATCGCAGCGTGCTCCTCGCGTCCGGGTGGTGGGGCGTGGCGCGGCACTTTCACTACCTGCCGGAGATCGTCCTCGCGATCGCCTGGACGCTGCCCGCGGGGTTTCACCACGCGCTCCCCTGGTTCTACGTCGTGTACCTCACGATCCTCCTCGTGGATCGGGCCGGCCGCGACGATCTCCGGTGCGCGCAGAAATACGGGTCCTACTGGCAGGACTACTGCGCCAGGGTGCGCTGGCGGATCGTGCCCGGGGTCTACTGACCCACCGGCCGCCGACGGCCGGCGTCAGCCGATCGGCTCGATCCGGGGCGGCACGACGGCGACGTGGGAACAGGGGGCGATGCGAGGCTTCACCAACCGATCGTAGTCGGCGTACTTCATGCGGATGGCGTCCGTGTGGGTTCCGGCGTTGAACACGATCTCCTCGTCGCGGGTGAGGGCCTCGGAGACCCAGACGGGCAGCCCGTAGAGATTCCCCAGCGGCGGCATCGCCCCGCTCTCGCACTCGGGGAAGGAGTCCTTGAACTCCGCCTCGCTGGCCAGACGCGGCTCCCCGCCCAGGGCCTGCGACAGCGTTTCCAGCGCCACATGATGGTGCGCGGGGATCACCACCATCGCGAGCTTGTCCCCCGATTTGACGATGACCGTCTTGGCGACGTCCTTCCCCCGAACGTGGGTCAGGGCCGCCACCTCCTGGGCCGTGAACGCCTTGGAGTGTGAGATCACGCTGTACTTGATGCCCTGACCGTCGAGAAACTCACGCACTCTCCCCACGACCGCCATGGGTCACCTCCTTTCCGGCGCCTATCCCTAGCGTACCCCACCACCTGGAGGGAAGCACCACGGCGTCGGTGGGGCCCGTCATCCGCCGACGACCGCGAGCAGCCCGCGCAGCATCTGGTAGGTGAGCCCCCACACCACGTACCCCTCGTAGCGCCAGCAAGGCAGATTCAAGGGGATCGGGCCGAGGCGGTAGGTGTAGGTGTCGTCGAGCGCGCCGGCCGCGGCGCGGTCGAGCGGGAACCAGAATGCGCTCTCGGCCTCCTCGCGGAGGGCGAGCGGCGCGTCGGCGACGAGGTTGAACACGAACGGGGTGATCGTCATGGGGAGCACGCGGCCGCGGGCGACGGCGCGGGTGGCCCCGAGGCGGCCGAGCAGGCGCGCCGACCGGCGCAGGTCGAGGCCGACCTCCTCGAGCGTCTCGCGCACGGCCGTGGCGAGAAGGTCGGGATCGCCCGCCTCCTCGCGGCCGCCGGGGAACGACACGTGCCCCGACCAGCGGTCGCCCGCCCGCTCGCTGCGCTTCATGAGCAGCACCTCGGGCCGGCCGAGGTCGAAGCGGAACACCGCCGCCACGGCGGCGCGCCGGCCGGGCGCGGGATAGGGCGGGTGATGGTCCGCGAGGCGGGCCTCGATCTGTTCGAGCGTGAGCGGCACCGGGTTAGCATGTTACGTTTGCACGAGCCGTGCTCGACCTCGATCCGATCGCCCTCGCCAAGTGGCAGATCGCGCGCGACCGCGACCGCACCCAGCGCTTCGCCGACACATTCGCCCGCAAGGTGGCGCGCATGCGCCCGTCGCCGCTGGCGTTCCTGCGCGGGGCGGCGCCGCTGTTCTACGAGCTGCTCGCGGCGCGCCCCGAGCTCGCCCGCTGTCCCGACGAGGAGGGTTGGCTGATCGGCGACCTCCACATCGAGAACTTCGGCGCGTTCGTGGCGGAGGCGGCCGGGCGCCAGCCGGCGGGGCCCACGTTCGACCTCAACGACTTCGACGACGCCATCATCGGCCCGCTGCGGCTCGACGTCCTGCGCCTGTCGACGAGCCTGCTCCTCGCGGCGCGCGAGCTGGGCGCGAACGGCGGGCAGGCGCTGGAGATGGTGCGCGAGCTCATCGACTCGTGGGACGCGCACCTCATGAAGGCGACGGCGATGCCGCCGCTGCCGCGCCCGGTGCACGCGCTCATCGAGCAGGTGCGCACGCGCTCGCGCACCGACCTCCTCGACGCGCGCACCCGCGTCGTGCGCGGGCGGCGGCGGTTCGTGCGCGGCCCGCGCTACGCGGCGCTGCCGACGGCGGTGGAGAAGGGTCTCGAGGCCGCGTTCGGCGGCTACGTCGAGTCTCTGCCGGAGGAGCTCCGTCCCGAGCCGGAGCAGCTCGAGATCGTCGACGCGGCGTACCGGATCGCCGGCACGGGGAGCCTGGGCGTCCTGCGCGTCGCCGTGCTCGTGGCGGGCAAGGGCGGTCCGGACGGCGGATGGATCTTCGACCTCAAGGAACAGGGGCCGCCGTCGGGGGCGGCGTTCGGGCGCGTCCCCGACGGCCCGGGCGCGACGCGCGTCGAGGCGGCCCTGCGTGCGTGCCTGAGCCGCCCGCCGCGCCTCGTCGGGACGACGCGCCTCGCCGGGATGTCCATGCTGGGGCGGCGGCTGTCGCCGCAGGACGACAAGCTCGACCTCGGCCGCATCGCCGGCGCCGACCTGCCCCCGCTCGCGCGCTACCTGGGCGCGCTCCTCGGCAACGCGCACCGTCGGGGGGCCGCCGCCGCCGGGGCGGCTCCGCCCAAGCGCTCCTGGTCCGCGGCGGATCGGGCGTCGATCGTCGACAACGCGATCCGGCTCGCCGGCATCCACGAGGCGGTGTATCTGGCGTACTGCGCGCAGACGGCGTAGATAGTGGGGGATGGCGCCCTCCCAGACCACGGAACCGACCGTCTCCGCGAGCGGGCCCGATCCCTGCCTCGACTTCAACGCGATGCAGACGCGCCTGGCCCTCTTGGGCTTTGTCGTCTTCTTCATCGCGCTCGCGTTCTTCGTGGTCAACTGGGCCATCTTCCTCCTGTGGATCGGCGTGCCGTCAGCGGCGCTCTTCACGTTGCCGACCGCGGCGCACCTCGCCGCCGCGCTCACCATGGGGCTCCTGTGGCTGGCGTGCTGGCGGTTCCGGCTGCCGGCCGGCGCGCTCCGCGCGATCGAGGCGGCGAGCATGATCGTCTGTTGCGCGTTCTGGGCGCTCATGACGAGCCCGACGTCGGAGGAGTCGGAGCGCTACGTCCTCCTCGCGCTTTCGATGACCGTGATCGCGCGCGCGATCATCGTGCCGTCGACCGCCCGGCGCACGCTCTGGTTGTCGGCGGTGGCGTGCGTGCCGACCCCCGTCGCGGCCTACCTGATCCTGCCCGCGCAGGCGATGCTCGCGGCTTCCCCGGCGGAGATGAGGGTCGTCCATCTCATCAGCGCCGCCATGTGGTCCGGCGCCGCGATCGCGACCGCCACCGTCGCCTCGCGCGTCATCTACGGCCTTGCGCGCGAGGTCGCCGCGGCGCGCGACATCGGCCAGTACACGCTCGAGGAGAAGCTGGGCAGCGGCGGCATGGGCGAGGTGTGGCGCGCCCACCATCGCATGCTGATCCGTCCGGCGGCGATCAAGATCATCCGCCCCCAGGCGCTCGGATCCAGCCCCGCCGGCCCCGAGGTCATGCTCCGGCGGTTCGAGCGCGAGGCGCGCGCCACCGCGGCGCTCAAATCGCCCCACACCGTCCAGCTCTACGATTTCGGCACCGCCGACGACGGGTCCCTGTACTACGTGATGGAGCTCCTCGAGGGGCTCGATCTGGAGACGCTGGTGCGCCGCTTCGGCCCGGTGCCGGCGGAGCGCGCGGTGCACATCCTCCGCCACGCGTGCCGCTCGCTGTCCGAGGCCCACGCGGCGGGGCTGGTCCACCGCGACATCAAGCCGGCCAACCTGTTCCTCATCCGCGCGGGCATCGAGCACGATTTCGTCAAGGTGCTCGACTTCGGTCTGGTCAAGCTGGGGCAGGCGCGCGATGGGCGCGACGCGGTGAAGCTCACCGGCACCGACGCGATGGCCGGGACGCCGGCGTACATGTCGCCGGAAATCGTGCTCGGCGACGCGGCCGTCGACGGGCGCGCCGATCTGTATTCGCTCGGGTGCGTGGGCTACTGGCTGCTCACCGGCGGCATGGTGTTCGAGGGGGACACGCCGATGAAGATGCTGCTCGACCACGCCCACACCGCGCCGCCGCCGCCATCGACCCGCACCGAGCTCGCCATCTCCCCCGAGCTGGACCGGGTCATCCTCGACTGTCTGGCCAAGGACCCGGCGGGGCGGCCGCAGACCGCGGGCGAGCTGTCCGCGCGGCTCGAGGCCTGCCCGACCCCGGCCCGGTGGACCGCCGAGCGCGCCGAAAAATGGTGGACCGCCCATCTCCCCGAGCCGGCCCGCGCCCGCCGGCTCTCCGACGTGCTGCTGTCGCAGGAGGTGAGGCCGCCCGTGCTGCAGGTGAGGCCCCAGACGCGGAGGCTGCGCCCGTGAAGCGCTGCGCCTGGGTCGGCGACGATCCGCTGTCGATCGCCTACCACGACGACGAGTGGGGCGTCCCCGTCCACGACGATCGCGTGCTCTACGAGTTCCTGGTGCTCGAGGGGGCGCAGGCGGGCCTGTCGTGGATGACGATCCTGCGCAAGCGCGAGGGTTACCGGAGGGCGTTCGACGGTTTCGACCCCCGCCGCGTCGCGCGCTACGACGCGCGCAAGGTGGCCCGGCTCCTCGCCGACGCGGGCATCGTGCGCAACCGCGCCAAGATCGATGCGGCGGTGACGAACGCGCGCGAGGTCCTGCGCGTCGCGGACGAGCTTGGATCGTTCGAGCGGTTCGTGTGGGGCTTCGTGGGCGGGCGCCCGCGGCGGAACGGCCCCGCCACGCTCGCCGAGGTGCCCGCGCGCACGCCGGAGTCCGACGCGATGAGCGCGGCGTTGCGCGCCCGCGGGTTCAAGTTCGTCGGCTCGACGATCTGCTACGCGTTCATGCAGGCGTGCGGGCTCGTCGACGACCACACGCGCGACTGCTTCCGCGCCGGGGCCCGCCGCGTCACAAGACGCGCACCGGCATGACGACCATCGGCAGGCGGTCGAACTCCAGGCGGCGCTGGATCGCGTGCGCCGTCTCGTTGTGGAGCAGGCGCGTCCACCAGGTCGGCTGGGTGAAGATGAGGTTGCCCGCGAAGAACACGCTGCGCGGGTAGCGCAGGTGCACCTCGCGGCACAGCCGCTCGATCTCCGCCACGGCCTCGGTGCCGACGACCATGTCGTACTCCGCCGCCCAGCCCAGCTTGGTCCGCGCGAACGTCACGTACTGCTCGAGCTGGCGCCGGAGCGACCCCTCCAGGGCGTGGAGCTCCTCCGTCCCCTTGAACGTGCCCGAATCGATCACGCCGGCCGATATGAACACCACCTGGCGGTACTGGCCGGGGAACACGCGATCGATCTGGAGCAGCGTCGACAGGCCGAGCCCGCCGTAGCTGCCGACGAGCAGCACCGCCGTCTGCCGGTCCGGCTCCAGCTCCTCGGCGTTGGGCGGCACGTCCGGCATCCCGGCGATCGCCTTCTCGGTCTCGCGGCCGAGGTGCCCGAGCTTGCCGGCGACCGATCGGTAGTGCATGCGCACGAACAGGCAGCCGACGACGGTCAGCGCCGTCACCATCAGCGTGACCCAGCCGCCCTCGGTGAACTTCTCGAGCACGGTGACGACGAGGATCCCGACGCACAGGACGAGCGCGAGGACATGGACGCTGAGGTGCTTGGCCCAGCCCGGGTCCTTGCTGCGCGCCTTCACCCACAGGCGCGACATGCCCAGGTTCGACAGTGAGAACGTCAGGAACACGTTGATGGAGTACATCACCGCCAGGACGTCGACGCTGCCCTTGGTGTAGATGAGCGTGGCGATCGCCGCGCCGCCCATGAGGTAGACGCCGTTGCGCATGGTGAGACGCTCGGACAGCGCGGCGAACTGGTGCGGCATCCACGAGTCGAGCGCCATGTTCGACATGACGCGCGGCCCGTCGAGGAAGCCGGTCTGGGCGGCCACGAACAGGAGCGCGCCCTCCGAGACGAGCAGCGTGACGACGAAAGCCTTGCCCACGCCGACGCCGGCGACGTGCCAGCCGGCGGCGAACTTCTCCGCCAAGAGCGCGTTCATCGGCGTGTCCCCCTGAGGCTCGATGTGCATGAGCAGGAACGCGAGGAGGATGCCGCCGGCGGTGAGCGCCAGCGACGTGGCCATGAGCACCATCGTGCGCCGGCCGGTCTTGACGCGCGGCTCGCGCATCATCGCCAGCCCGTTGGACACCGCCTCGATGCCGGTGTAGGAGCTGCCGCCCAGCGAATAGGCGCGGAAGAACACCAGGAGGAGCGCGCCCCACGTCATCTTGTCGACGACGAGGTCGTGGTGGAGCCCCGCGCGCACCTCGCGCACCACCTCGCCCGCCTCGCCGAGCCGCGAGCCCACGACCCCGCCGATGAGGATGACGTGCGTCACCAGGAACACGAGGAAGATCGGCGTGAGCACCAGCACCGACTCCTTCACGCCGCGCAGGTTCATGACGATGAGCAGGGCGATCACCACGAACTCGGTGGTGAGCTTCGCCTGCTGCCACTGCGGCGGCAGGAACGCGAACACCGCGTTCGCCCCCGACGCGACCGAGATGCTGATGGTGAGGACGTAGTCAACGAGGAGCGCGCTCCCCGACACCAGTCCGGCGCGCTCGCCCAGGAGCTTGGACGCCACGACGTAGCCGCCGCCGCCGGAGGGGAAGTGCTCGATGATGCGGCTGTAGCCGTACGAGATGATGAACACGGTGAGCGCGAGGGCCACCGCCAGGAACACCGCCAGGTAGTAGTGGCCGTCGAGGTGGCGGAACGCCTCGTCGGGGCCGTACGCCGACGACGACAGCCCGTCGGCGCCGAGCCCCACCCAGGCGAAGAACGCGACCAGCGAGACGTGGTGGAAGAGGCGCGGGTCGCGCAGGTTGCGCGGCTTGCCGAACAGCCGCTGGCGCAGGGACGAGATCACGGACGCAGACGACGGTAGCGCCGCGCCCCCGTCCGCAGACCGTGCAATTTGCCCGACCGGGCCCCAAACGATCTTGCAACTTGCACGCCCTCGGGCCGACAACACGGGGCTTTCCGGCGCCGGCGCGTGGCATGCCGTTTGCTGCGCGATTTCGAAGTGGCATCGATTCCTCCGGGTTTTCGCCCGCGCGTCCTGGTGATCGACGACGAGAAGAACATCCGCTCGACGCTGGGCATGTGCCTCGGCGCGATCGGCTGCGAGGTGGCGGCGGTCGCGACCGGGAGCGCGGCGCTGGCGGAGCTTCAGCGCCGGCCGTTCGACCTCGCGTTCGTCGATCTCCGCCTCGCCCACGAGAGCGGGCTGGATCTCGTGCCGCGCCTCCTCGCCGCGCACGCGAGCCTGGCGATCGTCATGATCACCGCCTACGCCGAGTTCGACACCGCGGTCGAGGCGGTGAAGCGCGGGGCGTGGGATTTCCTGCCCAAGCCGTTCACGCCGGCGCAGATCCGCCACGTCGTCGACAAGTTCGCCGAGCGGCACGATCTCGCGGCGCGCATGGACGATTTGGCGCGGCGGCTCGCCAACGCCGCGCCCGAGCCGGAGCACGACCCGTCGTCCCGCTCGCCGCGCATGCGCGCCGCGGTGGACACGGCGATCCGCGTGGCCGCGAGCGACGCGACGGTGCTGCTCAGGGGAGAGAACGGCACCGGCAAGGGCGTCCTCGCCCGCGCGATCCACGCCCACAGCGCGCGGGCGGCGCGCCCGTTCGTGGTCGTCAACTGCCCCACGCTCAGCGACGAGCTGTTGGCGAGCGAGCTCTTCGGCCACGCCCGCGGCGCGTTCACCGGGGCGGTGCGCGATCAGGCGGGACGGGTCGAGACGGCCGAGGGCGGCACGCTGTTTCTCGACGAGATCGGGGAGATCGCCCCGCAGCTCCAGACCAAGCTCCTCCGCTTCCTCCAGGAGCGCGAGTACGAGCGACTGGGCGAGACGAACGTCCGCCGCGCCGACGTGCGCATCATCGCCGCGACCAACCGCAACCTGGAGGACGCCGTCGCGGCCGGTCGCTTCCGCGAGGACCTGCTCTACCGGTTGAATGTGGTGGAGCTGCGCATCCCGCCGCTGCGCGACCGCCCCGAGGACATCCTGCCCCTGGCCGGGCGCTTTCTCGGGTTCTTCGCGCGCGCGGCCGGGCGGCACGACCTCGCCTTTTCACGGGCGGCGGAGGAGGCGTTCCAGGCTTACCCCTGGCCGGGCAACGTCCGCGAGATGCGCAACGCGATCGAGCGCGCGGTCATCCTGTGGCCCGCGCGCGTGATCGAGCCGAGCGCGTTCCCGGACAAGATCGCGCAGACCCAGCGGGGCGTCCCGACCCTGGGCGGAGACTTCGCGCTCGACGCCATCGAGCGCGAGCACATCATGCGCGTCCTCGCGCGCACGTCGACGCTGGACGAGGCGGCGACGATCCTCGGCATCGACAGCTCGACGCTGTACCGCAAGCGCAAGCGGTACGAGGGCTAGGTCCGCCGAGGAACACGGGGCCTTCACGCACGGGCGCTTCGTCGGCCCGAAGCGGCCCGCCCGCGCGCTCGCGCCAGCCGGTCGCGAGGAGCCAGGTCGTTGGGGACACGACCGGTGCGGCGTCGGTGCGGGCGGGCGGAAGGCCATCGAAGCCATCGAACCAGGCGGCCGAGGAGCACGGATCGACCGCGAACGCGGTCGCTCCGTGCTTGAGGCCGTTCCTGAGGACGTAGATTAAGCAATTGCGGACCTCCGTGGGCGTCCGCAGCGGCCGCGCGTGGTAGCGATCGCGCCACAGCCCGCCGGCGCAGCCGGTCGTCCGATTGACTACGCGCGCGATGCCGGAAGCCAGCCCCTGGATGCCGCGCGAGAGCGCCGAGCGGTCCGCCGCCTCGACGATCATGTGGATGTGGTCGCGCTGGATCGTGAAATGCACCACGGGGCACGGTAGCTCGCGCCGGGCGCGCCGCTTGAGGAGCTTGCCGATTTCGCGGGCGACCGCGAGATTGCGCATGCTCGGCGCGCCGTTGATCGCGCGGAGCGTCACGTGGAGCGGGTGGCGCGCGTTGAGCTCGGGGCGGCGGTCGTGGCTGACGCCCGACTGCGGTCGGCCGCGGTGGTCGTAGCCGAACTGACCCGTCGGCTTGCGGCCGGAGTTCTCGCGGGGTCCGCCCCAGGTCGGCGGTTTCGGGAGCGATAGTTGTCGATGGGCGCGTCGGCTCATTCTTGCTCAGGCAGATTTGCATAACGCCGCACTGGAGTCAAGAGGAAACGCACTGCCTGTGGCCGGTGACGCTCCTGTGGGCGGCCCGACTCGTTCCCGACGGTGAGATCAGGAGGGCCGCCCACAGGAGCTTGACTCGCCCGCGACCCGCGGCGCTCGTCCGCGCCCCGTCACCGACGGTCGCGGGCGACTCACACCGCCCACAGGTTACTGCTCTGCGAGAGATTTGAAAAACACCCCCCGCCCCCAAGAGTGGCGCCTCATGGCGTCTTCTCTGGGGTTTTTCTCTACCTGGGTGGGGGCGTTGGGGGGCTCCCGGGGGGCGAGGCGCTGTGGGGCTTGTGGGCAAGCGCGGCCCGGCGGGCCCACGGTTGCGATCGGGTGCCGTGCGCCCGCGCTTGTCCACAAACCCATCAGCGCAAGCCGAACTGACCATTGATCGCAAATCGATCCGTCCTCGGGAATTTCGGTCCAGTGTCGATGGTTTGGCGTGCATGAAGAGCGAGCGCGCATGGGCGATCGAGTCGTTCGGACACGCCGAGTTGGGCGATGAAAGACGTACCCGACG
>DATFWE010000002.1:0-3874 GCA_035259575.1 Haliangiales bacterium
CGCCGCGCCGGAGCTCGGCGAGCTCTCCCAGCGGGACGAGCGGCGCCCGCCGGGAGACGTCGAGCCACACGTCGGGGGCGCGCAGGAGCGGCGCCCATGCTTCGCCCGGCGCGGCGGTGCGGACGTCGGCGACCGCGGCGAGGTCCGACTGCCGCCGCACGCGCGCGGCGGCCTCGGCGACGGGGACGCGCAGGCGGGCGCAGGTCGTCGCGCCGGCCCCGCCGCGCTCGATCACCAGGATCACCGCGTGGACCGCCGCGTCGGGGAACCAGCGCTCGCGCGGGCTGGCGACGACGTGCGTGACGCGCCCCGCGCCCGCCAGCGCCGCGCCGTAGTCCGCGTCGAGCACCGCCGCCGACAGCACGAACGCGACGCGGCCGCCCGGCCTGACGAACTGCAGCGCGCGCAGGACGAACGCCAGCGCCAGATCCGCGCGGGCCGGCGCGCCGGTGAGCTTGCCCAGCCGGCGCTTGCCCGCGCCGATCCGTTCCTGCCGCACGTAGGGCGGATTGCCCACCACCGCGTCGTGCTCCGCCGGCGCCAGGGCGAAGAAATCGCCGCAACGGACGTCGCCGTGGGCGGCGGCGGCCGCCGCCAGCGCGGGATCGATCTCCACGCCCGCGGCGCGCACGCCGCGCGCGGCGGCGCGGGCGAGGAACACGCCGTCGCCGCAGGCGGGATCGAGGACGCGCGCGTCGCGCCCGAGGCCGTCGAGCGCGAGCGAGAGCACGAGGTCGGCGACCGACGGCGGCGTGAGCACCTGCCCAAGCTCAGCGCGCATGCTGGATCCGGCGCCGGCCCACGAGCTTGTCCCCGCGGAAGGTGAGGACGAGGCGCGTCTCCCGGCGGAGCCCGACCTCCTCGGCCGCGACGTAGGTCCACGTCCGCGCGCGCGCCGCGATCTCGGGCGCGTCGGGGTCGGTGGGCGCGCCGTAGCGCTCGTAGATCGCCAGGCGATCGCCGCGGAGGGCGGCGCGGAAGGCGCGATCGCGGGCCGCGGCGGCCGCGGCGGCCTGGGCCTCGCCCGCAGCCGCCTCCTCGGCGAGCTTGCGGCACTCCGCCGCGAGCTCCGCGAGCGATCCGGCCGGACCGGACCACTCGGCGTCGGCGCCCGGCGGCGGCGGCGCGGCGCACGCGGCCGCGGGCGCGGCCGCCGCGGCGAACGCCGCCGGAGACCGCACGCGCGCGGCCCGGGCCTGGGCCAGCGCGGCGCGGGCCGCCTCGACGAGCGGGCCGCGCTCGGCCACCGCGCGGAGGGCCTTGAGCCGCGCCCCCAGCGTCCCCTGGCGCGCCCGCGCGCCCTCGCGGGCGGCGGGCGGGAATTCCGTATCCCACAAGTGGGAGTCGATGTAGATGCTGGCCAGGGCGAGCGCGTGGGCCGCGCCGGCCGCGTCGCCGCCGGAGAGGGCCGCCTCGGCGGCGCCCAGATGCTCCTCCGCCCGCGCCGCGGGCGAGGCGGACAGGACGGCGGCCGCCAAAACCGCACCCATCACTGTCGGAACTTTATCAAACGAGTTAAGATTTGCCCGCTATGAGGCGCCACATTGCAGCCCTTCTGGCCCTGGCGCTCGCATGCACCAGCGGCTCCACGGAAAAGTCCCCCAACCCGAAACCCGGGGAGCCCGTGCCCGCCGGCAAGGCGCGGCAGGGAGGCTACGTCGTCCTCCCCTCGCCCGAGCCCCCCTTCCTGAACCCGGCGCGGCAGGCGTCCTTCGACCTGGCCACCCCGCTCGTGTTCGAAGGGCTCGTCGGCGTGGACGCGCGCCTCGAGCCCGTGCCCGTCCTGGCGGAGAAATGGGAACGCTCCGCCGACGGCAAGACCCTGACCTTCCACTTGCGCAAGGGCGTCCTGTGGCACGACGGCAAGCCGTTCAGCTCGGCCGACGTCGTGTTCACCGTCGAGGCGATCCGCAAGCCCGGGAACGCCGGGCTGTGGCGCGGCTACCTGGCCTCGGTGGACAAGATCGAGGCCCCCGACGACGCGACCGTGAAGGTGACGTTCACCGAGACGTACGGGCCGGACCTGGCGTCGTTCATCTTCGGGATCATCCCCAAGCACATGTTCGAAGGAAAGGAGCTGGCCAACGCCCCGGCGAACGTCAGCCCGGTCGGCACCGGCCCGTTCAAGCTCGATCGCTGGACGCCGGGCAAGCGCCTCGTGCTCACCGCCAACGACAAGCACTGGAACGGCCGCCCCAACCTCGACCAGGTGGAGCTCGTGCTCGACCGGACGCCGAGCCACAACCTCGAGGGCCTCACCAAGAACCAGCTCGATTTCGCCGAGATCGTGGCCCGCGAGGACTGGACGGGCGAGGCGCTGACCCCGGAGTTCCGCGAGCGCTTCGAGACGGGCAGCATCGACGAGACCGTGTTCACGCTCGTGGCGTGGAACAACCAGCGCAAGCCGTTCGACGACAAGCGGGTGCGCGTGGCGCTGACGCACGCGCTCGACCGCCCGCGCGTGGCGATCGATGTGATGGGCGGGACGGTGCGCCCCGTGTCCGGGCCGTTCTATCCCTTCAGCTGGGGCGCCGACGCCGATGTGTCGCCGTGGCCGTTCGACCTCACCAAGGCGGCGAACATGCTCGACGCGGCGGGCGTGGCGAAGAAGGGCGACCGCCGCTTCACCATCGAGCTCCTCGTGCAGGATCGATGGCGCGGGCTCAGCACCTACGACCAGATGCTGGCGATCTTCCGCGCCGATCTCGACAAGATCGGCGTGGATCTCAAGGTGACGTTCCTGCCGCGCAACAATCTCGTCGAACGGTTGATCTTCCACAACTACGACGCCGCGTTCTTCCAGTGGAGCTCGGACATCCCCGATCCGGATCCGTACGTCCTCCTCCACTCGAGCCAGGTCAACGAGGGCGGGAACTTCGCCGCCTACGTCAACCCCGAGGTGGACAAGCTCCTCGTGGCGGCGCGCCAGACGACCGATCGCACCAAGCGCAAGGAGGCCTACTCGGCGATCCACCGCATGGTGCACGAGGAGGAGCCGTACACGTTCCTCTACGTGCCGCAGACGCACTATGCGTGGAGCCGGCGGCTGCACAACGTGAACGCGTACGACGCGAGCTCGCTGCCGCGGTGGCCGGGCATCGCGCGGTGGTGGGTGGACAAGGCGCCGTAACGCCGACGGGGGGGATCATCATGAAAATGCGCATGGTGGTGGTGGCGTTCGCGTGGGCGACGGCGGCCGGCGCTGCGGGGCGCGAGGACCGCGAGCGCGAGTACGACGCCAAGCTGCGGACGGAGCTCGAGGCGATGGCGCCCGCGGCGGTGCCCCTGTGGGACGCCGCGAGCGCGGCGCGCGAGCGCAAGGACCTCGACGCCGCCGTCGAGGCGTTCCGCGGGGTCATCGCCGCCGCGCCGAAGTTCGACGCCGCACATCGGCGGCTGTGCCGGGTGGAGAACGCGCAGGGGCATCGCGCCGACGCCGTGCCCGAGTGCCGCGAGGCGATGCGGCTCGCCGACAACGCGGCGAACGGGTCGGCGCTGGCCTTCGTCCTCGTCGATGGCAGCGCGGACGAGAAGGACGAGGCGCGGCGGCTGGCGTCGAGCTGGGCTCCCCGCGCCGCCGCGGAGGCCGAGCTCGAGCTCATCTGCCAGGTCGCGCTCCAGGTCGACGACGGCGACACGTTCGACACGTGCGCGCGCCGTCTCCTCGACGCGGACCCGGGCGGGGTCGCGGCCAACTACTTCGGGTTCATCGATTCGTTCGCGCGCGAGCGCTGGGGCGAGGCCCGGACGCGCCTCGACCGCGCGCGCGTCGCGGGCCTTCCCCCCGACCTGTACGCCAAGATGTCCGGCCAGCTCGACGAGCGCGAGCCCAAGCTGCCCCGCCTCCTCGCCCTCCTCGGGTGGGCGGTGGCGG
>DATFWE010000003.1:0-46064 GCA_035259575.1 Haliangiales bacterium
CCGCCGCTGTCGGTCATCCGCCGGCATTGGCGGGCTCCGGGGTCGGGGTGGGGATCTCGAACAGGCGCGCCGCGCGCTCCTTGAGGGCGGGCCGCGCCCGGCGCGCCTCCGACACGGCCTGGCGGAACGCGTCGTCCCCCAGCGCGACGGCATGGGCGTTGGCGATCGCCGCGACCGTGAGGTCGGGATCGTCGATGAGCGCCAGCACGGCCTCGGCATGTCCGTGCGGCGAGGGCCGCGCGAGCTCGGCGGCCGCCCGCCGCACCCGCTCCTCGCCGTCGAGATCGTCGGTGACGATGCGGAGGAGCTCCCTCAGCGGCTGCTGGTCGCGCCGTCGCAGCAGCGTGTCGATGAACTCGCTCGCGTTGGCGCGGGCCCGCCGATCGCTCGACAGCGTCGCGGCGTGCACGCCGTGGAAGTCCTCCCGCTGGTGCGCGATCTTGAGCAGGCGGAACGTGCGCTCGAGCGACTGGCGGAGCTTGTCTTCGAGGAGGCCCGCGAGCAGCCGTCCGGTGGCGCCGGCGCGCCGCGGATCGGCGGGGCGCATCCGGGCCGGCACCGACCGGAGGGGAACGGCCAGGCCGAGGACGCGGAAGTGCTCGACGAGGTTGCGATAGGCGAGCCGCTCCACGCGCCGCCTGTCCACCCGCACGTTGCGGTTCGCCGCGACCAGCTGTCCCAGCGCGCGGATCGCCTTGTAGCGCACCAGGCCGTCGCGCTCGTCCTCGAGCAGGTCGAGCAGGTGATCGGCGGCGACCTGGGTGCCGAACCGCGCCAGCGCGCGCGGGAGATGGATGCGCAGCTGGCGACCGCGTTGCGAGTCGCGCAGCGTCTCCCACACCACCCGGAACGCCGGATCGCCCAGGGACAGCAGCGCCTCGCGGATCGCCTCGCGGCCCCGCCCGTGCGGCAGCCGATCGACGAGCAGCGGGATCATCAGCACGTCGCGGTGGCGCGCCGCCGCCAGGGCGAGCGGCTCGTCGTATTCGGGCGCGCCCATCAGCTTGGCGTCGCGCGCGAACGCCACGAGCACGCCGCGCAGGCGCGCGGTCGGCGGGGCATCGGCGATCGCCGACAGCATCCCCAGGCGGCAGGCGTCGGCGCCGTCCCCCACCGCGTCGAGCGCCGCGACGACGCGCGGATCATCGAGGAGCTCCGCCCGCTCGTCGCGCAGCGCCAGGTGGGCGATGACGTAGCCGCGCACCCGCGGGCTCGGATCGTCGACCAGTCGTTCCAGCAGATCGACCCGTCCGTGGTTGCCGAGCGCCTCGACGGCGGCGATGCGGACCGGGTCGGCGGGATGCGCGAGCAGCGGCTCGGCCAGCGGGATCCAGTTCGACCGGCCCGACTGGTCGAAGATCGCCAGCGCCTCGGCGAGGACGGCCTCGTCGCCGTGGTATAGGACGAGCGCCGAGATGAGCCGGTCGCGGCCGCGCCGGGCCAGGATCTGCATCGCGGCGATGACCTGAGACGGGTCGCGGCTGGCCATCCGCTCGACGAGCACCTCGGCGCTGGTGACATCGATGTCGTCGGGGCCCCCGGGGTCGAGGGCGCCGGCCGACAGCGTCCGCCGGAACAGGGCGAGGTAGGAGCTGCGGACGGTGGCGGCGGTCACGAACCACGCGCCGGCCAGCCCCACGGCGATGGCGGCCAGCAGCCAGGCGGACAGGAGCTGCGCCTGCGCCAGCGCCAGGAGCGCCCCTGCCGTGAGCGCCTGGGCGCCCCGACCCAGCGTGCCGTCGATGAAGGGCTTGGCGCGCTCGCGGGCGGCGTGCGGCACCGGGAGATAGACGAGCTCCGTGGTGATGCGATGGATGGAGTGGCGGAGGCTGCCGTCGACGCCCTTGACGAGGAGGACGGCCGCGAGCGCGCCCCCGGCGACGAGGGTGCCGATGCCGCCGAGAAGGATGAGGCCGGGGGTGACGGCGATGGCGGCGGACACCCCGAGCCGGCGGACGATCGCGCCCCCCACGAACAGCTGCGCCAGCAGGGCCAGGCCGTTCAGCACCGTGTAGTAGCGGGCGAAGAACCGGCCGAGATTCTCGGGGGCCACGGCGTGCGCGACCGTCCACTTGAACAGGTAGTCGACGACCAGCAGGGCCGCCGTCGACAGGCACACGAGGATCGCGATGCGCGCCAGGAACGGCTCGTCGCGAAACGCCTGGAGCGGCGAGCGCGCGGGGCCGTGGGTCGGCTCCGCGACGGCGCCCTCCTCCCGCATGGCGGCGACCACCCCGCCGGCGCCGACGAACACCAGCCCGGCCAGGGCGACGAGCGACCGGACCGGCACGACCGACAGCGCGGCGGCGGCCGTCGCCGACCCCACCAGGCCGCCGAGCACGCCGGCGGAGGCAACGGGCCCGAGCAGGCGGCGCCCCTGCGACACGGTGAACATCCGGCCGGCCAGCGCCCAGAACTGCGGCACCAGCACCGCGCCGATCAGCCCGCTCGCGATGTAGAGCGCGATCACGGATACCGTGCTCGTCGGGAGGAGGAACAGCGCGGCCGACCCGCCGCCCGCCGCGATCAGCGTGCCCACCAGGGCCCGGCGGGCGCCCAGCCGGGCGACGACACGCGTGCTGACCGCGACCGCCGGCACCGTCAGCGCGGCGATCGCCAGGTACACGCCGGCGAGCGAGGCGGGCGGCAGCTTGGCCAGCAGCAGCGCGTCGCGGGCGGTCTCGAGGATGGTGTGGCCGGAGATGATCAAGAGGAGGGCGACGAACGCGCCGGCGGCCGCCGTTCCCTCGCCCGGCCTCACGTCGAGCAGCCGGGCGAGCGCGCGCGCAATGCCGAGAAACGGCCCAGACACCGACGGAGAGCTTACCACGCGCTGCCGCGCGACCTCGTCAAGTAGACGTTAGCGCGAGCAGGAGCAGCGCATCTTGCCCTTCTCGACCTTCTCGCTGTGGACGGGCCCATCCTGCGCCGTCCATTCCTGCCACCCCGCGTTCATCTCCCGCACGAAGAATCCGTGCTCTGCCAACTGCAGAGCTGCCCTGGTGGCGCGGTGTCAGGTATGGCTCCAGCAGTACGTGACGAGCTCCTTGTCGCGGGGGAGCTCCGCCATGAGCTCGCGCAGCTCCTCGGTGGGCGCGCACACGGCCCCCCGGATGTGGCCCCTGGTGAACGCGTCGCGCGCGCGCGTGTCGAGGAGCACGATGTCGAGCGCCGCGGTCCCTTTCGCCCAGTCGGCGATATCGACCTCCTGGCGCTCGGCGCGCAGCTTGTCGGCGAAGAAGTCACGATTGGCCTCGATGTCCTCGCGGGTGAATGCCATCGCCCATCTCCTTTCCCCCTGGCATGTAAGACCCGCGCGGGGTCTCGTCCAGTCGGCACCGCTACTTCGGCTGGGAGATCTTGTTGTCGTTGCCCGAGTCCGACAGCTTCGCCTTCTTGTCGGAGAGCCCCTTCTTCCACCCGACCTGGTTGCGGTTCCCGGGGACGCTGACCTGATCCGTGGCGTCGGCGGTGACCTTGTTGCCGTTGCCGGGCACGTCGAGAACCTTGACCGACGCGATCGTCACGGTGTTCTCGTTCCCCGCCACGGTGATCGCCGCGCACGTGCCCGTGAACGTGAGCTTGTTGCCGTTGCCGACGATCGTCGCTTCGGGATCTTTCGAGCAGTCCTGGGCGACGGTCTTCTCGTTGTCGATGTACGTCTTCGCGGCCGCCGTGCCGGCGAGCGCGACGCAAACGAACGCGAGCGCGATCGTGGTGGGCTTCATGGCTCGACGGTATCATGTGCGGGTGCTGGTGCTCCTCCTCGTCACCCGCGTCATCATCGGCGATGCGTTTCCGCCGCGACAGCTCGCGGACGGGGACGGCGCGGCCGTCGACGTGGTCGCCCCGGGCAAGATCGTCGTCGTCGACTTCTTCGCCACCTGGTGCGAGCCGTGCCGCGATGAGCTTCCCATTCTCGAGGGATTGCGCGCCCGCTTCGGCGACCGCGTGACCTTCGTGACCGTCAGCGAGGATACCGGCGCCGACGCGCGCGACCGGGTCGCACGTTTCGCGGCCGAGATGAGGCTTGGCGCCCCGATCCTGTTCGACGCGGACCACGCGCTCTACGAGCGCCTGGGCGTGCGCAAGCTGCCGACCACCTACGTCGTCGACGCGACGGGGACGGTGCGCCACATCAACAACGGTTTCGGCCCCGGCTATCGCGCGCGCGTGGCGCGGTGGATCGCCGAAACCTTGCGCGCCGAGGACAGGCGGCGGGCGCCGCACTGACCGCGGCGGGCCGGTCATGACCGCTGCCATGCGTCTCGTCTTCGTTCTGGAGCTGGGGCTCGTTGGCCTGTGCGCCGCCGCGTGCTCGCGCGCCGCGGAGCGGCCCGCGCCCGGCGGCCCGGTCGTCCTCGTCGGCCTCACCGGCGACGTCATGCTGGGCAGGGGCGTCAACGACGCGATCGCCGCACGAGGCTACGCGTACCCGTGGGGCGACGTGCGGCCGCTGCTCCTCGGGACCGACCTCAACCTCGTCAACCTCGAAACGACGATTACCGCCGGCACCCGGGCCGTGCCCAAGACGTTCAACTACAAGGCGGCCCCCGACAAGGTGCAAAGCCTGGTGGACGCCCGCATCGACGTGGTGAACGTAGCCAACAACCACATCCTGGACTTCTCCGAGGAAGGGATGGTCGAAACGCTCGCCGTCCTGGACCGCGCGGGGATTCGCCATGTGGGCGCGGGGCCCACCCAGGCCGACGCGCGGCGGCCGGTCATCGTCACCCGCAGGGGCGTCACGCTGGGGATCATCGGGCTCACCGACAATGAGCCCGGATGGGAAGCCGCCGAGCAGCGCGCGGGGACCAACTACATCGAGGTCGGGGACGTGCGCCGGCTCGAGGAGCAGGTCGCCGCCCTGCGCGACCGCGTGGACATCCTCATAGTCACGATCCACTGGGGCCCCAACATGCGCGAGCGCCCGACCCAGAGGTTTCGCGACCTCGCCCGCGCCGCGGTGGACAAGGGCGTCGACGTTTTCCACGGCCACAGCGCCCACGTGTTCCAGGGGATCGAGGCATACCGCGGGAAGCTCATCCTCTACGACACCGGGGATTTCGTGGACGACTACGTGGTCGACCCCGCCCTGCGCAACGACCGCTCCCTCCTTTATATGGTGCGGGTCGACCGCAGCGGCGTGCGCGAGCTCGAGCTCGTTCCGGTCGTCATCGCCCACAGGCAGGTGAACCGGGCCGCCGGCGAGGACCGAGATTGGATCATCCGCAGAGTCGTGCGTCTCTCCGGGGAGCTCGGCACGGAGATCCACGTCGACGCCGACCGCGTATGGGTGGCTCTGTGACGGGGCCCGCACACGTGCGTAAGGTAGGTTTCCGTAAAAAGTAGGGGGTGATGGCCATCACATGCGATAATGCGGCGATGGGCGCATGATGCGGAGAGGTGCTCTCTCGACGGAGGATCCCATGGCTTTCAGGCGTATAGCATTCCTGTCGGGCTTCTTGGCTGTCGCTTCCGCGTGCGGCGGGTCGAGCGGCGGCAACGTGACGGCCGATGCGCCGATCCCGATTGTCGACGCCCCCGGACCGAGCACGTGCACCGCGAACGGGGGCGCCTGCACGACGGGGAGCACCTGCTGTTCGACCTCGTGTGACCAGCTCGCGCACGTGTGCATCGCCGCCGGCGGCATGTGCGCCCAGCCCGGCGCAGCCTGCAACTCGCCCACGGACTGTTGCAACCTCAACGCGTGCCAGAACGGTCACTGTGTGTCCGCCACCTGCACGGTCAACGGCAACACCTGCAGCGTGAACGCCGACTGCTGTTCCAGCAACTGCCAGGGGACGACGTGCCAGCCGGTGCCGGGCTCGCTGTGCACCACAGTCGGCAACACCTGCACCCTCGACACCGACTGCTGCTCGCATTTCTGCTCCAACGGGAAGTGCGCGAACGCGGGCGGCACGACCGGCTGCAGCGCCACCGGCGACATCTGTTTCCACGGCGCCGATTGCTGCACCAACGTCTGCAACATCGCCTCCGGCGCCAGCGCCGGAACCTGCGGCACGCTCTCGAGCACGATGTCGGGCGGCTGCATGGTCGACGGCGAGCCGTGCGCGGACGGCACCAACTGCTGCAGCCGGCTTTGCGTCCCGGTATCCGGAGGCTCCCGCGTGTGCCAGACCGCGAACGGCTGTCGCGTCATCGGCGACCTGTGCCAGAAGACCTCCGACTGCTGCGGCGGCGCGGGCAACGGACTGCCCCCCGACACGGGCAGCGGCATGACCGTGTGCAACATCATTTCGGGCACCAACCCGCCCGTCGGCACCTGCGGCAACCCCACCGGCTGCGATCCGGAAGGCGACGTGTGCGGCCTGGACGTCAACGCCCGCCACGACTGCTGCGGCTGCCTCCCGCCGAAGATCAATTGCTGCAAGAAGGACAGCCTGGGGGTGTCCCGCTGCTACGGCGGGTCCACGACCAACTGCCCCAACGGCTACGACGGCACGCCCGGCTGCTGCATCCCGACCGGACAGATCTGCACGTTCACCAACGAGTGCTGCGCCGGCAACACCTGCCTCCCCGACAGCAACGGCATCCTCCACTGCACCAGCGTGAGCTGCGTGCCCTCCGGCGGCACGTGCACGTCGACCGAGGACTGCTGCCCGGGCAGCATCTGCAACCTGCCGCCCGGCTCGCTGAGCGGGACGTGCGGGCCGCCGCACGTCATGGACGGCGGCGTCTGCTCCGAGGCGGGTCAGAGCTGCAGCTCCACGCAGCCCTGCTGCATGGGCCTCCGCTGCGACACGCCGGAGCTCAGCGGAAGTTGCCCGGTCGGCCGGACCGACTGCACCTGCAAGATCCTCATCCCCTAAGGGACGACGCTCGGCCGCAAACGGCGATCGAGTAAGATCGCACGCGCGATGGGCGAGCACCTCCGCGCCGACGAGCTGCAGGACTACCTCGGCGGGGCGCTGTCGCCCGAGCGGCGCCAGGCGGCGGTCGCGCACCTCGACGCGTGCACCGAGTGCCACGACCTCCTGGCCCAGGCCGCGGCGCACCTGCCGACGGAGGCCGAGGCGGCGCACGACCCGGCGACCGCGCTGCCGACGGTTCCCGTCGAGCACTACGTCATCGAGGGCGAGGTCGCCCGCGGCGGGCTGGGCCGGATCCTGCGCGCGCGCCACGTCGCCCTCGATCGCGTCGTCGCCATCAAGGAGCTCCTCGATCGCGAGGGCGGCCTCGAGGCGCGCTTCATCCGCGAGGCGCTGGTGACGGCCAGCCTCCAGCACCCCGGCGTCGTGCCGGTCCTCGACGCCGGGCGCTGGCCGAGCGGCGAGCCGTTCTACACCATGAAGCTCATCTCCGGGCGGACGCTCCAGAGCCTCATGGAGGCGTGCGGCACGCTCGAGGAGCGGCTGGCGCTCCTGCCGCACCTCATCGCCGCCGGCGACGCGCTCGCGTACGCGCACGCGCGCTCCGTCATCCACCGCGACGTCAAGCCGGCCAACATCGTCGTCGGCGAGCACGGCGAGACCGCGCTCATCGATTGGGGCCTGGCCAAGGTCGTCGGGCGCGCCGAGGACAAGACGCCCCGCCCCGTCCCGCCCGACCCCGACATGACGGTCGACGGCAGCGTCATGGGCACGCTGCGTTACATGTCGCCGGAGCAGGCGCGCGGGGAGCCGGCCGATCCGCGGTCGGACGTGTATTCGTTCGGCGTCATGCTCTACGAGCTCCTCACCGGTCGCTCGCCCTACGCCGACGTCGACGCGCGCGTGCTCGACATCGACCGGGTCGAGATGGAGCGGCGGGTCCGCGCCGCCGACATCGTGCCCGCCGTGCGCCGCGAGCCGAGGGCGCCGCGCGACCTGGTCACGATCGCGCAGCGCGCGCTCCAGGCCGACCCGTCGGCGCGCTACCGGTCGGCGGGCGAGCTCGTCGCCGACCTGCGCAACTTCGCGACCGGCCAGCTGGTGTCCGCGCGCACGTACTCGGGCTGGGAGCTCATCGGCCGGTGGTTGCGCCGCCACTGGCGCCTCGTCGCGGTCAGCGGGGCGGCGCTGGTGACGCTCCTCGTCATCGGCGTCGTCAGCGCCGTCCGTATCGCCGCGGCCCGCAGCGCCGAGCGGCTCGGCATCGCCCGGCTCGAGCTCGACGAGGGGCGCCTCGCCTACCTCGGCGGCGACGCCTCGCGCGCGCTCGCCTACCTCGGCGCGGCGCTGCGCGACGGCGCCGACGGTCCGGTCGCGCGCTACCTCGTGGCCCGCGCGGCCGCGCAACGAACGACGCAGCGCTTCGCCGCCGCCGTGCACCCCGGCGGCATCTTCTCGGTGCGCGTCGCGCCCGACGGCCGCGCCATCGCCAGCGCCGGCAACGACGGCTCGGCCGGCGTCGTCGACGCCGCCACGGGCTCGCTGCTGCAGCGGCTGGCCGGCCACCGCGGTCCGGTCCTCGCCGCCGAGCTTAGCCCCGCGGGCGACCGTCTGGCGAGCGCCGGGCTCGACGGCAAGATCCTCATCTGGGATCCCGGCAGCGGCCGGCTGCTGGCCACGCTCGTGGGGCACAAGGGCTACGTGGCCGGCGTCCGCTTCTCGCCCGACGGCGGGCGCCTCGCCTCGTGGGACCTCCTGGGGTCGGTGCGGGTGTGGGACGCGACGCGCGGGAGCGCGGAGGTCGTGGTGGAACGGGCGCACGACGGGCGCATCTCGGCGGGCCGGTGGCTCGACGGCGCGCGCCTCGTCACGGCCGCGCGCGACGGCCTGGTCAAGGTGTGGTCCGCCGCGGACGGGCGGCCGCTCTGCACCGGAACCGGGCACGAGACGCAGGTGCTCGAGGCCGACCTCAGCCCCGACCGCACGCGCATCGCCAGCGCCGACGACGACGGCATGGTGGTGGTCCACGACGCGTCGTGCGCGACGCTCCTGCGCTTCCGCGCCGGCCCGCTGTCGGTGAACGTCGTTCGCTATGGGCCCGACGGCCGCGCGCTGTTCACCGGCGGCGTCGGCGCCGCGCGGCTGTGGGACGCCGACACCGGCCTGCTCCGCGCCGCGCTCGACGACCCCAACGAGCTCGTGCAGGCCGCGGCGTTCTCCCCCGACGGCGCGCGCCTCGCGACCGCGGGGCACGGCCGGACGATCAAGATCTGGAGCGCGCGCGACGGCTGCCTGCTCGCCCGGCTCGCCGGCCACGCCGGCCAGGTCCGGTCGGTCGCCTGGGCGCCCGACGGCGCCGTGGTGTCCGCCAGCGCCGACGGCACGGTCCGGCTTTGGGAGGGATTCGACGACGTCCTCGGACACGTCGACGCCGGGCTGCGCGCCGTGTTCGTCCTGCCGAACCATCACGTGCGCGCGGTCGCGCTCCCCTCGGGCGACGTCGTCGAGCTCGCGCCGGGCGGAGGCATCACGACCGTCGCGCCGGCGCTGTGCCCGGAGGAGCACGTGCGCGTGCGCGCGTTCAACACCTGCCTGCTCCAGGGCGACCTCGCGCTGCGCGTCCAGGACGGCGTCGCCGAGCTGCTCGAGCTGCCGAGCGGCCGGGTCCGCTTCCGCGTGCCCATGGAGCGCATCACGATGTCGGCGCTGAGTCCGAACGCCGGCCGCATCGTCGTGGCGAGCGGCGGCGAGCTGCGCGTCTACGACACGATCACCGTCGTTCAGCTCGCGTCGATGACCGTCGCCGGCCGCATCGGCGGGCTGGCGTTCGCGGACGAAGAGCACGTCGTCACGGTGGCGTCCGACGACATCTCGGTGTGGGATTTCGCCGGCGGCCGGCGCCACGTCAGCCTCGGCGGCACGGTCGTGTCGCTCCTCACCCAGCGCATTCCCGTCGACGGACGAAACGGACGCATCCTCATCCCGAGCACCGACCGCGAGGCGCGCGTCCTCGACCTCGAGACCGGCGCGACCGTCAGCGTGCTGTCCGCGCAGCGCGTCGCGATCTACGCCGGGACGTTCAGCGCCGACGGCGTTCTGCTCGCGACCAAGCACATCGACGACACCGTCCGCATCTGGGACGTCGTCAGCGGCACGCTGCTCGACGAGATACTCCCCGGCCGGCTGGGCGACCTGGCCTTCGACCCTCGCGATCGCACGCTCATCACGGTCGACGCGGACGGCGAGATCCAGGCCTGGCCCGCCGGCGCCGACGACCGGCCGCGCGCGGCGATCCAGGGCTTCATCGACGACTGCGTGCCGTTCCGCGTCGACCGCGGCGACGTGGTGCCCGCGGTCACGCGCGAACGATGCCGCTGAGCGAGATCTCGATCCGGCTGCGGATGGCGCGCACCATGCTGTCGATGTCGAGGTCGCTGGCGCCCAGGCGGGTGCGCAGGAGCGCGCGCGCCTGCTCCGTCAGCAAGTCCTCGGCGCGGCGCAGGCGCCGCGCCGCGGTGGCGCGGTGCACGTTCTCCATCGCGGCGATCTCGTCGATGCCCACGCCGTCGCGGTAGCGCAGCCGCAGGAGCACGCGCGTCTCGGGCGCCATCGCGCTCCAGGCGTCGGCGAGGGCCTCCTGCAACGCCGCGTTGTAGCGACGGCGCAGGTACGCAAACTCCGGGTCGTCGGGCGGCGGGACCGGGGCGCGCGCGAGGTCGATGGGCGCGGCGCGGCGGTCGCGTCGCTCGAGGCGGAGCAGGATGCGCAGCGCCACGATGCGCAGCCAACCCGCGAGCGGCCCCGAGCCGGTGAAGTCGGCGATCTCGGGCGGACGACCCCGACGGGGCAGCAGCACCGTGGCCACGAGCTGCTGGACGGCGTCGGCGACGATCTCATGGCTGCGCCCGCGCTGGAGAGCGCGCGCGACCCCGGCGAGGTACCGCCTGTCGAGCGCTCCGATCGCAGCTTCGTCGCCGAGCGCGCATGCGTACGCCAGGAACACCTCGACCGCGCGCTCCTCGGAAAGCTCGGGGAGACTGCGCCCCACGAGCAGCCGCTCGAGGTCGGCGATGGCCACGTCGGTGCCAGGAAACGCCACTGTGCCAGCCCGGTGGATATGGGCCGCCGTGGGCAGGACTTTCGCAACTCGCGCAGATTGCTGCGCAACGCCGGCCATTCCTTGGGGCATGCGGGATGGCCGAGCAAGACGCGTGCCGCGGTCAGAACAGCCGATCGAGCCAGCCTTCCTTCTCGCCGTTCGCGTACTTGCGCTGGTTGCGGTCGAGCTGGAACCATTGCTCCTCCATCTCGTCCTCCTTCGCCCAGATGGCACGCTCCTGGTCGGGCGTTATCGCCCCCTTGGCCTTGGCGGCCGTCTGGTCATCGAGCGCGCGCAGCTCCGGCCCCATCGTCCGCCGCCACATGTCGCGATCCTCGTGCTCCTCGTACTTGTCCCACAGGCCGTTGGCCAGACCGAAGATCCCGCCGCCGATGAGACCGGGGATGAGCCCAAGCGGGCCGCCGAGGCCGCCTGCCTCGACGCCGGTCGCGGCGCCGTTCTTGACGTGATCCCACACGCTGACCGGGTCGCTGGTGCCCGGCTTGCGCTCCTTCTCGTGGAAATGCATGTGTCCTTCCTCTCCGACTCTGGGTTGGCGTTGGCCGGTCGCTCACTGGGCGAACGGTTCGAACAGGGCGACGATCGGATCGTGCGGCCGCAGCGCCCGGGCCACGCGCCCCGCCTGCGCGACGAGGTCCGCGATGATCCTGCGCAGCTCCGCGTACTCGAGATCGGCCGACGGGATCGTGTCGCCGAGGAGCACGTGATCCTTCGCGATGCTGAGCTTGCCGCCGATGTTCTCGTTCGCCGTCGACGGCGCCGGCGCCGTCACGCCCGCCGAGCTGCACACGAGGACCGCGAGCTCCAGACCCGGCGCCCCGTCGCGCTTCCGCCCCACCCGCAGGTACCACGTGCGATGCGCCGCGCCGTAGTCCAGGAGCAGCCGGTCCGGGTCCTCCCTCACCACGCGGTAGTCGCGGCGGAGCTGTTTGCGTAGAGCCGACCAATCGCTCATGCAGAGGTAGGGCCCCGTGCCGGCCGAATGTCGCGCCGCTCAATCCACCCTGTTCGGGCATCCCACGTGCTCGTGTGCGGGCTGGGGGCACGAGCAACGTACGAGCCGGCATGGGGGGAATGGCCTGAGCGTCATTCGTCGCGCAGCGCGACCATGGGCGCGACGCGCGACGCGCGGCGGGCCGGGATCCAGCAGGCGACGAGCGCGGTCGCGGCGAGGATCGCCGCCACCGCCGCGAACGTCATCGGGTCGGTCGCGCTCACCTCGTAGAGCAGGCTCCCGAGGAGCCGCGTCACGAACAGACCGCCGGCGAGCCCCAGGGCCAGCCCCGCCGCCGCGACCTTCATGCCGTCGCCGACGATGAGCGCGACGACGTCGCGCGCCCGCGCGCCGAGCACCATGCGGATGGCCGCCTCGCGGCGCCGCTGGAGGACGCTGTAGGCGATGAGGCCGTACACGCCCACCATCGCCGTCGCCAGCGCGATCCCCGCGAAGAGGGACACCAGGAGCATCGCGAAGCGGCGCGGGGCGAGCGTCTCGTCGACGCGGTCGGCCATGGTGCGGACGTTGAACACCGGCTGGTCGCCGTTGAGCGCGGCCACCTGGGCACGCACCGGCTCGGCCAGGAGCAACGGATCGCCGCTCGCGCGCACGACGATGTTCATCCGGCGGACGAACGCGGGGAGGCTCGCCAGGGACACCTGATCCAGGCTCAGGTAGAGCTCGGGCAGCGTCGGCGTGGCGTCGTCGAGATCGCGGTTCTTGACGTGCTCGACGACGCCGACGATCTCCAGCGCCGGCTCGCTCGCCTGGGCGGGAATCGCCACGCGGATGCGCTTGCCGAGCGCGGGCTCCCCGGGGAACAGCCTCTGCGCCAGGACCTCGTCGACGAGCGCCACCCGCGGCGCGTCGCGCGCGTCGGTCGCGGCGAGCCCGCGCCCGCGGCGAACCTCGATGCCCATCGCCGGCGCGTAGTCGGCGCTCGCGACGTACAGCGCCGCCAGCGGGCGCGCTTCCCCCGCGGCGGGCGGACGCCCCTCGATCTCGACGGGGACCTGGTTCGCGCTCGCGAACGGGAGGCCGTTGGAGAACGCGACCGAGCGGACGCCGGGCAGCCCGCCGACCTTGTCGGCGAGCTCCTGGAAGAACGCCGCCAGGCGCGGGCCGTCGCCCTTCGCCGCCGGGATCGAGATCTGCATCGTCAGCACGCGGCCGGCGTCGAAGCCCGGGTCCACGCCCTCGAGGCGGAGGAAGCTCTTTCCGAGCAACCCGCACACGACCAGGAGCATCGCCGTCATGGCGAGCTCGGCGGCGACGAGCCACCGGCGTGCGCGCTGCCGGTGTCCCGTCGCGCCGCGCCCCGACTCCTTGAGCAGCTCGTTGAGGTCCGGCCGCGACACCTGCAGCGCCGGGACGAGCCCGAAGACCACGCCGACGACGGTCGACGCCGCGAGCGTGAAACCCAGCACCCCGCCGTCGACGGCAATCGTCGTCGCGCGGGGCAGGCCGCCCGGGGCGAGCCCGACGAGGAGATCGACGCTCCACCCGGCGAGGACCCAGCCCAGGAGCCCGCCGGCGACGAACAGGAGCAGGCTCTCGACGACGAGCTGCTGGACGAGCCGGGATCGCGACGCGCCCAGGGCCGAGCGCACGGCCATCTCCTTGCGCCGCGCCCACGCCCGCTCGAGCAGCAGGTTGGCGACGTTGGCGCAGGTGATGAGCAGCATGAGCCCGACCGCGGCGACGAGCATCCACAGCGTCGGCTCGATGTTCTCCACCAGGTGGTGGTGAAGCTTGGCGGCGACGACCTGGCGTCCGGCCAGCGCGTCGGGGTACTGCGCCCGCAGGCGCGCCTGGATCGTCGCGAGCTCGGCCCGCACCGCGTCGAGCCCGACGCCGGGCCGGCTCCGGGCCACGACGAGCACGCCCGCGTCCCGGCCCCGCTCGGCGAGCCGCTCGCGGAACAGGCCGAGCGGCACGTAGATGTCCGCCGGGCCGCCGAACGCGAAGTCGGGCGGCATCACCCCCACGACCGCGAAGTCGCGCCGGTTGAGCTGGATGGTCCGCCCCACCACCGCCTCGCTGCCGCCGAATCGCCGCCGCCAGAACGCGTGGCCGAGGATCGCCGCCGTCGGGCCGCCGGGCGCGCTCTCCTCGGGACGGAAGTCGCGTCCCAGCCGGGGCTTCGCCCCGAGCGTCGCGAACAGCGTCTCGGATACGGCCAGCGTCTCCAGGCGCTCGGGGTCGCCCGTCCCCGTGAGGTTGAAGCTCTCGTTCCGGTAGGCTGCGAGGTCGCGGAGCGTCTGCGCCTGCGCCTTCCAGTCGACGAAGTCGGGATAGGAGACGGGCAGCTCCTGCTCCGCGGCCTTCTCGCCGAGCGCGAGGAGCTCGTCGGGATCGGCGTACGGCAGGGGACGCAGCACAACGCCGCGCATCACGCTGAAGATGGCCGTCGTGGCGCCGATGCCGAGCGCGATGGACAGAAGCGCCGCCAGCGCGAACCCCGGGCTGTGCGCGAGCGCGCGGACGCCGAGGCGGACGTTCTGGATCGTCCGGTCGAACGCGGCGAATCGCCACGCCTCGCGCCCCTCCTCGACGAGCGCGGTCATGTTCCCGAGGCGTCGCCGCGCCGCCCGCCGCGCCTCTTCCGGCGACATCCCGCTCGCCTCGAGCTCGTCGGCCTTCATGTCCAGGTGGGAGCGCAGCTCGTCCTGGAGCTCACGGTCGAGGGCCTCGCCGCGGAAATGGGCGCGCAATCGTCGGAGCCATCGCGCCAGCATCGACCTCTCCTATGTGGGTTGCATGATGCGCAGCACCGCCTCCAGCACGCGCCCGAGCGCCGCCGTCTCGCGCGCGATCTCGTGTCTCCCCACGCGGGTGAGCGCGTAGTACCGCGCCCGCCGGCCGCTCGCGGACTGCCCCCACTCTCCCTTGATCCAGCCCTTTACGGCGAGGCGCTGGAGGGCGGGGTAGAGCGACCCCTCCTCGACGGTGAGCACGTCCCGCGACACGCGCTGGATCGCGTCCGCGATCCCGTAGCCGTGCATGGGCTCGCGGCTCCGCTCCAGCGTCTTCAGGATCAGGAGCTCGAGCGTCCCGGGGAGAAGCTCGGCCTTGTCGCGCCTACCCATAGATAATCTATGGGTAGCGCATTGCGAGGGGATGTCAAGGGATGCGGGATGCTAGCCTCGTACGATGCGCAGGTGTCTCGTCGTCCTCGGTCTCGCGGTCCCGGCGGCGTGCGCCGGGCCGAGGGCGCTCGAGCCCGCGTCGCGGACGGCGCAGGTTCGTCCGGGCGTGCTCGAGTGGAACATCGGCATCGACCAGGAGGGGGGGCAGAAAGAGGGACCGTCGCCGCTGGTGGAGGTGATCCTGCCGGCGACGTACCGCGGCCGAGCGGTCTGGCGGGTGGTGCACCGGGACGCCGATCCCACCACGCCGGGCTCGGCGGCGTCCTACGACATGTACGACGTCGATCGCGCCACCCTGGTCCCCGTGCGCAGCATCATGAGCCGGGAAGGGCTGTACCTCGCGCTCGCGTTCGACGCCGGCAAGGTGACGATCGACACGCGGGACGAGAACGGCAGCCGGCGCGACGAGGTCACCGTTCGGGATCCCATGCCCGAGGGTCCCGGCCTCACCGTGCTGCTCGCCTCGCTTCCGCTGCGCGCGGGCTTCCGCACCAGCTTCGCGATCGTCGATCGCTGGGACGAGGCGGCGCGCGTGAAGCAGATGGACCTCGTCGTCGGGGCGTCGGAGACGATCCGCACCCCGCTCGGCCGCTGTGACGCGCGCGAGGTGACCCTCGCCGCGCGCGACGGCACGGTTCGCATCCGCGCCTGGGTCCGGACGGAGCCACCGCACTACCCGCTCAAGATGGAGTACATCCGCGGCGAGCTTGCGCTCGTCAGCGAGGTCGCGCGGATGGTCCTCGACGATGCGCCCGCCGCGTGCGCGTCCCCGAGGTGATCCCGATCGTCATCCCTCGCGGCGCGGATACCCATACGCCCGCGTCACTGCGCACACCTCGATCTCGTACGCCCGGAAGAACTGCTCGCGCCCCTGGCGCTGTGCCTCGAGGTGCTCGGGGTGGTTCCGCCATGCCAGCAGCGCCGCCTCCGAATCGAACCGGATGATCGACACCCGATCCCCGTCGTCGGCGACGTAGGCCTTGGCCGAGAGGAAGCCGGGGATGGTCTGGACGAGCTCGCCCATGCGCGCGTCGAGCGCGTCGTAGGCGGGGACGTCGGCGTCGTCGCGCAGGAAGGTCTTGATGAGCACGATCACCATCGGCCGAGCTACGATGCCATCGCCAGTCTCGGCGTACCACCCTGCCCTCGCGATCGAGGCGCGTCGCGCCCGCGCCTCGGGCCCCAGAATTCGAGGTCGGGGCCGAGCCGATAATACGGCTCCCAGCGGTATTGCTCGCTCCATGTTCGCCGCACGCGGCGATAGGGCCGGCCGACGTAGCCGGGAGCCGAGCGTTTCGCGAGCTCGTCCTGCAGCGCCGGGTCGATGAATTGCGTGGCGCCGCCCGTCGGGTCGAGGATCGCCGGCGCGGCGAGGACGTAGCGCGCGAGCTGGCGGTCGGAATCGGTGGGCAACTGGCGGGAGGACACGGGGCGGCCGGGCGTCTGCGGTCCGCACGGGGAGCACACCATCTCCGCCACCGTCTGGCGCCGCGCCGTCGCCAGGTTTCGCGTGGCCCAGGCCACGTGCACGCGATGCTGCAAGGGGCTTCCGCCCACCTCGCTTCGTATCACGCGGGCCAGGGCCTCCGCGTCGTCGACGACGTAGACGACGGGTTCCGATGGCGGGGCAAACAGGGCCACGGCGAGCGCGCAGAGCGCGAGCGCGAGGATCACCCTGCGGCGGCGGGTTCGGCGCGGCGTTCGTTTCATGGCAGGCGTCGGAGAAACGAAACGGCACGGCCGTGAATTTCTCTGTGGGCCCGATCACAGCCACCGCACGGCCGAAAACCGTCTACGAAAAAAAATCGCCCTAGGGGCGCCATGCGATGGTACTGTGATGTGATAAAGTGTAAGGGAGGTTACCATGCACAAAGTAACCGAACGGAGCTGGAGGGTAGCGCTGGCGACACTTGCCGGGTTGATACTCTGCGCAACGCCGCGGGGAGCGTGGGCCACCGATGTGTCTGTCGACTGCAATGCCGCCCAGACCATCCAGGGCGCCTTGGGCGCGCTGGACGTCACCGGCCCGCACACGATCACCGTGACCGGCACTTGCAACGAGGCGGTCAACATCGGCAATCGCGAGCGGGTGACGATCGACGGCGGCGGAACGACGGTCATCAACGCGACCGGCACCGGCGCTTCGGCGATCAACGTCGGCGGCTCGAAGAACATCAACATCTCCGGCGTGGAGCTCACCGGCGGCGTCTTCGGCCTGCGGGTCGCCCGCGGGTCGGAGGTCGTGGCGAGCGATCTGAGGTCGCACGACAACCAGTTCGCCGGCGTTCGTGTGGTGGATCACTCGCAGCTGCGCCTGTCCTCGGCGACCCTGGACCACAATGGCGCCGCCGGCCTCAGCGTCGACAGCAGCGTCGTCGCGCTCGACGGCGCGATGACCATCGCGAACAATACCGGCACCGGCATCGCCGGCGGCGCGGCGCGCATCAGCCTCTCCGATGCCGCCGGCGCGAACTCGATCAGCAACAACGGCGGGGCCGGCATCGGGCTCGCCGATGGCTCGCGCGGCAACTTCGTCGGCAACACGACCATTCAGGGCAATGGGGGCGCCGGCGCGCAGCTCATTCACACCAGCACGCTCAACCTTTTCGGCGCGACGGTCGACGCCAACGGCGACACGGGCATCAACGTCCAGGAGACCAGTCACGGCGAGATCAGCAACGTCGTGGTCAGCAACAACGGCTTCTCCACGACGGGCGGCGGCGTCCGCGCGGGCGAGAACAGCGACGTGTTCCTCGATGGCGGCGTGGGGATCACCGGCAACACCGGCTTCGGCGCGCAGGCGGAGCTCGGGGGCGTGCTCTCCTCGCTGGGCGGCAACGTCATCACGGGCAACACCCTCGACGGCGTGCGCGTGCGTCGCATGGGCCTGGCGCACTTCTTCGCGCCCGACGTCATCTCGGGCAACGGCGGCGACGCCCTCGTTTGCGACAAGAACTCGCTGGTGGTCGGCGACTTGACAGGCATCAGCAAGGTGAAGTGCTCGAACATCGAGAAGGACACGAGCCCACCCGCCGTCCCGCTGGCCTCGCACCGACACGCCCCCTAGCGAAATCACCCATTCGGGGGACGACTCGAGGAACACCGCCTGGCAGATTGGGATGCGGAAATACCAATCTGGAGGTGCATGATGAGCCGCCGCCCATCCTTTTCCGCCCTCGCCGTCTCCGCGTTTCTGGTCGCCCTGGCGCTTTTCCTTGCCGGACGCGTGCGCGCCACGCCGCCGCCCAAGCCCGCTATCGGCGACACGGACGTCCTGGCCACGATCCCGGCGGCCCCCGGTTTCCCGGAAGGGATCGCCGTCCACGGCCACACCGTCTACGTATCGACGGCGGCGACCTTCGGCACCGCGGGCAACAACCTCCCGTCGAAGATCTACCGATTCGACGTCCGCGACGGATCGTCGCTCGGCACGATCGACATCGTGGGCGAAGACATGAACCATGAGCATGCGCTGTCGGGGATGGCCTTCGACGGCAACGGCCTCCTTTATGTGCTCTCGACACAGATCGGCATCGTGCGCCTCGATCCGGCGGATCCCGGTCAGCAGACCGTCTACGGCACCCCGCTCGAGGATCTGCCCGCGTGCGGCCAGACGTTGCCCTTCCCGCTGCCTCCCGGTACTCCCTGCAGCCCGACGCAACTCGACGCGCCGCCGCTGCCGAACGACATCGCCTTCGACGACGCCGGCTACGCCTACGTGACCGATTCGCTGCAGGCGACCATCTGGCGCTTCCCGCCCGGCGGCGGGCGACCGCAGATCTGGTTCCAGGACGCGCGGCTCGACGTCCCAGGCTTCGGCCCGAACGGGGTCCGGCTCACCCCCGACCGGAGCCACTTCGTGTTCGCGGTCACCGGGAACCAGACCGGGACCATCTACAGCCTGCCGCACGTCGATCAACCGCAGGCCGGCGATCTGGCGACCGTGCACACCTACAACGCCTTCGAGGCTCCCGACGATCTCGCGTTCGGCTCGTCGGGAAACCTCTATGTCTCGCTGGCCCTCGCCAACCAGATCTCGGTGATCGCGCCCGACGGCAGCGAGTCCCGGCTGCCGTCGCAGGGGTCGCTGATCCCGTACGACGGGCCGGCCAACCTGGCCTTCGACAACCGGACCGCTTCGCTCCTTGCGGTGAACCACGCCCCGTTCAGCAACACGCCGGCGCACTTCGCGGTCCTGCGCACGTTCGTCCAGGACCACGAGGGACCGCTCGCGCGGCCATAGGATCGATCTCCGCCGCCGCCGTATCATGGGGCCGACGCGCCGCGGCTCATGAAGCGTTCGAAACCCACCTCTCCGACCCCGGAGCCGGACGCCGGCACCGACCCGTTGCAGCCTCTGCTCGAGGAGCTCGTCGACGATCTCGTGCCCCGCGGCGACGCCGCGCCGCCCTTGCCCACCGGGACCTGCCTGGGTCCGTACCGCATCCTCTGTCCCGTCGGCGCGGGCGGCATGGGCGCCGTGTACCGCGCCTACGACACGCGGCTGGCGCGCGAGGTCGCGATCAAGCTCGTCGCCACCACGCTGCTCACCGAAGCGCAGGCGCAGGCGCGTCTGTCCCACCCCAACGTCGTCGCCGTCTACGACGTGGGGAGCTTCGGCGACAGCACGTTCATCGCGATGGAGCTCGTCGAGGGCAGCACCCTCCGGCAATGGCTGCGCCGGCGGCGGCGCTCGGGGCGCGAGATCCTGCGGGTGATGGTGGATGCGGGCCGCGGGCTCGCCGCGGCCCACTCCGCCGGGCTCGTGCATCGCGACTTCAAGCCCGAGAACGTCCTCATCGGCAAGGACGGCCGGGTGCGGGTGGCGGACTTCGGGCTGGCGCTGCCGGTCGCGGACGCCGCCGCCGGTCCCACGCCCGTCCCGGGCACGCCGGGGTACATGGCGCCCGAGCAGCTCGCCGGCGGCGCGACCGACGCCCGCACCGATCAGTTCAGCTTCTGTGTGACCGCCTACGAGGCGCTGTTCGGCGAGCGCCCGGGCGCGGCGCCGGCGGAGACCGGTCGCGCGGCGCGCCGCCTGCGTTCGATCCTCCTTCAGGGCCTGGCGACCGACCCTCGCGATCGCCACCCGTCGATGACCGTCCTTCTCGATCGGCTTGCCGGCGTGCGGCACAGCTGGCGCGGCCGCGCGGTCGGGGCGGCGGCGGTCGTCGCCCTCGTCGCGTCCCTGTGGGCGCTCGAGTCGAGGCGGGCGATCCCCCGCTCGCCGTGCCGCGGCGAGGAGGGGACGGCCGGCATCTGGGACCCCGCGCGCAAGTCCGCGGTGCGGGCCGCGTTCGCCGAGACGCCGCACGCGGCGCGAGCCTGGACGTCGGTCGAGCCGGTCCTCGACGCCTACGCGCGGGACTGGGAGGCGATGCACGCCGAGGTCTGCGCGGCCGTCGGACCGGAGGGCGAAACCGAGGACCTGCTCGTCCTGCGGCTCGAGTGCCTGCACCAGCGCCGGCGACGGCTCGAGGCGCTGGTCGGCGTGCTGGCGCACGCCGATGCGACGATCGTCGACAGCGCCGCGACCGCCGCCCGCGCGTTGCCCGCGATCCGCGCCTGCGCGAACCTCCGCGCGGCATCCGCGCGCATCGGCCTCCCCGACGACGCGCCGACGCGGGCCAGGGTCGGCGAGCTCCGCGCGCAGCTCGCCGGCGCGCAGGCACGGTTCGATGCGGGGAAGTACGCCGACGGGCTGCCGATCGCGGTCTCGGTCGCGACGGCGGCGACGGGGCTGTCCTACCCCGCCCTGCAGGGGGAGGCGCGGCTCGTCGAGGGCATTCTCGAGCGGGCCGGCGGCGATTACGTCGCCGCGCGGCGCAGCCTGTCGGATGCGGTCGCCCGCGCCGCGCTCGCCCGGGATGAAGCGGTCGTGGCGCGCGCGGCCACCGAGCTCGCCTGGCTCACCGGCGCCGTACTGTGGCAGCACGACGAGGCGCGCACGTGGATCGCCCTCGCCGGCGCCGCCATCGAGCGGCTGGGGGGAGATGGGGAGCTCACCGGCGACCTCGAGATCACGCGCGGCGTGCTGGCGCAAGAGCAGGACCAGTACGAGGACGCGCTCGCGGCGCACGTTCGGGCCCGGGCCGCGTACGAGGGCGCGTTCGGTTCCGGCGACACCCGGGCCGCGGGCGCGATCGGCAACTCCGGGATCGCGCTGCGCAGCCTGGGGCGCTACGAGGAAGCGGCGGCGGCGTTCGACCGGGCCGCAGCAATGATGGAGCGGACGCTCGGGCCGCAGCACCCTCGCGTCGCCGACTGGGTGTTCCGCCTGGCGCTCCTGCGCAAGGCGCAGGGACGCCTCGACGACGCCGCGCCCTTGCTCGACCGGGCTCTCGCGATCTACGCGGACGCCGGCGGCGACGCCCATCCCACCGCCCCGTACGTCGCGGCCGCGCTCGGCGACCTGCGCCGCATGCAGGGCCGCACCGACGAGGCGCTCGAGACCGAGCGGCGCGCCATCGCCCGGCAGGAGCAGATCCTCGGGCCGAGCCACCCCGGGCTGGCGACGTCGCTGGGGTACCTGGCCGGGATCTTGCGCGACCGCGGGGAGCACGCCGAAGCGCTGCCACTCCTCCTCCGCGCGGCGGGCATCCAGGAGAGGACCCAGGGGCGCATGCATGCCGATCTCGCCGATACCCTCGGCACGCTCGGCGACGTGTACTTGCACCTTTCGCGCATCGCCGACGCGCGGGCCGCTCTCGAGCGCGCCCTCGCCATCCGCGAGCAGGCGTTCGGGCGCGAGCATCCCATCTACGCCGCCGCGTTGCGCGACCTCGGCGCCTTCCATGCCGAGGTCGGCGAGCTCGAGGCCGCGCGCGACGAGCTCGCGCGCGCGACGGCCACGTTCGAGAAAGCGGGCCTGGACTGGGACGTCGGCGTCGGGCTCACCTGCGAAGGGGAGGTGCTGCTGGCCGGCGGAGCGCCCGACCGTGCCCTCGAGATCCTCCGGCGCGCGCTCGCGCTCGAGGAGCGGTCGGCGGGCCGCGAGCCGCTGGAGGTGGCGCGGACGCTGACCGACATCGGCGAGGCCGAGCTCGCGCTCGGCGCGCCCGAGCGCGCCGGCCCGCCGCTGGAGCGCGCGGTCGCCGTCTACGACGGCCGGCCGGCCGATGCGGCCGCGTCGGCGCGAGCGCGTTTTGCGCTGGCGCGCGCCCTCGGCGCCGCGCCGCGCGCGCGGGCGCTCGCGCTCCAGTCGCGGGAGTTGTTCGAGCGGGCGGGACCTTTGCGCCGGCGGGAGCTCGCGACGGTGACACGCTGGCTCCGCGCCCGTTAGCTGTCGAGCAGTCCTTCCGCCTCGGCCAGGCGACGCAGCCGATTCTTCAGCCGCTCGAAACGTTTGCGCACCGTCCCCTCGTCGAGGGGCCGCCCGGGCTCGGACATCACCTCGGCGATCTGCTTGAAGGAAAGCTGCCGCTCGATCCGCAGCACGAGCAGCGACCGGTCCTCGACGTCCAGGCTCTGCTTGAGCTTGGCCAGCCGGTCGCGCGCCGCGCTCTTGAGGAAACGCGCGGTGCTGACGCGCACCTCGGCCGCGACCTTCGCCGCCTCGGTGGTCGCGAGGCGGCGTTCCCGTCGATGCCGGGCCTCGCGCAGGTAATCGCGGGTCGCGTTCCACGCCAGGTGATGGAGCCACGTCGCCATCGCGCACTCGCGGCGATAGCCAGCGATCCCCTTCCATAGCTTCTCGCACGTGCGCGCAAACACCTCCTGCGCCGCGTCGACATCCTGGCAAAGCTGCATGAGGTAGCGGAGGACCGCGTCGCGGTAGCCCCGCACCGCCTCGGCCGCCGCGGCGCGCCGGTCGCCCTCGTCGAGGAGGCGCGCGATGCGCCGTTCGAGGTCCTCGTCGCGGCGTAGCTGGGCCGACCGCACCATGCCCACATCTCACCACCCCGGGCGGTCACGTTTCAAGTCGGGCTCGTCTATTCCTTCATGGTCGAGCATGCGGCGGCGGCGCCGTGGGCGATCGAGGCGGTGCTCCGGGTCGTGGCGCCGGGCGCGATGCTCGCGCTCGACCGGCGCGGGGACATCGCGTGGCTCTCGCAAGAAGCGGAGCGGCTGATGGGGCGCCCCGCGCTCCCCGACGCCGTGACGGCCGCCGCGCGGCGGCTGGCGGCCCTCGCCGTCGGCGCGGAGCCCGCGGCGACGCCCCACGACGAGGTCGACGTCACGATCGCGGGGCGTCCGTTCCGCGTCGACCTCTGGCTCGTGCGCGCGCCGGATCGCGATCCCGTCGTGGTGGTCGCCCTGGGTCGCGGGTCCGAGGACTGGGCGGACCGCTTCGGCCTGACGCGCGCCGAGAGCCGTGTGCTCGAGCTCCTCGGGCAGGGCCTATCCAACCGGGAGATCGCGGCGCGGCGGTTCGTCTCCGTCGAGACCGTGCGCACCCACGTGCAACGCGTGCTCGGCAAGCTGGGGGTGTCGACGCGCGTGAAAGCGGCCGTGCTGGCGCGGCTGGCTCATTCAGACGGAGGCGCGGACCGGGCTAGCAGGTGAAACAGTTGGTGTTCCCGCACATCGTCGGATTGCGGGTGATGCACGTACCCAGAAACGTCGGCCCAGCGCCGGGCGCGCGGGCGAGATCCTTGTCCGTGAGGGTGCGGAGCGTCTCCCTGGACAGCGACAGCTTCTTCGGGGCTTTCTTCTTCATGGCTCACCTCGCGGAGAAGGATACTCCTCAGGCGAGGCTTGTTCGAGCCGATGGGATCGCGTGAGCCGACGCACGCACCGAAGACTCCCAGTACTTTCGAGCAGCGAGGCCTGGCATGGCGCGTGCTGCGTCACGTCGACCATGAGCTCAGCCTTCGATCCCGTGCAGCAGCATGCATCGCCGAACCTGTGGACCCCCGAGATCAAGCAGGGGATCCAGGTCAACCACGCCGGGTCGGGCGGCGGCGACGACCCATCCTTCCACTTCACACCATCGGGGGGTGGCGGGACGCACGGCATCGCGTGGGGCGGGCCGACGCGCCCGGGGGCCGTCGACTTGCCGGCGGTCCAGACCCCGCACGCGGGCATGTACTGAACCCCTCGCGTACCGCCGGTGCGCCGGACCTGTACCAATTGACCGGTCACGACGTTCAGATCGGCGGGGAAGCGAAGCGGGCCCGCCGGCCGTTTCTTCCTTCCGACATCGAGCGATAGCTTCGGTGCCTCCGTGACGCGGGTGGCCCATGGCAGACGCGGCACGTGTCTTGCCTTGGCGTGCGGCCACCCACTCACGGAGGCACCTGAACAGCTATGTCCACGCATTCGAATAAGCTGACCCCATGGATCTCGCGATTGCTTCTCGTCGCGGTCGCCGGCGCCGGCTGCAGCACCGAGCCGCAGATCGGCGAGTCGGAGCTCGCGGCGACCGCCGGCTACCGGGCGCGCATCAGGAGGGGCGTCCTGGAGATCACCGGCACCGACGCCGACTCTCGCCTGGCGCTCCGGCTGCAGACGAGCACGATACTGGACGTCGATGTCGGCGACGACGGCTCCGCCGATTTCAGCTTCGACCTGTCCAAGTTCAGTCGCATCGTCATCGACGCCGGCGGCGGCGACGACTTCGTGAGGATGGACGAATCCAACGGCGCCTTCACCCAGAACGTGCCGGTCACGATCATCGGCGGCGCCGGCAACGACACGCTGATCGGCGGCATCGGCGCCGAGACGTTCTTCGGCGGACCCGGCAACGACATCATCATCGGCGGCCGCGGCGACGACGTCGTCTTCATGGGCGACGGCGACGATACCTTCATCTGGAATCCGGGCGATGGCAACGACATCGTCGAGGGCGAGGGCGGCACCGACACGATGATCTTCTCCGGCGCGAACGTCGGCGAGCACATCGATCTCAGCGCGAACGGCAGCCGCCTGCGCTTCACCCGCGACATCGCCAACATCGTCATGGACCTCGACGGCGTCGAGCGCGTCGAGTTCGACGCCCGCGGCGGCGCGGACACCGTGACGGTCAACGACCTGACGGGCACCGCCGTCCAGCGGGTGAACGTGGATCTCGCGGCGATTCCGGGAAGCGGCACGGGCGACGGTCTGGCCGACACGGTCGTCGTCGTCGCCGGCGCCGGCACGATCGACGTCTCAGGCGACGTCGCCGCGGACGGTGCGGCCGTCGTCGCCAAGGGCGTCGGCGCCGAGGTGGCCGTCACGGGCGGCGAGCCGAACCTGGACCGGCTGATCGTGAGCGGCGGGAGCCTGCTCGACGTCAACGGCTCGGCCGCCGCCGACACGATGACCGTGTTCGATTCGGGCACGAACGTCGCGGTCCTGGTCGCCGGCTTCAACGTATTCGTGGAGGCGAGCGGGACCGCCAAGCTGGCGGTCAACGGCCTCGGCGGCGACGACACGATCACCGCCCTGAACACGGTGACCACGATCCCGCTCCAGCTCGACGGCGGCGACGGGAACGACACGATCGTCGGCAGCATCGGCGCCGACACGATCCTCGGCGGCCCCGGCAACGACATCATCTTCGGCGGTCGCGGCGACGACGTCGTCTTCATGGGCGACGGCGACGACACGTTCATCTGGAATCCGGGCGACGGCAACGACACGGTCGAGGGCGAGGGCGGCACGGACACGATGATCTTCTCGGGCGCGAACATCGGCGAGCACATCGATCTCACCGCGAACGGCAGCCGCCTGCGCTTCACCCGCGACGTGGCCAACATCGTCATGGACCTCGACGGCGTCGAGCGCGTCGAGTTCGACGCCCGCGGCGGCGCGGACACCGTGACGGTCAACGACCTGACGGGCACCGCCGTCCGGCGGGTGAACGTGGACCTCGCGGCGATTCCCGGAACCGGCACCGGCGACGGCCTGGCCGACACGGTCGTCGTCGTCGCCGGCGCCGGCACGATCGACGTCTCAGGCGACGTCGCCGCCGACGGCGCGGCCGTCGTCGCCAGGGGCGTCGGCGCCGAGGTGGCCGTAACGAACGGCGAGCCGAACCTGGACCGGCTGGTCGTGACCGGCGGGAGCCTGCTCGCCGTCAATGGCTCGGCCGCCGCCGACACCATGACCGTCTTCGATTCGGGCACGAACGTCGGGGTCCTGGTCGCGGGCTTCAACGTGTTCGTGGAGGCGAGCGGGACGGCCAAGCTGGCGGTCAACGGCCTGGGCGGCGACGACACGATCACCGCGCTCAACACGGTGACGGCGATCCCGCTCCAGCTCGACGGCGGCGACGGCAACGACACGATCGTCGGCAGCATCGGCGCCGACACGATCCTCGGCGGACCCGGCAACGACACCATCATCGGCGGTCGCGGCGACGACGTGATCTTCATGGGCGACGGCGACGACACGTTCATCTGGAATCCGGGCGACGGCAACGACAGGGTCGAGGGCGAGGGCGGCACGGACGCGATGATCTTCTCCGGCGCGAACATCGGCGAGCACATCGACCTCAGCGCGAACGGCAGCCGCCTGCGCTTCACCCGCGACGTCGCCAGCATCGTCATGGACCTCGACGGCGTCGAGCGCGTCGAGTTCGACGCCCGCGGCGGCGCGGACACCGTTGTGGTCAACGACCTCTCCGGCACCGCCGTCGCGGAGGTGGACGTGGATCTCGCGGCCATCCCGGGAACCACCGCCGGCGACGGCTTGGTGGACACGGTCGTCGTCAACGGCACGGCGGCCCCCGATACGATCGCCGTCACCGCCGATGCCGGCGCGGCCGTCGTGTCCGGCCTCGCCGCCACGGTGCGCGTCGCGCATCAGGACGCGACGGATCAGCTCGTCGTGAACGGCCTCGGCGGGGTCGATACGATCACGGCCGACCCGGGCCTCGCCGGACTGATCGTCTTGACGATCAACCAGGACTGAGCTTCCCCTCCCCGTCCAGCCACTCCTCGAACGTCGGGCCCGCGAGCGTCGCCTGCGGGCCCGGCAGCAGCGCACCACTCTCGAACAGAACGTGGTCCGGGTTGGCCGGGTCGCTCGCCGTCTCGATCTTCACCGGATCGCCGCGCCGGGCCGCAAGCAGCCTCGCCATGTCGACCAGGTTTTCGACACGCGGACCGGCGATCTCCGAGAAAGGCGCGCCGGAGGATCCCGCGGTCGCCGAGTCGGGGGCGACCGCCAGGTCGGCGAGCGCCCGGGCGACGGTCCGGGCGGCGACGAGCTGCGTGCGCATCTTCGGCACGTAGCTCACGTCGCCGCGTCTGCCCCATTCCACGAGCTGCGCCACGAACTCGTGGAACTGCGCCGCGCGCAGCACCCGCGCCGGGATCGGGCCCGCCAGCATGGCCCGCTCGTGCGCGATCTTCGCGGCGCTGTAGCCCCCGGCGAACCGGTCGATCCCGATGATGGACACCACGACGATCCGCCGTACCCCGGCGCGGCGGCCGGCCTCGTGCAGGTTCCGGGTCGCGGCGACGAAGAAGTCCGTGGCCGCCTTCTCGTCGGGCGAGGGACCGGTCGCCGCGTCGATGACGCACTCCACCCCCGCCAGGGCTTCCGCAAGACCCTCGCCCGTGACCAGGTCCACGCCGCAGGACCGCGAGATCGCGACGACGTCGTGTCCGCCGGTCGTGAGCACATCGACGATATGGCGGCCGACCCTCCCGGTCGCCCCCGCCACGGCAATCTTTTTGCTTGCTTGCATGATGGTCTCCTTTGCAGCAAGAACGATCCAGCCGGGGCGGATCGACATCGTCCGCCCTGAATGGCGATGTCGATCCACCGTCCCCTCGATCGTTCTCGGGGGAAGGAGGCCCACATGACGAAATATCTGCTCTTGCTCGGCGGCGCCGACCTCGACAAGCGCGCCGGCAACGCGGCGCTCGCGCCCCAGATGTACGAGCGTTTCGCGAGCTGGCTGAGCGCGCTGCGCGCGAGCGGCCGCTACGTGGACTCGCACAAGCTCCACGATCAGACGGGCGCCCGGCTCACCGTGCGCGGCGGACAGGTCGTGGAGGGCCCGTTCATGGAGACCAAGGAAGCCGTGGGCGGAATCTTCATCATCCAGGCGGCGTCGCTCGAGGAGGCGGTCGCGGCCGCGCGCGAGTGTCCGACGCTCACCATGCAGAACGGCTTCGTCGAGGTCCGCGTCGTCGAGGAGGTGCGCCGTCCTGGATCGACCTGACGAGCGGCGCGCCGCGCTCGATCGCAGCTTCCGGAGCGCGCACGGCCGCCTGATCGCCGCGCTGATGCGTCGCTTCGGCGTGGACCAGCTCGTCCTCGTCGAGGGCGCGGTGCAGGAAGCCGGTCTCCGCGCGCTGGAGAAGTGGACCGGCGGCGCGGGCGGCGCGGAGCTCGAGGGGTGGCTCCTGCGCGTCGCCCACAATGTCGTCGTCGACGCCCTCCGGCGCGAGCGGCGGAGCGTTCCCCTCGCCCCGCATCAGGCCGGCGCCGTCGAGCCGCCGGCGCCCGAGCTCGACGACGAGCTGCGCTTGATCTTTCTCTGCTGTCACCCCGCGCTGTCGCGCGCCGCGCAGATCGCGCTCACCCTGCGGGTCGCCTACGGGTTCACGACGGCGCAGATCGCGGGGGCGTTCCTTGCGGACGAGCGCACCATCGCGCAGCGGATCGTCCGGGCGAAGGGGCGGCTGCGCGACGCCGGGACGACGTTCGAGCTGCCCGAGCCCGACGAGGTTCCCGCGCGCCTGCCCGCGATCCTCGACGTGCTCTACCAGCTGTTCACCGAGGGCTACTCGACCACGGACAGCGAGGCCGGCATCGACGACGCGCTGTGCGACGAGTCCCTCCGGTTGGCGCGTCTCCTGACCGACGACGCCCGGTGGGCCTCGCCCGCCGCCGAGGCGCTGCGCGCGCTGTTCTGCTTTCACGTCGCCCGCGCTCCCTCCCGGCGCGCCGACGACGGAAGCCTCGTCCTCCTTCATGAGCAGGATCGGTCGCGATGGGATCCCGCGCTCCTGTCCGAGGGGTTCCTCTTCCTCGCCCGCTCGGCGCGCGGGCGGGACTTCTCGCGGTTCCACCTCGAGGCGGGCATCGCCGCCTGCCATGCCAAGGCGGCGAGCTACGCCGCGACCGACTGGGACGAGATCGTCGCCCTGTACGATGACCTCCGCGGGCGGTCCCCGTCGCCGGTCGTCGAGGTGAATCGCGCCCTCGCCGTCGCCATGGTCCGCGGAGCCGTCGCGGGGCTCGACGAGCTCGACGCGATCCCGGAGCGCGAGCTGCTCGCCCGCTACCCCTACGCGCTCGCCATGTACGCCGAGCTCCACGCGTCGCTCGGTCACCTCGACGAGGCGCGCGCATTTCTCGATCGCGCCCTCGAGCAGCAGACGTCCGCGGTCGAGCGCGCGCTCCTGCGCCGGAAGCGGGCGGCGCTCGGACCGTAGCGCGCGTCAGCCGCTCGCGGCTCGCCGGCGCTACGATGAACGCGTGAGGAACCACGCATCCGGGGAGGACAACGCATGAAGACATCGCTGGCAGGCAAGGTCGCGCTGGTCGCCGGCGCGACCCGCGGACGCCGGGCGTGGAATTGCCGTGCAACTGGGCGCGGCGGGCCACCGTGTACGTCACCGGACGAACGACGCGGTCGGAGCGGTCCGAGATGGATCGGCCGGAGACGATCGAGGACACCGCGGCGCTCGTCGACGAGGCCGGCGGACGCGGCATCGCCGTCCGCGTCGACCATCTCGTGCCCGACGCTCAGGGCACATATACGTGACGCATGTACGGCCGCTGGATCACGACGGCGACGACGCGCTCCGTGCCGTCGAGCACGTCCGCCAGCTCGCCGGTCGCCGTGAGGCCGACCTCGGAAACGCGATTGATCCCGAGCGGGTCGCTGCGGACCACGTCGAGCACCTGGTCCTCCTGGTAGACGCGCACGATGCCGGGATCGTTCGCCGCGCGGAGCGGCAGGTTGGGCGCGTCGGACGTCGCCCACACCACCATGCCGCCCTGCGCGTAGCTCAGCGACAGCTGGAGCGATCCGTCGTCGGACGCCGCCGAGAAGGATTCGCGGACCTGGGTCTCGCCGCGCCGCTCCTTCACGAACGTCTGCGATCGCGCGATGCGGGCGAGCTTGGCGTCGCGGTACTTGCCCGGAATGCCCGCGGGATCCTCGGTGTACGTGAGCCAGTGGATGTGCGCGACCTCGCCCGACGCCGCGTGGCGGGCCTGGGAGACGAAGGCGATGTAGCTCACCTGCGTCAGGCCGGCGGGGGGATGGCCCGGTTGCGTCCGCGTGGCGTAGACCTCGTGGAACGCGATGAGCATCTTGGCGCCGCGCAGCGACTTCCCGCGCAGGTCGTCCCCGGCGTAGGGGGCGAGCTCCCAGCCGCCCGGAAGGCGGTGCTGGAGCGCCGCCGCGTTGCCGACGAGCGCGATCATCGTGCGCGCGCCGGCGATTCCGTCGGAATAGTTCATGTCATCACCTCGCTAACGATACCGCCGCAGGTCCGCGGGCGCCTTGGTCGTCTCGAACACCTTGCCGCAGGCGCGGCAGCGGAAGCTCACGCTGATCGGCGTGGCGCTCATCCCGATCGCCTGGGCCACCTCGCCCATCGCCGAATACTTGGGCTCGACCATCGTAGTCGGCGCGCTTCGCTCGTGCACGCAGGGAGTCGGTTCACTCGCCACACCCGCAGTCTGCGCAGGCTCGCGGCGCCGCGCAAGGCCTCGCGCCCGCGGCCTACGGGCCCGTCACCGCGGCCTGGATCGCGTCGAGCAGGGGATTCTCGTGCCCCGGCTGGCTGGCGCGGTAGCCGCTGGCGAGATCCCAGATGATGACGCCGCCCAGGCGCTGGTCCCTGATGTAGCGCATCTTCTCGGCGACGACGCGCGGGTCGTCGTAGGAGATGAACAGCGTGCGCACCGTGTCGCTGAGGTACGGCGCGTCGGGGCCGGCGTCCCAGCGGTACTCGGCGTCCGTGTAGTAGCTGTCCATCAGCTCGTGGAACGTCACGTCGGTGACGGTGACGCCGGCGATGCTCTGGTTAGGCCCGGTGGCGCCGTGCCAGATCTTGCCGTGGAAGTAGACGCCCATGCCGAGCTTGGCGCGCGGGACGCCGGCCGCGAGATACGCCTGCACGTAGAGGTCGCAGGACGGCATCGGGCGGCCGTTGCCGAAGCGCATCCCGTCCGTGTACATCGCCGAGTTGTGCCAGGTGACCCAGCCGGGGTACGGCCCGGACAGGTCGTAGGTCATGATGTTGATCTGATCGAGGCTGGCGGCGATCGAAGCGTAGAACGCGCCGAGGTCGCGCGCGGTCGCGGCGGTGAGCAGCATCCCGGGGCGGACGGCATCGAGGCGCGCGCGCAGCTGCGCCGCCGTGGCGGCGTAGTCCGGCTCGTCGGCGGCGGTGACCGGCTCCATGTCGAGATCGACCCCGTCGTAGCCGTGCGCGGTCACCGCGCCCATGATGCCGGCGACCAGCGCGTCGCGGTGGGCGGAGCCGATGGCCGACTGGAAGCCGTCGGCCGCCGAGTTGGCGCCGCCGACGGAGATCAGCACCTTGACCCCGGCGGCGTGGGCGGCGGCGACGAGCGCGTCCGCCTGGCCGTCGAGCCTGGCGTCGGGTCGCATGGTGCCGTCGGGGTTCGGGCGCAAGGCAAAGTGGGCGACGTGCGTCAGCGCGGCGAAGTCGACCCGTTCCAGCGGCAACTGCGTCTGGTACGAGGTGAAGTACCCCATGACCCAGGGGCGTCCGGCGCCGGCCGCGCCGCCGCAGTGGGCGGCACACAGGAGTAGAAGCCACAGACAGCGACGCATCAGTGCGCGGCGAGCCCCAGCCGCTGCCTCAGCTCGGCGGCGGTGAGCAGCTTGGTGTACACCGGCGTGCCCACGTCGAAGTCCTTCGCGCGCGCGAGCCCGCCGACGACGACCGGCTCGAACCCCGCGTCGCGGACGAGCCCCTCGGCGACACGGAGCGCCTCCGCGTCGTCGCCGGCGAGGGGGATCGCGACCCGGTCGCCGGCGCGGTGCGCCTGGCTGGCGAGGTCGTCGGCGCCGATCGCATTGAACGCGCGCACCAGCCGGACGCCGGGGAGAAACTCCGCCGACGCGGCGCCGGTTCCCTTGCGGCGCGCTTCGACGGCCATGTCTCCGTCGCGAGACGGATACGGATTGCCCGTATCCAGGACGATCTTGCCGGCGAGCTCCGCCGCCAGATCGCGTCCGATCTGCGGAAGCGCCGCGTACGGCACCGAGATCAAGACGACGTCGCCGAACAGCGCCGCTTCGCGCGGCGTGCCGGCGCGCGCCCTGGGACCGAGGGAGCGCGCGAGCGGCTCGAGCTGATCGGGATGACGCGACGACACGAGCACCTCGTGGCCCGCGCGCACCCACAGCGTCGCGAGCGTGCCGCCGATGTGGCCCGCCCCGATGATGCCGATCTTCATCGTATGAGGCATCGTATGAGGCATCGTATGAGGAGGCGTCGGGCGAACCTCGGCCTTCGTGGCCGTGTCGGGCGAACGTCCGCAGGCGAGGAGCGCCACCGCCGCCCAGGGTAGGAAATGTCTCCGTCGGCGCGACATCGACTGTCGGAGCCTAGCGCGTGGGGAGGGAAGAGGCCAGTCGCGGTCACTCCTCGCGAAGGGCGACGAGGGGATCGACCTTGGTCGCGCGCCATGCGGGCACGAACGACCCGAACGTCGCGATGCCGGCGACCACCGACGTGAACGCGACGAACACGATGAGGTCGTTGTCGATGATCCCGGTGAGGACGCTGCTGATGATGCGAAGGACGACGACGGCGATCGCGACCCCGGGCACGAGGCCGAGCATGGTCAGGAGCACGCCGCGGCGGAGGATGAGCCGGAGGACGTCGCCGCGTTGTGCGCCGAGCGCCATGCGCACGCCGATCTCGTGCGTCCGCTGGGTGACGAGCGTCGCGACCACGCCGTAGATGCCGACCGCGGCGAGCACGAGCGCGAGGAGGGCGAAGATCCCCATCATCCACGCGCCGATGCGGAAGCCGGCGAGCCGCTCGGCGAGCACGAGGTCGAGCGTCCGGATCTGGGCGACCGGCTGGGCGGGGTCCACCGCGTAGACGGCGGACGCCACCGCGCGCGCCAGCGCGAGCGGCTCGACGTCCGTGCGCACGACGAAGTACATCGACGGGTAGGCTTCCTGCGCGAACGGGACGTAGATCACGGGCGGCGGGCCCCTCTCGTCCGGCCGGTCGTGGATGTCGCCGATGACGCCGACGACGGTGATCCACGGGCTCTTGTCGTCCTGTTGCCAGCGGAAGCGCTTGCCGAGGGAAGACTCGCCCGGCCAGAGCCGCGCCGCGGCGTGCGCGCTCACGATCGCCACGCGGGGCGACGTCGCGGTGTCGCCGTCGCCGAAGTCGCGCCCCTCGACGCGGGGGATGCGCAAGAGCTCGCGGTACCCGGGGGTCACGTAGCGATAGTCGACGTGAACCTCGTCCTCCGGCCGGGTGACGCGCCCTTCGGGGTACGGCGTCCGCCCCCAGCCGTGGTTTCCCCACGGCACGTTGTTGGTCGCCGCCGCGCTCCTCACCCCGGGGGCCGCGCGCATGCGGTCGACGACCGCGCGCGCGAACTCGACGGTGTCCTTGCGCTCGCGGTAGCGCGCCTCGGGGAGGCTGACGTGCAGCGTGAGGACGTTGCCGCCGTCGAGCCATTCCGCGGGATGCGCCATGCGGATGAAGCCCTTCATCATCGCGCCCGCGCCGATGAGCATGATGACCGCGAACGCGACCTGGAGGACGACGAGGACGGCGCGCAGCCGGTGCGTGTGCCGCCCGCCGGTCGTGCCCCGGTCGCCGTCCTTGAGCACGGTGTTCACGTCGGCGCGCGACACCTGCCACGCGGGCACGACGCCGAAGACGAAGCCGACGAGGATGCCGACGCCGAGCGCGAACGCGAGCACCGCGCCGTTGACCCCCATGTTGTCCCAGCCGGCGATGAAGCGGACGATGCGCAGCGGCATCGCGCTCTTGATCAGGTCGACGCCCCAGCTCGCGAACAGAAGCGACAGCAGGCCGCCGACGACGCCGAGCACCGCGGCCTCGGTGAGGAGCTGGCGAACGATGCGCCTGCGCCCGGCGCCCAGCGCCGCGCGCACGGCGAGCTCCTTGCGGCGCGCCAGCGCGTGCGCGAGAAACAGGTTGGCGACATTGGCGCAGGCGATGAGCAGCACGAAGATGGCCGCGCCGAGGAGCGTGAAGATGAAGTTTCGCGTGTAGTCCTCGGTGACGCCGCGCACCAGCGACACCACGCGCAGGGCCCGCATCTTGTTTTCCGGGTAAAGGGCGGCGTGGCGCTCGCCCATCTGCCGCATCTCGGCGTCGGCGGCGGCGAGGCTCACGCCCGGCTTGAGCTTGGCGATGACGCCGAGAAACTGCGAGCGCCGATCCTGGCGCTGTTCGGGGGTGAGCGTGAGCGGGGCCCAGAAGTCCGTCGCGTTCGGAACGTGGAAGCCGCGCGGCATCACGCCGACGACGGTGTAGCTCGCGCCGTCGAGACTGATCGACTTGCCGACGATGGCGCCGTCGCGCGCGTACCGCCGATCCCAAAGCGCATGGCTGAGGACGACGACCTTGTCGCGCCGGCCGTCGACCTCGTCGGCGGCGAACCAGCGGCCGAGGAGCGGCTTGACGCCCAGCGTGTCGAAGAACCCGGGTGACACCTGGTCGCCGATGACGTTCTCGGGGTCGCCGTTGCCGGTGAGCGCGACCTCCCAGTACTGATACGCGACCACGTTCTCGAATGACTGCGCATCGGCGCGGTAGTCGAGGAAGCTTCGCGGCGCCACGTCCGGCTGGAATTCCTGCCCGCCCGTGCTCTCCTGGATCACCGCCAGGCGATCGAGCTCCGGCAGGTCGAGCGGCCGGACGAGCAGCGCGTCGATGATGCTGTACATCGCGCTGCCGGCGCCGATGCCGAGCGCCAGGGTGAACACCACCACCAGCGTGAACGCCGGCTTGCGAGCGAGCACCCGCAGGGCGAACCGCACATCCTGGACAAACCCCATGGCGGTCATGCCATAGCGAGCTGCATGCCAGGAGAATGACCAAGGGATTTCAGGTCCATGAAGACGACGCGTTCCAGAACTGGGACGGCCCGTCCCGCGAACGGGCACCTCGGCGCGGCGACGATTGCAAAGCCGCGAGGTTCCGCTGGCATCGCGGTTGCCATGACCCGCGCGCATGAGCCTCGTCCAGGACGCGCGGGTCGGCCTTCGCCTCTTGTGGCGGTCGCGAGGATTCACGCTCGTGGCCGTCTTGACCCTAGCGCTCGGCATCGGCGCGTCGAGCACGATGTTCAGCCTGGTCGACGCGGTCGTCGTGCGGCCGCTTCGCTATCCCGAGCCGGATCGCCTCGTGGGCGTGTTCCTCTCCGATCCGCGCGAAGGGGGCCTCGCGCGCACGTCGCTGTCCACGGTCGATTTTCTCGCCGCGCGCGACCACGTGCCCGAGCTCGCGCACGTGGCGGCGATCAGCTGGGCCGGGTACGGCCTGTCGGTGTCCGGGCTGGGGGATCAGCCCGAGCGCGTCGACGCCGCATCGGTGACCGCCGATTTCTTCTCCACGCTCGGCGTCCAACCCGCGCTGGGGAGGGGCTTCGCCGCCGGCGAGGACGCGCGCGGGGCGCCGGCGACCGTCGTCGTAAGCCACGGGTTCTGGCGACGCCGGCTCGGCGGCGACGCCGCGGCGGTCGGCCGCGCGCTCGTCATCGAGGGCGTGCCCCACACCATCGTCGGCGTCATGCCCGCGGATTTCCGCCCGCCGATGCGCGACGCCGAGATCTGGCCGATCCTCCAGCTCGCCGGCCGCAACGCGCGGCCTCCCTACTGGCTGACGTGCATCGGCCGGCTCGCGCCCGGCGTCACCGTGGGCCAGGCGACCGCGGGGCTCGCGCGCGCGTTCGCCGACGTGCAGGCGCGGTTTCCCACGTCGCCGTATCGCGGCGGGATCGCCGTGGACCTGAAGGAGCTCGTCGTCGGCCCCGTGCGCCCGGTGCTCGTGCTCCTCCTCGGGGCGGTCGCCCTGCTCCTCGTCATCGCCGCGACGAACGTCGCGAACCTCGCGCTCGCCCGCGGCGCGGCGCGCGAGCGCGAGCTCGCCATCCGCGCGTCGCTGGGGGCGAGCCGGTGGCGGCTGATCCGCCAGCTTCTCGTCGAGAATCTGCTCCTCGCGGGCATCGGCGGCGCGGTCGGCGTCCTCGCGTCGCTGTGGGGCGTCGATGCGCTCATCGGCCTGGCGCCCGCGTCCCTGCCCCGCGCCGCCGACGTGCACGTGGACGCGCGCGTGCTCGCGTTCGGCGCGTCCGTCTCGATGCTCGCGGGCATCCTGTTCGGGCTGGCGCCGGCGCTCCAGGGGACGCGGCGGACCCCGGGGGACACGTTGCGGGCGACGACGTCCGCCGCGGGCGGCGGGCGGTTGCGTCGCGCGCTCGTCGTCGTCGAGGTCGCGCTCACCGTGATGCTCCTCGTCGGCGCCGGCTTGCTGGCGCGCAGCTTCAGCCGGCTGCGCGGCGTCGACGGCGGGTTCGACGCGCGCAACGTCGCGACCATGTACGTCTCCCTGCCGGAGTCGGGCTACCGCGACCCCGCGAAGATCACGGTGCTCTACGATCAGCTGCTCGCGCGCCTGGAGAACCTGCCGGGCGTCGAGGCGGCCGGCATCGGCATGAGCCTGCCGCCGCACCTCCTCGAGATGCGCAACCCGTTCGCCGTCGATGGTCGGCCGCCGCAGGGCGCGCCGCCGCTGGCCCAGGAGCTGGTGATCAGCCCCGGGTACCTGCGCGCGCTCGGCGCGCACCTCGCGCGCGGCCGGTGGTTCGACGACACGGATCGCGGCGACGCGATGGTCGTCCTCGTCAACCAGACGCTGGCGGACCGCTACTTCCCGGGCGAGGATCCCGTCGGCAAACGGCTGGTCACGGGGGACTACGACGCGAAGGGCCCGCGCGAGACCATCGTCGGCGTGGTGAGCGACGTGAAGTACGCCGGCCTGGACGCGGCCACCGAGCCGACGCTCTACGTGCCGTTCCGCGCGGTGTGGTGGCCGATGTTCTCGCGCAGCATGTACCTCGTAGTGCGTTCGCCGCTGCCGGCGAAGTCGGTGGCCGACGCGGTGCGGGGCGAGCTCGCCGCGCTCGATGCCAGCCTGCCGATCGCCCGCGTGCGCACGCTCGACCAGCTCGTCGGCGAATCGGTGGCGCCGCAGCGGTTCCGCACGTTGCTCCTCGTCCTGTTCGCGGGCGCCGCGCTCGTCCTGGCGATGGTGGGGCTGTACGGGCTGCTCGCCCATTCCGTCGCGCAGCGGACGCGCGAGGTCGGCGTGCGCATGGCCCTGGGCGCGCGGGCGGCGGCGGTCGTCCGGCTGTTCGTCGTCCAGGGGCTGCGGCTGACGCTGCTCGGCGTGGCCATCGGCCTCGTCGCGGCGGCGCTCCTGTCGCGCGTCCTCGCGAGCCTCCTCTTCGGCGTCACGACCGCCGATGTGCCGAGCTACCTGGTGGCCGCCGCGGTCGCGCTCGCGACCGCCCTCGTCGCCTGCTTCGTCCCCGCCCGCCGCGCCAGCCGCGTCGATCCCATGGTCGCCATGCGCGCCGAGTAGCGGGGACTGCCCGAAGGGCGGGAACCCCGCCATTGGTCTTCATCAGCCGCCTCGCATCCGCCGCAGGTGGCGCTCGAACCGTGCGAGGGCCTCGGGAACGTTCTCCCGGCCGAAGCCGATCCGGAAGTGATTCCCCGGCCAGTCGAATATGGATCCAGGAACGATGAGCGTCCCCTCGACCGCGGCGAGCTCCTCGGCGACCCGCTCGATCGGCGTCGCGCCGAGGAGGCGCGGGAACGCGACGGTGCCCGCGCGCGGGCGCACCCACGCGAGCGTGCCGGCGAAGCCGTCGAAGAATCGATCGAGCCGCGCCAGGTTCGCCATCACGATCCGGCGCGCCCGCTCCACGAGCACGTCGCGCGCGCGGAGGCCCATGAGCGCGAGGATCTCGCTGGGGCCGCTGTTGCAGATCGTCGTGTAGTGCTTGAACGCGGCGAGGCGCCGGCAGAGCTCGGCGTCCCGCGCGGCGACCCAGCCGATGCGGAGCCCGGCCAGGCCGAAGACCTTGGACATGACGCCGAGGCTGATGCCGCGATCGGTTGCCTCCGCGCCGGCCGGCAGCCGGTCCGCCGGGTCGTATTCGAGGAGGCGGTAGACCTCGTCGCACAAGAGGTAGATGCCGTGGCGCTCGGCGAGCGCGACCAGGCCGTCGAACGTCGCGCGGTCGATCAGCGCCCCCGTCGGGCTGTGCGGGAAATTGACCACGATGAGGCGGGTGCGCGCGGACACGGCGCGAGCGATCGCGTCGAGATCGAGCGACCAGCCCCGTTCCCCGTCGAGGGGCACCCGCGTCACCTCCGCGCCGATCGCCTCCGCGACGGAGTACAGCGACTGATAGGCGGGCGTCACGACCACGGCCCCGTCGCCCGGCTCGAGGAGCACGTTCATCACGGCGAAGATCGCCTCCTCGGCGCCGCTGAGCACGACGACCCGATCGGGCCCCACGTCGCGGTACAGGGCGGCGATCTCGCGCCGCAGGAGCGGATGGCCCGGGATCTCCGTGTACCCCAGCCGGAGGTTCTCCCACAGGCCGCGGGTCTCGTCGTCGGCGAGCGCCACGAGGTCGGAGAGGCCCAGCGTCTCGGCGTCGGAGGAGCAAAGGAGATAGGGCACCGAGAACTCGAAGCGGGCGAAGAAATGCTCGAGCTTGAAGTCATCGAGCTTCATGGGCACGAGGGTACGCCGCGCGGGGCCGCCGAGAGGCTAGAATCGAGCGCATGCCGCACCGGGCAAGCCTGATGATCCTCTGCGCCCTCGCCGCCTGCCGCGCCGCGCCGGCTCCCCCGAGGCGGCCGGTCGTCGCCATCGTCGGCGCCACGGTCGTCCATCCCGAGCGGGAAGGCGCGGCCGCGGAGGAGCCGGGCGCGAACATCATCATCGAAGGCGACCGGATCGTGAGCGTGGGCCGCGACCCGCCGCCCGCCGGCGCGACGGTCGTCGACGCCGCGGGGAAGTGGGTGATCGCGGGGCTGGTGGACTCCCACGTGCACTTCTTCCAGTCGGGAAACCTGTACACGCGCCCGGACGTGGTCGACCTCACCGGCTGGGTGAGCTACGCGCGCGAGACACAGCGCAACAAGGCGCGCCTTCCCGCCACGTTCAAGGTGTGGCTCGCCAGCGGCGTGACCTCGGTGGTCGACGTCGGCGGGCCGATGTGGAACTTCGAGGTGCGCGCGGCGGCGGAGCGGACCCCGGCCGCGCCGCGCGTGAAGGTGGCCGGGCCGCTCGTGTCGATGGTCTCTCGTCCCATGCTCGAGCTCGACGATCCGCCCATCATCAAGGTGACCTCGCCGCAGGAGGCGGAGGCGCTCGTCCGCAGGGAGCTGGCCCGGCGGCCCGACTTCGTGAAGGTGTGGTTCATCCACCAGCCGGGGGACGACCTCGCGGCGCAGGAGGCTATCGTCAAGACCGTCGGGGACCTCGCGCACGCCGCCGGAACGCGGCTGGCCGTGCACGCCACCCAGCTCGCCACGGCCAAGGCGGCGTTGCGCGCCGGGGCCGACGTGCTGGTGCACTCGGTTTTCGACCAGGTCGTCGACGAGGAGTTCCTGGCCCTGGCGCGGAAACGGAACGTCATCTACATCCCCACCCTGTTCGTCGGGGCGGGGTACGGGCTGGCGCTCTCGGGCACGTGGACCCCCACCGACGCGGAACGGCGGCTCGCCGACCCCGAGATCCTGGCGGCCATGGGGGATCTCACCAAGCACCCGGCCGCGGACCTGCCGCCGCGCATCGTCGAGCTCATGCGCAATCCGCCGGACGCGAGCCCGTTCGCCGCCGCGATGGCCAGCCTGCGCAAGGTGTGGGACGCGGGCATCGTCGTGGCCATGGGCACCGACGCCGGCAACATCGGCACGCTCCACGGGCCCTCGGTGTTTCGCGAGATGGCGCTCATGGCGAAGGCGGGCCTGTCGCCGAAGGAGGTCCTGCTTTCGGCCACGGTCAACGGCGCCAGGATGCTCGGGCTCGACGGGGAGCTCGGACGGGTGGAGGCGGGGCGGCTCGCAGACCTCGTTGTACTCGACGGCGATCCGCTCGTCAGCGTCGACAATCTGAGCAAGATCGTGCGGGTCGTGCGCGCGGGCCGCGTCTACGACCCGGACGAGCTCCTGCGATCTCTGTAGCCGCGCTCCGCGGGGTCCTCACAACGGGGGGAGCCGCTTCGCGACGCGCGCCTACGGCGCGCGAGAGCTCCCCCCGTTCGCCCCCCATATTGGAGCGACGCCGCCTGCCCCCGCTTATCCCGCGCGTCCGGCCGACTCGGAACGATCCTCGCGCTGCAAAATGTTCACAAATTCTCAGGGCAGGAGCTCGAAGCGCGCCGCGTAGGTGAGCGCCCCGGAAGGAGGGACCTCGTCCCGCCTCGCCGGGTCGTTGATGGCGCCGGCGGCGCCCAGAAACGGCTCCAGACACACGAACGGCCTGCCCGCGAGCGTCCAGAACTGCATGTGGCGCAGCCCGGGCGACAGCGTGAAGACAATCTGCCCGAGGTCCGGCACGCGGAAGTGCACGGGCGCGTCGCCGGTCCGCGGCAGGCCGAAGTCGAATCCCTCCTCGACGAAGCGCGCGGAATCGAATCCGGGCAGGTCGCTCGCGACCTCGTCCTTGCGCCCGAGCGGGCAAGGAAAGTAGGGGTGGAAGCCGGGCGCCACCGGGAACGGGGCGGCTCCGTCGTTGTGCGCCGTCAGCTCGACGAGGAGTCCGCGCGGCAGGGCGCGCACCCGGTAGACGAACCGGAACTCGAACGGGTACGCGGCCCGCGTCGCGTCGCCCGGGCCGAGCGCCATCGCGACCTCGGCGGGCGCCCGCTCGACGACCGTCCAGGGAAGATCGCGGCCAAAGCCATGCTGCCGCATCTTGGTGGTGAGCGTGGGCGAAGCGACGAACCGGTCGTCGGGCAGCGCGCCCGCGAAGGGCACGAGCAGCGGGATCCCGCCGCGCACGCTGCGGCTCCGATCCTCGACGGTGGCCGGATCGAGCCAGAGCATCTCGCGCGGCCTCACCGCGCACCGGGCGACGAGCGCGCCGCGTTCGGGCACGACCTCGACGATCGTGTCCTCTTCCTGCAGGCGGATGGTCTCCATGGGCGCGCTCATTATTGCACCGGCGTCAACCACCGCCCCGCCAGACGGCGGAACGCGCGCTCGCGCCGGACGATCTCGGCGAAACCGCGGCAGGGCCCCGGGCCGAGGCGCTCGGGACACGCGGCGCACGGCGTCCGGTCGGGCCCGCGGCGGCGGTAGGCGGCGTGGAGCGCCGCGCCGGCGGCGAGCGCGGCGACGGCGAGCGCGAGACCGGCCGCGGTCGCGGCGTGCACGGCAGACGCGAGCGCCGCGGCCAGACCGGCGGCGGGGACGAGGCGCGTCCGCCACTTCGGCGCGCGCGGACCCGCGCGGCGCACGAACGACAGCGCGACGAGCGCGACGGCAACGACGAGCGCGGCCGCGGCGACGACCGGCGTGACAAGCCAGCCGGCGCCGAGCCCGAGCGCCGCCCCCGCGATGACCGCAAGGCAGCCGCGGCAAACGCGCCCCTTTGCGCCGATGCGCACCACCTCGCCCGCGTATTCGTCGCATAGCGGATGGTGGGCGAACCGGTGGAACCGGTGCGCCGCGCGGGCCGCGCGGTCGATCCGCCGCGCCAGCGCCCTGGGGATCGCCGGCCTCATGGGGACTGGCGCAGGACGACCGCCGTGCCGTAGGCGACGATCTCGTTCGTGTTCTGCATGAGCTCGCCCGAGTCGAAGCGCATGGCGAGGACGCAGTTCGCCCCCTGGTCGATGGCGTGCTGCTCGAGCCGATGCATCGCCTCGGTGCGCGAGTCCATGGCGAGCTGGGTGAGCGCCGAGATCTCGCCGCCGAAGACCTGCTGGCAGCCGGCGCAGGCGGTGCCGACGATGCTGCGCGAGCGGACGGTCACGCCCCAGCAGGGGCCGATCACGCGCTCGATCGCGGCGCCCGGCGGGGCGTCGAACGTGGTGAGGATCGGGATGCGGTGGGCAGGCGGGTTGGGCATGGGCCCACGATACACCCACTACCTATCCGGACTTTATCGCCGGTTCCGCGGCAAGGTGGACGCATAGGCTCGGCGGGCGTCACCGCCGCTCGGCGAAGTTCGTGATCACGCGCCGGCGCGACACCGTGTGACGCTCGGCCAGCCAGAGCGTGCGCCCATCCGGGGCGACCGCCATCGCGGCGATCTGCGCCGCCCCGACGTCGATCTCCGTGTCGCCCCCGGTCTCGAAGTCGTGGCGGAGCACGCGGACGCCCTTCATGTAGATGACCGACTTGCCGTCGGCCCAGGTGAGGAAATGGTTGTACTCGAGCCGGGCCGTGGGCGCGGCGAGCGGCTGTCCCGCCGGCACGAAGCGCGCTTCCACCTTGGTGAGCACCAGCCGGGCGCCGCCGCGGGGCGCGGGCAACACGACGAGCCCGCCGTCGGGCTCGACCTCGGGCGCGCCGCCGGCGAGGGGAAGGCGGAGCACGTGTCGGCCGCCCGGATCTCGGGTCGACACGTACACCGTGCCGCCGACGGCCACGTGGATGTACATGACGTCGCCGGCGATCGCGGCCAGGCGTCGCGGCTTGCCGCCGGAACGCGCCATCGCCAGGACCTCGGTCGTCCCGTTCTGCTCCGGCGCGGCGTAGACCAACTCGTCGCCGTCGGGAACCACCGCGGGCGCGTGCCCGTCGGCGAGCACGCGCGGCGCGCCCCGGTCGTAGGGTTGGAGCTCGAGCGTGAAGCGCCGGCTGGGCGCGAGCGGCCGCGCGGTCTCGGCGATCAGCCCTTCGGGAGCGGCGGCGATCTTGCCCAGACGATGCAGCTCGCCGCCCATCGGGCGCCGGCTGCCGTCGCGCAGATCATGACCCACCAGCTCCTCCGACGCCGATGTGTTGACGAAGACGAGGCGAGCGCCGTCGGGCGAGACGTCGGCGCCTTTGTCCTCACCTTCGCCCTCGTCGAAGGTGATCTGCACGGGCGCGCCGCCGGAGAGCGCCACCTCCATCAGGTTGGCTCGCCCGGCGCGCCAGCGTGAGAACACCACGCTATTCCCGTCGCGGTGGAACGTGGGCAGGAAGTCGAAGTCGTCCGTGTCGGTCAGACGGCGAAGCGGTCCGCCGTCGAGCGGCGCCAGCACCACGCTCGCGTGCTGGCTGACCGATCGCTCCGGCCCGGACATCGACGCGACGATCTGCCGGCCGGGAGGATCGCAGCTCACGTCGTTGATCTCGGTCCCCGCCGCGAAGCGGCGCAGCTCGCGCTCCGTCCCGTCGCCGTCCTCGACCAGGGATGGGCAGTCGAGGCAGCCCGGGCTGCTCGTGTGCACGAGGACGAGGCGATCGTCGCACTCGGCGAACGCGCGCGCGCCGGTGGCGACGAGGCGCGGCGCGCCGCCGACCAGCGCCGCGCGGTAGACGTGGCCGGTCAGGTCGATGAACGTGATCTCGTCGCCGGCGCGGGTGAACCGGCCGTGGATGACCGAAAGCTCCGCCGGCGTGACCGCGCGCCCGGCGCCGCCCGCGCTCGGGGCCAGGTACAGGCGGAGCGAGCCGTCGCGGTTCGAGGCGTAGAGCAGCGACGCGCCGTCGGGCGAGTAGCTGGGAAACCAGACCTCCTCGTCGAACGCGGGCAAGAGCGGCTCGATCGCCGGGCGCCATTCGTGACGCCGGGGCACGGCGAGCGGCCATACGACGGCGACGGCGACGACGGCCGCGACCGGCGCGGCCAGTGCCAGGGCGCGGCGGCCGCGCGATCGCGACGCCGATTCCAGCGACCGCAGCAGCGCGCGCATCGACGGCGGCCGATCCTCGGGCCGCGCGGCGAGGCCGGCACGGATCGCGGCGCGCACGCGCGCCGGCACCACGGTCCCCGCCGATGGCGGCCGCACGCGGTTGCCGCGGATCTCGGGCAGGAGCTCCGACGCCGAGCTGCCCCCGAACGGCCGCTCCCCGAACAGCGCCTCGTGGAGCGTCACGCAGAAGCCGAACAGATCCGACAGCGCGGTCGCCGCCTCGCCGTCGAGCTGCTCGGGCGCCATGTAGCACGGGCTGCCCGGGACGCGGCCGTGGGCGGTCACGACGCCGCGGAGCGGCGACTCGCCGGCGTCGGCGTCGTCGCCCGCGTCGCCGAGCGCGACGAGGCCGAAGTCGGTCATGCGCACGCGTCCGTCGGCGGCGACGAGGATGTTGTCCGGCTTGACGTCGCGGTGCACGAGGCCGGCGTCGTGCGCGGCGACGAGCCCCGCGGCGGCCTGCAGGCACACGGCGAGGGTCTCGCGCCACGGGCGCGGCGTCTCGAGCCAGCTGCGCAGCGTCGGCCCGTCGACCAGCTCCATGGCGAGAAAGACCTGGTCGCCGATCCGCCCCACGTCGTGAACCGTGATCACGTTGGGGTGCGCGATGCGGGCCATGCCGTGGGCCTCGCGCAGGAGGCGCGCCGCCAGCTCGGGGCGATCGGCCGCGCCGCCGCGCAGGAGCTTGAGCGCGACCCGGCGGCCGAGCCGGGTGTCGACCGCGGCGTAGACCACGCCCATGCCGCCGGCGCCGATTGGCTCGATCAGGCGGTAGCGGCCGATCCACGCGCCGGCGGGGCCCTCCCCTGCGACCGCCGCCACCACGCCGCGGCATTCGGCGCAGTCGGCGAGGTGCGTCTCGACGGCGGCGAGGGCGGGGTCGGAGATCACGCCCTCGGCGAAGCGGACCAAGGTGTCGTCGCTGGGGCACGCGGTGGTCACTCGGCCTCCGCACCGAGCGCGTCGCGCAGCGTCACCTCGAGCCGGCTGCGCACGAAGCCGAGCAGGCTGTCGAGCTCGTCCTCGGACAGGCGCAGGCGCTCGCGCAGGGCCCGCCGCGTGCCATCGAGGAGCAGCTGCCGGGAACCGGCCAGCCAGCGCGCCGCGGTCGCGCGGTGGACGTGGTAGAGATCCGCGATCGCTTCGAGGCTCAGCCCGTCGAGATAGTGGAGCTTCAACAGGAGGACCGCGCGCGGCTCGAGCTGGGCCACGACGCGGTGGAAGGCGCTCTCGACGTCGGCGCGATGGCGCAGGCGCAGGTAGTCGAGCTCCGGGTTGGCACCCGCCAGCCAGCAGTCCGGCTCGAGCGGCTGCTGGCGCGTCGCCGCCGCGCGCCGGCACAGGCGCAGCGCCAGCCGCACCGCGATGACGCGCAGCCAGGCGCGCAGATCGCCCCGGCCCGAGTACTCGGCGATGTACGGCCGTCCGCCGGGGCCGGGCAGAAACAGCTTTTCGCGCAGCCGCTGGGTCACCTCCTCGGCGAGCGCCGGCTCGCTGCTGACCCGCGCGATGAAGCGCGGCACCTGCCCGAGGTGCGCGCGCTCGAACGCGGCGTGCGCGCGCGCATCGCCGTCGGCGCAAGCGCAGGCCAGGTACAGGTCCACGACGCGCAGAGCCGCGAGATCGACCGTGCCGTCCACGCGCTCGGCGAGGTAGGCGAGGAACCGGTCGTCCGCGACGTGGACGTCGGCCCAGGCCCCGCGCGCGCGCTCCAGGAGCGACCGCACCTCGGCCGCCGTCGGTTCACGATCGAGCATCGCTCCCCTTTCCCCCATCTTATCATCGTTCGGCCGCCGAATTTTTTCCTCGGCGTGCGTGCGACGGTCGGCGTGGTGGAGGGCACTAGGAAATGGCGGGCAGCCACGCCCGAGCCAAGGAGCCACAACCATGCGTAAGCAATGCCTCGTCGCCGCGTTCCTCGCTGGCCTCGCCCTCGCCGTCGCGCGCCCCGCCGCCGCCGACTGCACCGACGAGCAGTGGTTGCGGCAGGTCTATGCCGACGGGCTCTACCGCGCGCCGTCGGACAACGAGGCCACGTACTGGCTGGGCTTCCTCGGGCAGCAGGTGGGTCGTCAGACGGTCGCCCTCGGCATCCTCCTGTCGGATGAGGCCATCCTCAACTATCTCGGCGGCGATCCGCAGCTCGTGAAGGGCGC
>DATFWE010000004.1:0-18327 GCA_035259575.1 Haliangiales bacterium
CGGGAGGGCACCGCGGCCCCCGCGCCGCCCGCCACCGCGCGCACCGGGGTGCGGGCGCAGGGGATCGTAACCGAGCACCTCGAGATGGTGCCCGTGGCCCTGGGCTTCCCGGTCGCCAAGCCCATCGACGCCGACTACCCCACGCGGCTCGTGCTGGCGCAGATGCTCGACCAGCGCGTGCGCGCCGTGCGCGAGAAGCTCGGCGCGAGCTACGGCGTGTACGCCTCGCTCCTCGCGTACGACGGCGCGGGGGCCTACGTCGTGCGCGGATCCGTCGACCCGGAGCGCGCCGGCGAGGCGCTGAAGGTCCTGCGGGAGGCGGTGGCGTCGCTCCGCCGCGGCGACGGGTTCGTCGAGGATTTCGTGCGCGCGCGGCGTCGGGTGATCGAGCAGCGCGTCGCCGGCGCGGCGAGCGGCGTGGAGCTGGTGCTGCGCGCCGCCTGGCTCGACCGCCACGGGCAGGCGCTCGGGTACGACGACGAGGTCGCGCGCGCCGTCGCCTCGCTGACGCCGGCGCACGCGCTGCGCCTCGCCGCCGCCGAGCTGCCCGAGGACCGCGAGGTCATCGTCACCCTGGGCAAGCGCGACGTCCTCGACAAGGCGTTCGCGGAGGCCGGCCTCGCCGGCGCGTCCTTCACCGCCGACCGCTGACCAGCTTGGCGTAGACGTCGCGCCACAGCCCGCCCGGGTCGAAGCGGGCCTTCATCCGCTCGTAGTTGTCGCGGTGGTAGATGTCCCAGAACCGCTCGGGCGAGTAGTGGTTGCGCGAGATCAGCGTCTTGATGCCGCCGAGCTCGAACGTCTTGTCCTCGAGGACCTCGGACCAGTCGATCGCCGGGTCGCCGTTGGGCTTGCCGTAGACGGCGCAGTCGAAGAAGAAGTCGTCGCCCATGCGCGCGACTTGCGCGGGCGACAGCCACGGATAGGGCGCGGGCATGCGGTAGGGGACGACCCACAGGGGGAAATGGCGGACGGTCTCCTCGTACCAGCGGTAGAAATCGGCGAAGCGTGCGCCGGGGAGGAACAGGTCGACGACGACGTCGGGGCGCCGCTTGAGCCCGAGGAGCGGCGCGAGCCGCCCCGACCAGCGGATGAGGTTCTCCGAGCCGAGGAACACGCCGCCGAGCGCCCAGCGCACCGGCTTCCACTCGAGCGGCGGCACGGTGCGCGACAGCCAGTGGCACTCGGTGTCGTAGCGGAAGAAGTAGTCCGCGGTCGTCAGGTAATCCTCGGCGCGCTCGGCCGTGCTCTTGTAGTAGATGTGGAGGCGCCGGTAGCTCGACAGGTACGGCGCCTCGGAGACGAACCGGCCCAGGCAGACGACGAATCGGCCCGGGCCATGGATGATCCCGTCGACGAAGTCGTGGTCCGCCGCGGCGATGCGCGCGCGCATCTCGGCCTCGAACGCCGCGAGCGTGGGGAGCGTCACGTAGGTGAGGTGGACGCATGGTTTCGCGGGGTAGAGGCGGCAGGTGACGCGGGTCAGGACGCCGAGCGTGCCGTACGAGCCGTGGATCATGCCGAAGCCGAGCGGGTCGCCGTCGGGGGTGAGGCTGACGACCTCGCCGGCGCCGGTGACCACCTCGTGCTCGAGGCAGGTGTCGTGGAAGCCGCCGACACGGTAGGACATCGACTCGACGGAGCAGCCGGCCACGGCGCCGCCGACGGTGATGCCGGTGAGCTCGGGCACGACGCCCGGGACGAGGCCGTGCGGCAGGGTCTTGGCGACGAGCTCGGCGAAGGTGACGCCGGGCTCGACGCTCGCGACGCGGGCGGCGGTATCGACGGCCAGGACCTCGCGCAGCGCCGAGACGTCCAGCTTCCGGCCGCGGAAGCGCGCATCGCCGGGGAGCGGGACGAAGTGGTGGACGCCGCCCTTGTCGAGGTGCACCGTCTGGCCGCGGAGCGATTCCACCTGGGCGGCGAGGGCGGCGACCTTGTCGGCGTGCGGGGTGGGGACGGGGCGGCGCATGGCCGGCGTATATACGCCGGCGGGGGGGCGGATGTCACGATCGGTCAGAAGCTGCACCCCAGCCCCGCCGTCGCGTTGCGCGCGGCGTCGCTGGCGAGGCGACAGGCAGAGGACAGCGCGCCGCTGCCGTCGACGGCGCGGGCCGACTGCGCCCAGGCGCGGCGCGTGTCCTCGAGGAACCGGCGCGCCGCCGGCTGCGCCGCCTTGTCCATCTTGTGGATGCAGCGGGCGAGCTCCTCGAGGTATGCGTCGCAGGCGGGCACGCCGAGCGCCGCGCGCGCGCCGGCGTCTGGAGCGGCGACCGCGGCGGGCGAGAGGACCGGCGCCGGGCGCTGGTGGCGCACGTCGTCCTGGCTGCAACCGGCGGCAAGCGCGAAGGCCACCAGCAGGAGCCGCATGCGGGTACTATACCAGCCCATGCGCCCCGCGCTCTCGCTCTGCCTCTGCATCGGTCTGGCCGCGTGCTCGAAGTCGGCGCCCCCCAAGGTCGAGCCGCCGCCGGACTACCTGGGCGTGGTGTCGACCGCGTCCCTCGACGGCGCGATGGCGCGCTTCGGCGCGTACGCCGACGCGGTCAGCCCCGGCGCGAGCGCCGCGCTCCGCTCCGACGCGGCGACGTCGCTCCTGGCGACGCTGGTGTCGGCGCGATCGCTGGCCGGGGTGGCGATCGACAAGCCGCTCCACCTCGTCATCCTCGACCCGAAGAAGCACGCCAAGCCGTTGCTCCTCTTGGCCGGGGTGACGGACGCGCAGAAGCTCAAGGCGGGCGTGGGGGAGCTGGAGACGAAGGTGGAGGGCGGACGCGCGCTCATCGGCGCCAAGGCCGAGGTCGATGCGACCGCGGCGTGGGCGTTCGCGGCGCTCGCGGACGCGCCGGCCGCGCCCACGCTGCGGCTGGATCTCGGCCGCCTCGTCGATCGCTATCGCCCGGACATCGAGGCGGCGCGCAAGCAGCTCCAGCCGCTGCTGGCCCAGAGCCCGGGCGCGGGGAAGATCCTCGAGGCGGAGATCGACATCCTGACGCGCCTCGCCGCGCAAACGCGCGAGCTCACCGTGACGGTCGACGCGACCGCGCAGGAAGCGGTGCTCGAGCTCGCGCTCGCGCCCAACCCCGGCAGCGGGATGGAGACGTTCATCAAGGCGCAGCACCCGCTGTCGCCCGCGATCCTCGGCAAGCTCCCGAACCTCGACAAGGCGGCCTACGTGCTCGCGGGCGACTACAATCTCGGCGCGGCGCGCGACGAGGTGTACGCGCTCCTGAGCGGGTTCTTCGGTGACGTCCTCGGGGCCGCGCCCGACGCGGCGTGGAAGCAGCGGTTCAACGCGTGGCTCGATCGCTTCACCGGGCCCGTCGCCGGCGCGATGGAGGTGGCGGGCGGCGGGTTCGCGTTCCACCAGGTCGCCGAGGTGGATGACGGGCCGCGCGCGGTCGCCGAGGTCAAGGCGCTGTTCCCGCTGACGGCGCCGCGCACGATCGATTTCATGGCGATGAAGATCACGCTGTCCCTGGCGCCGGGCCCGATCGACGAGTACGTGTTCAAGCTGGGGTTCGAGACCCTGCCCGAGCACGAGCGCGACATGATGCGGCGGGTCTACGGCGACGAGGTGCGCCTCGCGCTGGCGGCGAAGGACAAGCGGTTCTGCGTGGCGTGGGGCAAGGAGGCGGCCGCCGACGTGAAGGCGCTTCTCGACCACGACCCCGCCGCGCCGGCGCCACTCCCGCCCGCGTTGAAGGCAGCGCTGGACGCGGCGGCGGCGCGCAAGAGCTCGTACGTCGTGTTCATGAACCTGGTCAAGGCGATGGGGGCCGTCCTCGGCGGCGCGGACCCGCAGGCCACCGATACGGGCGTGCTCCTCGACATCACGTTCGCCGGCGGCGACGCGCGCACGCGCATCGGCGTCCCGTCGGCGCACGTGCGGGCGCTCGTCGCGACGTTCCGCAATCGCTAGTGGGGACCGCCCCGAAGGGGCGGGAACCCCGCTACGCTTTTTCACGCCGGGCCAGCTCCCTCACGATGTCCCGCTGCCCGTCCGCATGGTACGAGCTCCGCACCAGCGGCCCCGACTCGACGTGGGGGAAGCCGAGCGCTTGGGCCTCCTCCTTCAGCGCCACAAACTCCTCGGGGAGCACGTAGCGCGACACGGGCAAATGCTTCTTCGACGGCTGCAGGTACTGCCCGAGCGTCAGGATGTCCACGCCGATGCGGTGCACGTCGCGCATCACGTCGCGCACCTCGTCGAGCTCCTCGCCCAGGCCCAGCATCAGCCCGGTCTTCGTGATGAACCCGCGCGACTTGGCGTGCTCGAGCACGCGGTACGAGCGCGGGTAGCTCGCCTGCACGCGCACCTCGCGCGACAGCCGCGGCACCGTTTCCAGGTTGTGCGCGAGCACGTCCGGCCCGGCGGCGAGCACGGTGTCCACGTCGTCGGTGCGGCCCTTGAAATCGCCGGTCAGCACCTCGAGCGTCATGTCGGGGCACGCCGCCTTGACGCGCCGGATCGTCTCCGCCCAGTGGGCCGCGCCGCCGTCGGCGAGATCGTCCCGGTCCACGCACGTCACGACCGTGTGGCGGAGGTCGAGGCGCGACAGCATCTCGGCGACGCGCCGCGGCTCGTCGGCGTCGGGGGGGAGCGGCCGCCCGGTGGCGACGTCGCAGAACCGGCACGACCGGGTGCAGATGTCGCCGAGGATCATGATCGTCAGCGCCCGCCGGCTCCAGCACTCGCCGATGTTGGGGCACGACGCCGACTCGCACACGGTGTGGAGCTGGAGCTCGTGCACCATCGCCCGCACGTCGAAGTACGTCTGTCCCGACGGCAGCTTGGCCTTGATCCACGGCGGGTGGCGGCGGCGGGGCGGGTCTTCCCTGACCGGCAGGACGGGCAGCTTATATGTGGATGGCGTGTCCGTAGGCATCCTCGGTGGCTTCCTTGAGCGCTTCCGCCAGCGTCGGATGCGCATGGATAGTATGGATCAGGCTCTCGGCGTTGACCTCCGTGGTCTTGGCCAGGCCGTACTCGGCGATGAGGTCCGCCGCGTTGGGCCCGATGATGTGCGCGCCGACCAGGCGCCCGTCCTCGGCGTGGTAGAGGACCTTCACGAACCCGTCGATGTCCCCGGCGGCGCGCGCCTTGCCGAGCGCGATGAACGGGAAGTGCCCGACCTTGACCGGCACGCCCTGCTCCTTCGCGGCCCGCTCGGTCAGCCCGATCGAGCCGATCTCGGGGTGGCAGAACGTGCACGACGGCACGGCGTCGTAGTCGATCGACGGCGGAGACATGCCCGCGATCCGCTCGACGCAGACGATCCCCTCCTCCGACGCGGTGTGCGCCAGCGCCGGCGGTCCCGTCATGTCGCCGATGGCGTACACGCCCTTGGCGGTCGTCTGGTAGGTGCGCTCGTCGATCGCGACGAACCCGCGCTCGACGCGCACGCCCGCCGCCTCGAGGCCGATCCCCTCCACGTTCGCGGCGATGCCGACGGCCATGAGCGCGATCTCGGCGCGCAGCTCCTCCTTCTTGGTGGGATCGGCGCGGTTCACCACCTGGACGCGCACGCCGCCGCCGTCGGCCGCGGCCCCGGTCACCTGCGTCCCGACCATGACGCGGATGCGGCGCTTCTTGAACGAGCGCTCCAGATGCTGGGAGATCTCGTCGTCCTCGAGCGGCACGATCGTGGGCAGGAACTCGACCAGCGTGATGTCCACGCCCAGCGCGTGGTAGAAGCTCGCGAACTCGACGCCGATCGCTCCCGCGCCGACGACGATCATCGACTTCGGCAGGGACGGGAGCGTCAGCGCGCCGCGGTACTCGATGATGCGCTTGCCGTCGAGCGCCACGCTCGGAAGGCTCTTGGCGCGCGCGCCCGTGGCGAGGATCACGTTCTTGGTCGTGAGCGTGACCTCGCCGCCCTCGTTCTTGGCGACCGCCACCCGGCCGCCGCTGAGGAGCTTGGCGGTGCCGCGCAACGCGTCGACCTTGTTCTTCTTGAACAGGCCGAGGATGCCCCGCTCCTGGATCGTGGGGATCTTGCGCGCGCGCGCGATGATCGCGGCGAAGTCGAACGACACCGTCCCGTCGATCTTGACGCCGAAGTCGGCCGCGTTGCGGCACAGCTCCAGCACCTCCGCCGAGCGCAGGAGCGCCTTGGTGGGGATGCAGCCCCAGTGGGTGCAGATGCCGCCGTAGTTCTCGCGCTCCACGCACAGCGTCTTCAGGCCGAGCTGGCCGGCGCGGATCGCGGCGACATAGCCGCCGGGGCCGCCGCCGATGACGATGAGATCGTAGTCCGCCATGTGTGGTCGTCAGGCCGCCAGGATCGCGGGGTGCTCGAGGATCTTCTTCAGCTCGGCGAGGAGGCGCGCGCCGAGCGCGCCGTCGATGACGCGGTGATCGCAGGACAGGGATAGGGTGAGCCGCTCGCCGATGACCAGGCGGTCGCCGTCGACCACCGGGACCTTGCGCACCGCGCCGACGGCGAGGATACCGGCTTCGGGCGGGTTGATGATGGCCTGGAACACGTCGACCCCGTACATGCCGAGGTTCGACACCGTGAACGTCCCGCCCGTCATCTCCTCGGGCAGGAGCTTGCGGATGCGCGCGCGCCCGGCCAGCTCCTTGATCTCGGCGCTGATGGCGCGGATTCCCTTCTTGTCGGCGTCGCGGACGACGGGGGTGATGAGGCCGTCCTCGACGGCCACGGCCACGCCGATGTGGACCCGGCCGTGGGTGCGGATGCGATCGCCGAGGAACGACGCATTGGCCGCGGGCAGGCGCACCAAAGCCGCGGCGACGGCCTTGACGATGACGTCGTTGATCGAGACCTTGTGCTCCTCGCCGAGGATGGCGTTGAGATCGGCGCGGAACGCCACGAGCTTGGCCGCGTCGACGTCGCCGGTGACGTAGAAGTGCGGGATGGTCTGCTTGGCCTCGAGCAGCCGGCGCGCGATCGTCTTGCGCATGAGCGACAGCGACTTGTCGGTGAAATCGTCGCCCTCGCCCTCGCCGGTGGACGGATGCGGCGGCGGGGGCGGCGCGGGCCGCGCGGCCGGGGCGCGCGCCGCGGGCGCGGCCTCGGGCTCGGCCTCGTCTTCGTCTGGCGCGGGTTCCGCGCGCGCGCCGTCTTGCAGCATCGCCTGGACATCGCGCTCGACGATGCGGCCGCCGGGCCCGCTGCCCTTCACCCGGCGGAGGTCGATGCCGTGCTCGGCCGCGAGCGTCTTGGCGATCGGAGACGCGAGGATGCGTCCCGCGACGGGCGCCGGCGCGGCTTTGGACGACGCCGCGGGCGCGGGTTTGGCTGGCGCAGCGGCCGGGGGCTTGGCGGGCGCGGGCCCGGGGGGCGGCGGCGGCGCCGACGCCGCGGGCGCGGCGTTCGCGGCCTGCGCCGTCAGCGCCGTCACGTCCTCCCCCGGCTTGCCGATGATCGCCACCGGCGCCCCGAGCTTCACCGTGTCCCCCTCCTTGACGAGGAGCTTGAGCAGCGTCCCCTCGTCCTCGAGGGGAAAATCCATGTTGGCCTTGTCCGTCTCCACCTCGGCGATGATGTCGCCGGGCGATACCGCCTCGCCTTCCTTCTTGATCCACTTGGCCAGGACGCCCTCCTCCATCGTGGGGGACAGCTTGGGAAGCCCGATGATCGTCGCCATGCGCTACTCCACGTAGAGCGCGGCTTTCACCGCGTCAACCACGTCCTTGGCCGCAGGCAGAACCTCGAGCTCCAGGTTGCGCGCGTACGGCATGGGCACGTCCTCCGAGGTGACCACCTCGACCGGGGCGTCGAGGTCGTCGAGGCACATCTTCTGGACCCGGTAGGCGATCTCCTTGCCGAAGTGCGCCACCGGCCAGCCCTCGCCGACCACCACGCAGCGGTGCGTCTTGCGCACCGAATCGAAGATGATCTCGTCGTCGAGCGGCCGCAGCGTGCGCGGGTCGACGATCTCGACGTCGATGCCCTCCTTGTCGAGGAGCTTGGCGGCCTCCACCACCGTGTGAAGGGCCTTCGACCAGCTCACGATCGTCGCGTCCTTGCCCGGCCGCTTGACGTCGCCCTTGCCGATGGAAATGGTGTACTCGCCGGGCGGCACCTCGCCGGTGACCGAGTAGAGCGTCTCCGACTCGATGAACACGACGGGGTTGTCGTCGCGGATCGCCGCCTTGAGCAGACCCTTGGCGTCGCTCGGCACCGACGGCATGATGACCTTCAGCCCGGGCACGTGCGCGTAGAACGCCTCCAGCGCCTGGGAGTGCTGCGCCGCCACCTGCACCGCGCACCCGCCCGGCCCGCGGAACACGATCGGGATCGTGAATTGTCCGCCCGACATTTGCCGGATCTTGGCCGCGTTGTTGATGATCTGGTCGATGGCCACGAGCGAGAAGTTCCACGTCATGAACTCGATGATCGGCCGGAGCCCGACCATCGCCGCCCCCACGCCGACGCCGGCGAATCCGCACTCGGCGATGGGCGTGTCGACGACGCGCCGCTCGCCGAAGCGCGCCAGCATCCCCTGGGACACTTTGTACGCGCCCTGGTAGTGCCCGACCTCCTCGCCCATGAGGAACACGTTCGGGTCGCGTTCCATCTCCTCGGTCATCGCCTGGTTGAGCGCCTCGCGGTACGAGATGACGGCCATGGTCAGTTGATCTCCGTTCGTTCGCTCGCGTCGGCTCGGCGCTTCGGGTCGCTCGGCGGTGCCTCGCTCCAGGGTCGCTTCATCCTCGCCTCCGCTCGCTCACTCCTTGTAGGTGTAGGGCAGGTATTCGTCGGCCGGCGGGCTCTCCTCGGCGAACTTCACCGCGTCCTCGATCTCCTCCTTGACCTCCGCCTCCAGCGCCTTGAGCATCTCCTCGTCGGCCTTCGCCTCCTCGACGAGGCGGCGGCGCGCCGTCGACACCGGGTCGCGCTTCTTCCACTCCTCGACCTCTTCCTTGGTGCGGTACTGGCCGGGGTCGGACATCGAGTGGCCGCGGAAACGGTAGGTGCGCACCTCGATCATCGTCGGCTCGCCCTCGTCGCGGGCGCGCTCCACCGCCTCGGTGATGCGCCCGTGCACGCGCAGCACGTCGTCGCCGTCGAAGCGGTCGCGCGCCATGCCGAACGCGAGCGCCTTCATCGACACGTCCTCGACGGAGAGCGAGCGGTAGAGCGGCGTGCCCATCGCGTAGAGGTTGTTCTCGCACACGAACACGACCGGCAGCTTCCACAGCGCCGCCAGCGCGACGCCCTCGAAGAACCCGCCGATGCTCGACGATCCCTCGCCGAAGAAGCACAGCGTGACGCGCTTCTCCTCCAGGTACTTGCACTTGAACGCCACGCCGGCGGCGATGGGGACGTGCCCGCCGACGATGCCGTAGCCGCCGAGGAAGTGGTTGGGCGCGTCGAACAGGTGCATCGACCCGCCGAGCCCCTTGGAGATGCCGGTCTTCCGGCCGAACAGCTCGGCGAGGATCGCGCGGGCGCTCGTCCCCTTGGCGTAGGCGTGCCCGTGCTCGCGGTAGGTCGCGACCACGTAGTCCTCGGGCCGGAGGGCGGCGATCGCGCCCACGCACACGGCCTCCTGGCCGATGCCGAGATGAAGAAATCCCCCAATCTTTCCTTGCGCATAGGCCTTGGCGGCCGCTTCTTCCATGCGGCGGATGCCGAGCATCTGCCGGTAGAGCTTGGACAGGAGCTCCTTGTCGGCGGGCACCTCGCGCTCGCGAGGCTCGATCCGCTCCAGGGTGCGGGTGCTCATCGTCGCGTGATGATAGCACCTAGGGGGTGAAGATCTCGATCGTCGCCAGCGGGCCGCCCGGACCCCGCCCGGAGACGAGGAGGATCTGTCCGCTCTGGAGCGGATACGCCAGGGCGCCGCCGCGCGCCGCCGGCAGCGGCACGGTCCCCAGCGGCGCCAGCGTCGTGGCGTCGAACAGCTCGGCGTCGCCGAGCGGCGTCCCGCCGTCGTCGAAGCCGCCCGCCACGACGAGCGTGCCGCGCGCCGCGGCGACGGCCGGCTTGTGCCGCCTCGTCGCGGTGAGCGTCACGTCGGTCACCGCCCCGGCCGGGGTGACGCGCACCGCGCGCGGGCCGACGACGAGCACGTCGCGCGACGGCAGCGTCACCGCCGCGGCGTCGGTGACCGCGCCGCCGTCGATCTGCTTGAACGTGCCGTCGTAGAGGAACACGCCGTTCGGCCCGGCCACGACCACCTCGACCTGCCCGGCGGCGGTCGCGGTCGTCGCCCCCGTCGTGGCCGTCGCCACACCGTCGGGCGTTCCGGCGATCGCGGTGAGGGTGGCGGTGGCCGCGGTCGCGTCGAGGAGCGCCGGCGGCGCGCCGGTGAGGAGGAACTTGTCGGTGCCGATGGTCAGCGCCGCCGTGCCGGCGCGGGCCAGCGTCGCCGGGGCGGCGAGCGTCGCGTACGCGCCGGACGGCGCCACGTTGGTGTCGAACCGCCAGAAGTCCGCGGCCGGCCGATCCCCGTCGCCGTCGCCGCCGAAGAAGTAGACGACGTTGAACGACGCGCCGAACGCGGCCGGGCGCGCCCGCGCGGCCGGAAGGCTCAGCCCCGTCGCGATCGCCTGGCTCACGGCGCTGTAGATGACCACGTCGCCGGCGCGCGCGCCGGCGGCGTCGCGGCCGCCGGCCAGGACCACGCCGTAGGCGAGCGGCGCGACGGCGAGCTGGTCGCGCGGCCCGGGGAGGCGCGCGGGCGACGTCGCGAACCGCCCGGGCGGCCCCATGAACATCGCGATCCGCTGCGAGTAGGACGCGAGCGGCACGGGCGGGGTCAGGCCGCGCGCGACCACCGTGCCGGCGGCGTCGAGGGCGTCGAGCCGCACCGTCGCCGACGCGTCCACGGCGCCGAACGTGAATTCGAGGTCGAAGCTGCCGTCGGGGGCGACGTCCGCCTCGCTCGTCTGCGGCGCGCCGGCGATCTCGACGACGAGGCGCACGCGCGTCGCCGCGGGCGGCAGGCGCGTCTGCCCGTCGGGAAAGACGAGGCTCACCTGGAGCGTGCCGGACTGCCCGCACGCCGCGAGCAGCGTCAGCCAAATCGCACATCTCACAGGAGGGCCATCAACCTCTCTCGCGTGGCGCCGGCCACGCGCACCGTCTTGCGCCGCCCGGTGTCGCCGCGGACGATCGCGACCTGCGCGCGCGGCACGCCCAGCGCCCGCGCCAGCAGCGCCACGACCGCGGCGTTCGCCTCGCCGTCGACGGGGGGCGCCGTCACCGCGAGCTTCAGCCGCTCGCCCACGACCGGCCCGACGCGGTCGCGCGACGACCGCGGCACGACCTGCACCTCGAACGTGATGCCGCCCGCGTCCTCACGAACGGCGAGCACGCCCGGCCCCCCACATGAGCAGCGCGCCGACGAGCGCGGCCTCGCGCGTGCGCGCCAGCGCCAGCCCGAGCAGCGCGCCGCCCGCGGCGTCGGCGGGCAGGTCCGCGGCCGGCGCGTCGGCGGCGAGATAGGCCTCGTAGTGGCTGCCGAAATCCTGCACGTAGAGGCGGCCGAGCCGGTAGTCCGCGCGCTGCCCCGCCGGCGCGGCGAGCGCGGGGGCGAGGCCGGCGTCGCGCGGGTTCTCGGCGCGGTGGCGGACGACGCGCAGGCGCGTCCCCCGGGGCTCGTTCTGGAGCGCGGCGGCCACTTCGGACCAGCGAATCATTCGTCTGCTTCTTCTTCCGCCTCGGCGATGAGGTCGATGATGGCCTTTCGCCGCCGCTCCGGCCAGTCCTCCCCGGCGATGCGGCGCCTGAGGCGGGACACCTGCTGATCGATGGCGTCGCGGCTGCGCTCGCCGAGCAGCATCGGGTGCGACTCGCGCAGCGCGTCCACCTCGCGGCGCTGCTCGTCGAGCGCGGGCGCGAACGCGTTGCGTATGAGCACCGCGTCGGCGGCGTCCATCTGGCGGAGCTTGAGCTCCAGCTCGGCGCGCAGGCGGAACGCCGACACCAGATCTTCGTCCACCCGCCGCACCACGTCCTTGAGGTCCTCGAGGTGGCGCCCGAGGTCGGTCAGGCCGGCGGCGACGAGGAGCTCGAGCGGGCGCTCGTCGCCGGGCGGGGCGGCGGAGGCGTGCTCGATCCAGCGCGCGACCTCCGCCTCGGCGATGAGGTCGAGATCGCGGGCCTGGCCGCCCACGCTGGCGATGCTCGAGCCGGACAGGTGCTCGGCGATCATGAGGTTGAGCCGCACCGCCTGGTACAGGAGCACGCGGCCGAGCGCGCGCGCCGGCCCGTCGCTCGCGGCCAGGCGCCCGAGCCCGCGCTGGAGCTCGTCGAAGAATCCGTGGTCCGGGCGCGCCAGGAACGCCCGCGCCCACCCCTGCAGCTCCGGCGGCAGCGACATGGTGAGGATGTCGTGGACGGCGAGGTGGAGCCGGTGGAGCGCGGGGAACGTGGCGTCGTCCTCGGCGGCGTCGGTGAGGCTGCGTCCCTTGGCCTCGGCGTCGAGCGCCTCGACCCACAGGCGCACCAGCGCGGCCTGCAGCTGCTCGACGCCGCGCTCCAGCCCGGGGACGCCGAACGTGTCGACCAGACGTTTCACCGCAGGGACGAGATCCACGCCGAAAAGCATAGCCGCTCCGCGTCGCGAGCTGACGCGCGGCGCGATCGCGTGCGACTTCCGCCCGCTTCGCCCTCTTCCTTGCGTAGCTCAAGCGGAAGGAGTCGCCATGCGTCGCAACCACCTGTTCTTGCTATGGATGTCCGCGATCGCGGCCTGCGGCTCGAAGCAGGGCGAGGAGCCCGACGGTCCGCCGCCCGCGCAGCCGGACGGCCCGGCGTGCCCGGCCGCGACCGGGCCGACGCACCACTCGGCGAGCATCAATGCCGACGAGACGTGGACCGCCGCCGGCAGCCCCCACCTCGTCGACTTCAGCATCTCCATCCATGCCAAGGTCACGATCGAGGCCTGCGCCGAGGTGCGGATCGCCTCGAACGCGACCATCACCGTGGGCCCGGGCGGGGCCATCGTGGGCGAGGGCACGGCGGACCAGCGCATCGCCATCGGCGCGATCGACGTCGAGCAACCGTGGGCGACGATCCGGGCGATCGGCGGCTCGATCCGCCTGGCCCACGCCACCGTGTCGGACGGCGGCCTCCCCCCGGGGAACGCGGTGCCGTTCACCTGGGGGGCGTTCATGGCCCAGATGGGCACGGACCCGCGCGCGCCCGTCGCCGCGCTGTCGTTCGATCACGTGAAGATCGTGGGCTCGCGCAGCGACGGCATCCAGATGTCGGTGTCGCAGTTCGACGCGGCGTCCACCGACCTGACCATCGTCGGCGCCGCCGAGTATCCCGTCCGGCTCGATCCGTCGGCGCTCGGCTCGCTGCCGTCGGGCTCGTACGTGGGCAACGCCCACGACGAGATCCTCGTCCCCGGCGGCTCGGTCGTCGCCGACATGACGATCCACGCCCGCGGCGTGCCGTACCACATCGGCGACTCCGTCGCGTCCCACGAGCTCCGCGTCGGTACCACCCCGGGCAGCCCCGTCGCCACCCTAACCATCGAGCCGAACGTGACGCTGCGCTTCGAGTCGGACGGCGTCCTCGCCGTCGAGCACTTCACGGGGACGAACCCGGCGTCGGGCGCGCTCGTCGCCCGGGGCACCGCGGCCGCGCCGATCGTGTTCACGTCGGCGTCGGCGGCGCCGGCGGCCGGCGACTGGGTCGGCATCACGTTCGGCTCCGCCGCGAACCCGAACGACGCGCTCGACCACGTGCGCATCGAGTACGCCGGCAAGGTCACCGGGACGATCGGCGCCTCCTGCCCGCTCAACGACGCGGCCCAGGCGGCGCTCGTCATCGTCGGGGCCAAGCCCGCGAGCGGATTCCTCACCAACTCCACGATCGCGTCGAGCGGCAAGGACGGCGTCTACCGCGGCTGGATCGGGGACGAGGTCGATTTTCTGTCGTCCAACACCTTCACCGACGTCCCCGGCTGCGACGAGACGTTCCCCCCGGCGCAGCAGGGCGTGTGTCCGCAGAACCCCCCCTGCCCGAAGTGAAAAACCTTGCGACAAGCGCCGCCGGCCGCCTCTCAAGGTCGACGCCCACGTGGGCGGAAGGAGCAACCGTCATGCGCAATCGTCTCTTCGGCATCGTCCTCGTGCTCGTCGGCGCCTGCAGCGGCGGCCACAAGGGGCTCACGTACCGAGCGGCCTGCCAGTCGATCGGCGACGCGACCTGCGCCCGCCAGGCGCAGTGCTCGCCGCCCGCGATGCAGAATTGCGCGCAGCAGTTCGTACAGACCTGCTGCGCCGGGTTCCCGAACTGCGACCAGGAGATCGCCGATCAGGGGGCCCAGGCGGCGCTCGACAAGTGTCTCTCCGACCTCAAGACGGTTTCCTGCGCCGACCTCGAGGCCGGCAACTACCCCGCGAGCTGCCAGTAGTCACAGCACGCGCTCGAGGCTGACCTCGAGCCGGCTCTGCACCAGGCGAATGATGCTGTCCACGTCGGGCGTCTCCACCCCCAGCCGGCGCGCCAGCTCGGCGCGGGTGCGCTCGAGGATCCCTTCGCGCGCGCTCGCGAGCCAGCGCGCGGCGGTGGCGCGATGGACGCCGTAGAGCGCGCCGATCTCGTCGATGCTGAGGCCGTCGAACGCGCTGTAGCGGAGGAGCGCGCGGTCGCGCGCCGGCGTGGCCTGGGTCGCCACCAGGACCGCCTCCTGGAGCTCGCGCCGGTACCGCTCGCGTACGTGGCTCATCTCGGGGTCGTGCGCCGGCAGGAGCGCGTCGAGGAAGCCCTCGTCGTCGACCGTCACCTCGCGCTTCTGCTTGCCGAGGAGTCGCTGGAGCTCGCGCACCGCGGTCACCCGCACCCAGCCGCGCAGGTCGCCGCGGCCGGCGAAGTCCGCCGCCGCGGGGGGGCGCGTCCCGTCGCCCACGAACAGCGTCCGGCGCAGCCATTGCTTGACCTCGGCCGCGAGGTCGCGCGCGGCGCGCATGCGCGCGGCGGCGATGTCGACCTCGTTGAAGTAGCGCGCCTCGAACGCGGCGATCGCCCCGGCGTCGCCATCGGCGCAGGCGCGGGCGAGGTAGAGGTCGCTGCCGCGCAGCGCGGCGAGCGCCTCCGCGCCGGCGTCGGGGGGGAGGCGATGCGCGAGGTGCGCGGCGAACCGCTCCGGCTCCACGACGACGTCGGGCCACGCCGCCCGCCCGGCGTCGAGGTGCGCCGCGAGGATCGCGGCCAGCCCGTCGGTGGGAGCGGACCACGGATGCCCGTCCGCGGCGCGCCGGCCGAGGAAGCTGGCCACGAGATCGGGGGGCATGCGGCGCGAGCTATTATACGCGCATTCGGCGCGGAGGCGAGGTGAGCAGCCGGGACGCGGATACGGGCGAGTCGGTCGCGGGCAGCGCGGGCACGGCGGCCGAGCGCGCGTCGCGGCCGACGTCGCCGGGGAGCCGCGTCGGCGCGTTCGTCGTGACCGGCGTCCTGGGCCGGGACGCGACGGGGGTGGTCGTGTCGGCGCACGACCCCGATCTCGATCGCGAGGTCGCGATCAAGCTCCTTCATCCCGCCCCCGGGGCGGGTGGGGCGCCCGGGGAGGCGCAGGCGCGCCTCCTCGCCGCGGCACAGGCGATGGCGAAGATCTCGCACCCGGGGGTCATCACCGTCCACCAGGTGGGGACGATCGGCGACGACGTGTTCGTGGTGATGGAGAAGGTGGGCGGGCGGACGCTGCGCGCCTGGCTCGACGAGAAAGAGCGGACGTGGGCGGAGATCCGCGACGCCTTCGTCGGGGCGGGGCGGGGCCTGGCCGCGGCGCACGCGGCGGGGCTGGCGCACGGCGACGTCAAGCCGGAGAACGTCCTTCTGGGAAACGACGGGCGGGTGCGGGTGACCGACTTCCTCGGCGCGGAGCGCGACGCGGACGCGCGGGCGGATCGGCGTGCGTTCTGCGCGGCGCTGCACGCGGCGCTGGTCGGGCGCGCGTCGACGGCGGACGCGCCGGCGTGGCTGCGGCGGGCGGTCCTGCGCGGCCTCGGCGCCGCGCCCGCGGAGGGGTACGCGAGCATGGATGCGCTGCTCGCCGCCCTGGGGCGCGACCAGGTGGTCGCCCGGCGGCGGCGCGCGCTCGCCGCCGTCGCGGCCGGCGCCGCCGCCGCGGCGGTCGTGGCCTGGGCGGCGTTCGGCGGGTCGGGCGCGCGCTGCGACGGGGGCGGGGCGCAGCTCGCGGGCACCTGGGATCCGACGGTGCGGTCGGCGGTGACCGCGCGCTTCGCCGCGACGGGCAAGCCGTGGGCCGGCGCGGCGTCGGATCGGGTCGCCGCCGCCCTCGACGCGCGCGCCGGCGCGTGGGCGGCGCAGCACCGCGCGGCGTGCCTGGCGACGGCGCGCGGCGAGCAGTCGGCGGAGGCGCTCGACCTGCGCATGCGGTGCCTGCGCGGCCGGCTGGTCGAGACGCGCGCGCTCGTCCAGCTCCTCGCGGGCGGCGACGCCGATCTGCTCGCCGCAGCGCCGCGCGCCGTGGCGTCGCTCGAGGACCTCGCCGACTGCGCCGACGTCGGCCGCCTGGCCGCGCCGGTGCCGCCCCCGGGCCCGGCGGCGCGCGCGGCGGTCGACCGCGTCCGCGACGTCCTTCAGACCGCCGCCGCCCAGGACAAGGCCGGCCGGCCCCGCGAGGGCATCCTGGTCGCGGCCACGGCGACGATCGCCGCCCAGGCGCTCGGCTACCGGCCGCTCGAGGCGGAGGCGCGCGACCTGCTCGCGACCCTGTACCTCGAGACCGGCGACGGCGTGCGCGCGGGCCGCGAGTTCGAATGGGCGGTGCTCGCCGCCGACGCCGGCCGCCACGACGACATCCGCGCGTCCGCCGCGATCGGTCGGACGGGCGCCGCCGTCCACCGGCGCGAGTTCGACGAGGCCCTCCGGCTGGCCGACGCCGCGCGCGCCGCCCTCGAGCGCCGCGGGTCCGACGCCAAGCGCCAGGCTCAGCTGGCGTCGGCGATCGGCTTGATGTACGAGGCGCAGGGCCGGCACGAGGAGGCGCGGCCGCACTACCTCCTTTCTCTCGCCTGGCGCGAGCAGTCCGGCGACGCGGCGGGGATGGCCGCGACGCTCGTCAGCCTGGGCAACCTGGCGCACCGCGAGGCCCGGTGGGACGAGGCCGAGGGCTACTACGGGCGCGCGATCGCCCTCGCCGAGAAGATCTACGGGCCGTCGCACCCGCAGGTGGCGTCCGCCGTCGGGAACCTGGGGCAGACGCTCCTCTATCGCGGGCAGATCGAGCGCGCCGGCGCGCTGATCGAGCGCCAGCTCCGCATCGAGGAGGGGGCGTTTGGCGCGGACAGCATCATGATCGCCCACACCCTCGGGCGGCTGGGCCAGATTCACCTCGCGCGCGGCGAATACGCCCCGGCGCGTGCGCTCGTGGAGCGGGGGCTCGCGATCTATGCGCGCGCGGGCGTGGACGAACCGCCGCGGGCGTATCTGTTCACGCTGCTCGGGGTGATCGATGCGCAGGAGGGGAAGCTCGACGCGGCGCTCGCCGCGCACCGGTCCGCCCTCGCGTTGCGCGAGCGCCTGTTCGGGGCCGGGAGCTGGATGCTCGGCGACAACCTGACGCAGATCGGCGGGATCCTCGCCAACCAGGGCAAGCTCGCCGAGGCGGTCGCCGACCTCGACCGCGCGGCCGCGCTGTTCGCGCAGGGGCTCGGCCCCGACAACCCGCAGACCGCGTGGCCGATCCTGCGCGCCGGCGAGGCGCTCACGGCGATGAAACGCTACCCGGAGGCGGGCGAGCGCATCCGGCGCGCGCTCGCCATCTTCGACAGGTCGCACGGTCCCGACAACGAGGCCACGGCGGCGGCGCGGCACGCGCTCGGTCGGCTCTACCTGGCCGAGGGGCGGTTCGCCGACGCGCTCGCCGAGGAGGAGCGGGCGCGCGCGGCGCTGGAGAAGGTCGTCGGGCCCGACCACGTCGAGGTGTCGGATCCGCTCACCGGCATCGGCGTGGCGCAGCTCGCGCTCGGCCACCCCGCGGCGGCGGTGACGGCGCTGGAGCGCGCGGTCGTCGTCGGCGCCCGCGGCAACCCCCTCGACCTCGCCGGGGCGCGCTTCGCCCTGGCGCGCGCGCTGTGGGACGCCGGCGGGGATCGCGCGCGGGCGCGGGCGCTCGCCGCGGAGGCGCGCGCGACCTTCGCCGAGATCGGATCCCCGGCGCAGCGCGCCGAGGTGGACGCGTGGCTCGCGCGACACGGGAGGCCACCGTGAGCTGCCCCGACGCGGATGCGATCCAGTGCGTCCTTCAGCGTGACGGCTCAGCCACGCTGGCCGAGCGCGCAGAGGTCCTCGCCCACGCCGAGGGGTGCGACTCGTGCCGCGCGCTCCTCGGCGAGCTCGTGCGCCAGGCGACGCCGGAGCC
>DATFWE010000005.1:0-99172 GCA_035259575.1 Haliangiales bacterium
GGTCGTCGCCGCCGAGATCGCGGCGGAGGAGGCGCAGCGTCGCCTCGTCCACCGCCGGCAGCGCCTCGCGCGGCGCCGGGCTCCTGAGCAGCTCGCCGACCGCCAGGGACGCGTAGCGCCGCCGGAGCGCCAGCGCGGCCGCGAGCCAGCCGACGGCGGCGGCGAGCACGAGCGGGGGCGCGGCGACGAGCCCGGCCGCGATGCCGCCGGCGAGCGCGCCCGATCGCTTCGCCACCCCGTCGAGGAACGCGCCGACCCGCCCGCGCAGGCGCGGCGCGGCCAGGTTGTGCGCCAGCTTCTCCGCCGGGGTCTGCACGGCGGCGTCGAGGACCCTCGCGGCCGCGAGCGCGGCGGCGGCGACCACGAGCTCGGGACGCGCGCACAGCGCGGCGCCGGCGACGACGCCGACGAGGGGCGCGAGGAGGAACGCGTTGCCCACCCCGAAAAAGTGAAAGAACGCCGGGCCGAGCGCGGCCTGCGCCGCGAGCGTGGCGAGGCAGGTGAGGCCGCGGAACCGCCCGAGGAACGCGGCCAGGTCGACCGCGCCGGGGTGGGCCTCGGCGGCGGCCGCGCCGAACGCGGTGAACAGGATCGGGCCGAACGCGCCCACCGCGGCCACCACCGCGACCAGCCGGCGATAGAGCGGGCTCCGCGCGGTCGCGGCGGCGCCCTCCTTCCACGCCGTCCACAGCGGCACGCCGGCCGCGGGCGGCGACGGCTCGGCCGCGAGGGCGCCGACGGCCGCGGCGGCCGCCGCCGTGAACGCCGCGGCGACGAGCAGCAGACCCTCGACGGAGACGACCGCCGCGACCGCCCGGGTCGCGAACGACGCGAGCGCCATCCCGGCGCCCCCGGCGAACGTGAGGATCGGCACCAGCCGGCGCCCCTCGCGCGCGTGGAAGCGATCGGCGACGACGACCCAGAACGCGAGGTCGAGCGCCGCCGACGTCTGCTTGGCGACGATCATGAGCGCGATCGACGCCGCGGCGGGGGCGAGGGCCAGCGCGCCGCGCGCGAGGACGAGGAGCGCGGCGGCGGCGACGCCGAGGCGAAAGAACAGGCGCGGCCGCTCGCCCCGATCGGCGAGCGCGCCGGTCAGCCCGACGGTGACCGCGACGAGCGCCGACGAGGCCGCCAGCACGAAGCCCAGGGCGCCCGCCCCATGGCGCGCCAGGAACAGCGCATCCGCGGCGTTCTGCGTGAACGCCTCGGCGAGCTCGAGCGCCACGTACGCGGCGGCGCAAGCGAGCGCGGGGCGGGAGAGCACCGGCCGAGAATATCAGTGTTGCCCTACGGGTCCTTGCAGAACGGATCCTGGATGCCGCCGATGCGCGGCTTGCACGCCTCCTTCGTCGGCGTCGGCGTTGGCGTCGGCGTCGGCGTTGGCGTTCGCGTCGGCGTTGGCGTCGGCGTCAGCGTCGGCGGCGGCGGCGGTGGCGGCGGTGGTGTCCGCGATGTCAGCTTCACGGCCACCGCAATTCCCGCCGCCAGCACCGCCGCGGCCACCGCGAGCCATACCGCCCGCCGCCGCCGTCGCGGCGCCGGCCTCGGCGCCGGCGCCGGCAGCGCCGCCGCGCGCAGCGCCGCCTGCATCTCGAGCATTCCCGCGAACCGCTGCTCGGGGAGCTTCGCCAGCGCCTTCAGCACCACCGCGTCGAGCGCCGCCGGCACCGCCGGGTTGACCGACGAGGGCGGCGGCGGCGCGACCGTCAGGTGCGACACGACGAGCTCGCCGAACGTCCCGGAGAACGGCAGGCGCCCGGTCAGCATCTCGAACGTGACGATCCCCAGCGCGTACACATCGGCGCGCGCATCCACGTCCGGGCGCCCCTCGCACTGCTCCGGCGCCATGTACGCGGGCGTCCCGAGCACCATGCCGGTGCGCGTGCGCCCCGTCGGGCCCTGCTCGAGCTTGGCGATCCCGAAGTCCAGCACCTTCACGAGATTCCCGAGGAGAAACACGTTGTCGGGCTTGAGGTCGCGGTGGACGATCCCCTTTGCGTGCGCCGCGGCCAGCGCGTCGGCGATCTGGTCGGCGACGAAGATCGCGCGCGCCGGCGCGAGCGGGCCGTCCTCCACGATCGTCTGCGTCAGCGATCGCCCCTCGAGAAACTCCATGAGCAGGTACGGCTGCCCGTCGGGCGTCTGGCCGAAATCGATCACCTGCACGATGCCGGGGTGGCCGATCGCCGTCGCCGCGCGCGCCTCGTTCCAGAAGCGCGACACCACCTCGGGCTGCGCCGCGAGCTCGGCGTGAAGCACCTTCACCGCCGCGCGCCGCTCGATGACCGGATGCTCCGCCAGGTACACCGCGCCCATTCCGCCCTCGCCAAGCGGCGCGACGACGCGATAGTTGCCGACGAGCTGACCGACGAGCGACGGGCGAGCGGGCGCGATCGAGGTGAACATCACCCCCGATCCAACGCACCCGCCCGGCTAACGATTCACCACTTGAAGTGCTCGGCGCGGAACATGGCGGTCGGCCTGACTTCCCGAAGCAGATCGACCACATACGGCCGCACGGGGACGGCGTAGGCGATGTTCCCACGCTTGGCGAACAGGACGCCCACGACCTTGCCGTCCTCGGTCACGACCGGCGATCCCGAGTCGCCCTCGAGCGCGCGCCCCTCCAGGACGATCACGCCGTCGAGGCCGCCGTCCACCCGCTCGGGCTGCGCGAGCACGCGGTAGCGCGTCGCCAGCCATGTGGACGGCGCCGGGTTCCCCATCGACATGACCGTCGTCCCGGGCGAGAGGTGCCCGCCGTCCTCGATGATGTGGAACGCGCCCATGTTGACGCGCGCCCGGAACTCCAGCACCGCAAGATCGACGAACTCCTGCGTCGCCATCCCCGCCACGGTGGCGGTGTACGCCGCGCCGCTCGAGAACACCACCGTCGCCACGCCGGTGTGCATGTCCTTGACGCACTGGCCCACGTGCGCGTTGGTGATGATGAACTTGTCGTTCCACACCCATCCCGTGCCGCACCCCAGCACGTACACGGTCCGCGACAACAGAAACTGCCGCGACGCCGCGTCCGACCTGACGTTGCCGGCACAGGCCACTGCCGCCACGGACGCCAGGGCGACCAACACCAGCCTCGGCATGTCAACGATTCTGAACCTGCCAAAGACAGAGCACAACGTTCACATTCTGGCAGCGCATGCAGTTGCCAAACGAGGGGGGTTGACTTACGTTCCGCCCACCGAACGCTTAGGCCTATGGACGGCGACCGACTGTCGAGCGACCTGGCGTCGCTCAAGATCGACCGTGATGCGCCGCCCCGCCGGAGCATCGTCAAGCCGCTGATCTGGCTTGCGATCCTGGGGGGGTTGGTCGCCGCCGCCTACTTCCTCCTACTTCCGCGCCTATCCGCCCAGATTTTCAAGACCGAAGTCGACATTACGGAGATGGCGATGGTGTCGCCGGCTCACTCGTCGGTCCAGCTGGCGGCGACCGGCTACGTGGTCGCCGAGACGACCGCGAAGGTCGGCGCCAAGGCGATGGGACGGATCGTGGAGCTGCCGGTCAAGGACGGCACCGTGGTGAAGAAGGGGGACCTCATCGCCCGCCTCGACGACCAGGTGCAGCGCGGCGCCGTCGCCACCGCGCGCGCCAAGGTCGCGGCGGCGCGCGCGCGCGCGCAGGCGGCGCGCGCCAGCCTCGCCGAGACGCAGCAGCAGATCGTGCGCGAGAAACTGCTCGTCGAGCGCGGCGTGTCCGGGCAGGCCGTCGTCGACGACCTCCAGCTCAAGGCGCGCACGCTCGCGGAGCAGCAGCGCGCCGCCGACGCCGAGGTCGGGTCCGCCCAGACCGAGGTCGACGCGCTGGAGGTGACCCTTCGTGACATGACCATCACCGCCCCCATCGACGGCACGGTGACCGAGCGGTTCACCAAGCTGGGCGAGATGATGTCCCCCACCACCGTCGGCGGAGTCAATATCGTCGAGCTGGTGGACTTCAACTCGCTGGTGGTGGAGGTGGACGTCTCCGAGGCGAAGCTCTACCTCATCCGCGAGGAGAGCCCCTGCGAGGCATCGCTCGACGCGTTCCCCGGCAAGCGCTACCGCTGTGCGACGTACCAGCTGGGCAAGAAGGTCGATCGATCGAAGGCGACGGTGAAGGTCAAGGTCAAGTTCGTGGACGCCGCCGACGGCGCGCTCCCCGACATGTCTGCCAAGGTCAACTTCCTCGAGAAAGAGCTCGACGCCTCCGCCGTGAAGGAGCCGGCGAAGCTCATCGTCCCGGGCGCGGCGGTGGCCGAGCGCGGGGGCGCCAAGGTCGTGTTCGTCGTATCGGAAGGCAAGGTGAAGATGGTGCCCATCGAGGTGGGCGCCGCATTTGGAGACGGGTTCGTGGTGAAGCAGGGTCCGGGCGCGGGGACCAAGGTCGTCGCGAACCCACCGGCCGACCTCGCCGACGGGGCGAGCGTCAAGGAAAAGAGGAGCTGATGGCTGAAGCGAAACCAGAGGCGAAGCAGGCCGAGGACAAGGGTCCCTACCGCACCCCCGCGCCCGAGCCCAAGGCGATCGTGCGCCTCACCGGCATCGACAAGACGTTCTGGCGAGGCAAGGAACCCGTGAAAGTGCTCGAGAACCTCGACCTCGACGTGCCGGACGGGTCGTTCGAGGCCCTGATGGGGCCGTCGGGGTCGGGGAAGAGCACGCTGCTCAACTTGATCGCCGGGCTCGACCGCCCCACCAAGGGCTCGATCGTCGTGGACGGCCAGGACATCGCCAAGCTCTCCGACGGAGATCTGGCGCAATGGCGCTCGCGCACCATCGGGTTCATCTTCCAGGCCTACAACCTCATGCCGGTGTTGACGGCGGCGCAGAACGTCGAGCTGCCGCTCCTCCTCACCCACCTGGGGCGCGCCGAGCGGAAGCGCCGGGTGGAGATCGCGCTGCGCGCGGTCGGCCTGGAGGACCGCATGCAACACTACCCCAAGCAGCTCTCGGGCGGCCAGGAGCAGCGGGTGGCGATCGCGCGCGCGATCGTGAACGACCCGAAGATCATCGTGGCCGACGAGCCGACCGGCGACCTCGACCGGCAGAGCGCGGACGACGTGCTCACGCTGCTCGAGAAGCTCAACAAGGAATTCAAGAAGACCATCTTCATGGTCACGCACGATCCGCACGCGGCCGAGCGCGCCTCGGTCGTGCGCAAGCTGGATAAAGGAGCGCTGCAGTGACGATCCTCACCCTCGCGGCGCGGAACCTCACGCGCAACAAGACACGGGTGGTGCTGACGGTGCTGGGCGTCGGCGTGGCCGTGCTGGCCTTCATGCTGATCCGGGTGGTGGTGTGGGCGTGGTCGATGGGCGGCGAGGTCGCGGCCAAGGACCGCATCGGCACCCGCGACAAGATCACGTTCGTCAATCGTCTTCCCCTCCGCTACGCGCAGGACCTCAAGGACGCCGCCGCGCCGCTGGGCGTCACCCACGTGACGTACATGGACTGGTTCGGGGGCAAAGATCCGCGCAACGATTCGCTGTTCTTCGGGGCCTTCGCCGTCGACCACGCCACGTTCCTCGACGTGTACAACGAGCTCAGCATTTCCCCCGAGGCGCGCGAGCGCTGGAAGTCGGATCCGCAGGCGGCGCTGGTGGGGAAGAACCTGGCCAAGAAGCTCCAGGTCAAAGAAGGCGACAAGATCACGCTGATCAGCCCGATCTACCCGGGCGACTGGGAGTTCCACGTCGCCGCGGTCTATCGGTCGACCGCGAAGTCGTTCGACGAGTCGTCGTTCATCTTCCGCTGGGACTACCTCAACAACAACAAGGCGCTGCCGGCGTCGCAGAAGGACAGGATCGGCTGGCTGGCCGCCAAGCTCACCGACCCGGGGCGCAGCGCCGAGATCAGCAAGGCGATCGACAAGGCGTTCGACGACCGGGACCAGCAGACGCTGTCGATGTCGGAACGAGACCTCAACACGTCGTTCGTCGGCATGGTCGCGGCGGTGCTGCAGATCCTCAACATCGCCTCGTTCGTCATCCTGCTCATTCTCGGGCTCATCCTCGGCAACACGATCGCGATGGGCGTGCGCGAGCGGACGTACGAGCACGGCGTCCTGCGCGCGCTCGGATTCATGCCCCGGCACATCACGATGTTCGTGGTCGCCGAGGCGTTGTTCATCGGCGCCCTCGGCGGAGCGTTCGGCCTCGCGCTCGCCTATGCGCTCGTCGGGGCGATCGGCCCCCGCGTCGTCGAAGACTTCGGCGCAATGTTCCCGTTCTTCGAGATCACGCCACCGAGCGCGCTCGTCGGCTTCGGCCTGGCGCTCCTGGCCGGGCTGATCTCGTCGCTCATACCGTCCTATCGGGCGTCCCGCCTCGAAGTGGTGAACGCATTGCGGAGGATCGGCTGATGGTTCCCATCACGTACAACGTGCGCAGTCTGCTCGTGCGCAAGATCAGCACGATCGCGTCGCTGGTGGGCATCGCGCTCGTGGTGGTCGTCTCGTCGTGCTCGTCGATGCTGTCGAACGGAATCGCGCGCACCCTCAAGACGAGCGGCCGGGCCGACACCGCCATCATCATGCGCATGGGCTCCGACGCCGAGATGGCAAGCGGCATCGACGTGTCGCGAATTTCGACGGTGGTCTCCAATCCCAACTTCGTCGCTCAGGACAAGAGCGGCAACTCCCTGGGCGTGGGAGAGATCGTGGTCGTGAAGACCGCCGATCGCGCGGGAACCACGGGCGGCGTGTCCGTGAGCAACGTCAGCATCCGCGGCGTGCCGGCCAACGTGTGGGACGTTCGCGACGACGTGAAGATCGTCCGCGGGCGGAAGCCTCAGCCGGGCACCGACGAGGTGGCGATCGGCAAGGCGCTCCCGGGCCGTTTCCAGGGCGTCGAGTTCGGCGCCAACTTCGAGCTGAAGAAGAACCGCGTCGCGCAGGTCGTGGGGGTGTTCGACGCGGGCGGCTCGGCATTCGAGTCCGAGATCTGGGCGGATGTGGACACGGTGCGCCAGGCGTTCGGACGCCAGGGAGTCGTTTCCTCGGTGCGGGTGCGCCTTCTCTCGCCCTCCAAATTCGAGGCGTTCAAGACGTTCGTGGAATCGGACAAGACCCTCGGCCTCATGGCCCAGCGGGAGGACTCGTATTACGAGAAGCAAACCGAAGGCATGGCGGGCATGGTCAAGGCGATCGGGTGGGTGTTCGCCTTCCTGTTCTCGCTCGGCGCGATGATCGGGGCGGCGATCACGATGTACGCGCAGGTCGCCAACCGCAGCAAGGAGGTCGGCACGCTGCGCGCGCTCGGCTTCTCCCGCTTCGCCATCCTCCTGTCCTTCCTCGTCGAGTCGGTGATGATGTGTTTCGCCGGCGGCGTGCTCGGCGTCCTGCTGGCGCTGCCGCTCGGGCTCGTCGAGTTCCCGATGATGAACATGGCAACCTGGGCCGAAGTCGTGTTCAGGTTCGAGCCCAGCGCAGGCACCATCATCGGCGCGCTCGTCTTCGCCACCGTCATGGGCATCGTCGGCGGGTTCTTCCCGGCGTGGCGCGCGAGCAAGCTGTCGCCGGTGGAGGCGATGAGAACCTAGGACTACTTCTCCGGCAACGTCATCATCATCCGCCGCACCGCCTCCCTGACCTGATCGTCGTCGGCGGGCGTCGCGGCGAACGCCTGCTCGATGTGCCACAGCGTCGCGCCGGTGCGGTTGTCGACCAGCGTCATCTGCAGCGCGAGGCACGATTCGCCGTCGCCGGGGAGCGGCTGGCCGCTCGGGCCGTACATCGGCACCTCCACGTCCGATGCGGCGCGCACTGCGACGCCCGCGCGCGGGGGCGCGATGCGCAGCGTGCCCCGCGTCGCGGCGGCCCGCAGCGCGCCGACCGGGTGGCCCGGGGCGGGGGTCGCGGCGGGCGCGCCCTTGCCGCCGCCACCGCCTCCGCCGCCGCGCTTGGCGGCCGCGATCGCGATGACGATCACCACGATCACGAAGAGCGCGATGAAGACCGCCTTGGCGACGTCGCTCGCGGTCATGCCGTTGTCCTCGCCGGCATAGGCGAGCCCGCCGATGTAGAGCGTCGCGTCTGCGCCGCTGCGGCCGAGCTGCGCCGGAAGCTCGGGGGACAGGAGCTGGCGCGCGACGGCCTGCTCGCGCCCGAACGCCGCGAACGCCTGCGCGGTGGCGCGCAGCTCGTCGGCGCTGTAGAGCGGAACGCCCTCCGAGTCGAACGCGGCGGTCATGCGGAACCCGTGGCTCGCGAGCGCTTCCCCCACCGCCGCGCGCACGGCGGCGTCGAAACGGCCCGCGACTTCCTCGGGCGTCGCGGGCGACTCGGGGTACACCGCGACGCCGACGTCGACGGGGAGAAGCTCCACGGTCCCCACGGCGCCGCCGTGCCGCATGAACCCGACATCGCCCACGGCGGTGACGCTCGGCCAGCGGGCGCACCCCGTCGCGAGCTGGGTCGCGGCGTAGGCCGCGGCCAGATAGAGGAGGCGCATGGCCCGGGGCGGAGCAAGCTCTGTTCCCGGTCCGGCTCCCACGGATCTCGCTGGTTTTCCCCCGCCCGGCTGTGGCGTGATGACGACAGTGTGACCACGTGACCGCACGCCGGCCCCCCGACTTCGACCTCCGTCGCGCCGTCGCGGCCGCGGGCTTCACCCCGCGCGCCGGCGACGCCCCGGGCCTCGTCGCCCTGCTCGGCGACGAGCGCGTCGCTGCCGACGCCGAGCGCGCCCTCCTCCGTTTGCCGGGAATTGCCGGATTCCTCGCGGGGGCGGCGCGCGCCGCGGCGCCGCCGCTGCGCGCCCGGGTGGTGCGCGTCCTCGGGCGCGCCGCCGCGGGCCCGGAACCGCTCGTCGGGTTTCTCGACGACGCCGATGCGCGCACGCGCAGGGCGGCCGCCGGCGCGCTCGGGCGCCACCCCGCTGCGGAGGCGGCGCTCCTCCGTCGCGCCTCGCCGGACGTCCCGCTCCCCGAGCTCCGCGCCGTCGTCGATGCGCTGGGAAAGATCGCCGGTCCCGCGGCGCTGCCCGCGCTGGCGGCGCTGCCGCGCGGCGACGCCGAGCTCGCGCGCATCGCCGATCGCGCGCGGCTCCGCATCGAGCGCAGCGCGCTGCGCGCCGCGCCGGCCGGGCTCGCCGACGACGTCGCGCCTGACGTGGGCGACGCGCCGGTGGCGGTGCGCGCGCTGTGCCGCGCCGGCCTAGAGACCTTCCTCGCCGACGAGCTCGGCGGGCGCGTCCTCGGCCCCGGCGCGGTCGCGGCGACGCTGGCCGGCCCGCTGCCGACGATGTTCCGCGCGCGCACCCTGCTCCGCTTCGGCTTTCCCGTCGCCGGAGCGGCGGCGGACGCGCTCGCCTCCGCCGACGCGTACGCGCTCCTCCGCCGGTTCACGCGCGGCGCGATCCGCTACCGCCTCGCGTTCCCGCGCGGCCACCGCCGCGCCGAGGTGCTGCGCATCGCCGCCGCGGTGTCGGCGCGCCGCCCGGAGCTCACCAACGACCCCCGCCGCAGCCTGTGGGAGGTCGAGGTGGGCGACGGAGAGATCCTTCTTTGCCCGAAAGCGCTCGCGGACGCTCGCTTCGACTACCGCCGGCGCGACGTGCCCGCGTCGTCGCACCCGACCATCGCCGCGGCGCTCGCGCGCGCGGCGGGGGCGCGTCCCGACGACGTGGTGTGGGATCCGTTCTGCGGCGCCGGCACCGAGCTCGTCGAGCGCGCGTTCCTCGGCCCGTTCCGCGCCCTCCTCGGGTCGGACGTGTCCGCCGACGCGCTCGCCGCCGCCGCGGAGAACCTCGCCGCGGCCGGCGTCGCGGCCAAGCTCGAGCGCGCCGACGCGCTCGTCCACCGGCCGGCGGGAGTGACGCTCATCGTCACCAACCCGCCGCTCGGGCGGCGGGTGCACGCCGACCCCGCCATGCTTTCCGCGTTCGTGGCGCACGCCGCCCGCGTGCTTCGGCCCGGGGGGCGCCTCGCCTGGATCTCGCCGTTTGCCCAGCGCACCGTCGCCGCAGCGCGCGCCGCGCGGCTCACCGCTCACCTGCGCCGCGACGTGGATCTGGGCGGATTTACTGCGGAGTTACAGGTACTTACGCGGAGTCCTTCGACTTGAGGGTGCCCTCGTTCTCCCGGATGAACGCGCGGATGTCGTCGTTCATGTCGAGGAGGCGGAGCCACTGCTCCTTGTAGAGGGTGACCGGGAACCGCCCCAGCCCGTAGACCGACAGCGCCCCCTTTTCGCTCACCTTGAGCGTGACCCCGCGGGCCGAACGCTTCTTGAGCCGTTCGTTCTCCGCTCGAAGCCGTTCCAGCTCCTCTTTGACGTTGTCGTCCGACATGCCGCCTACCTACCCCGGAACCGCGCCGGGGACAAGCGCAAACTGGCGAGCGGCGCGCGCGTCGGCCACAATCTACGCGTGCGCGCATTCGCGGCGCTGTCCGTCGTCCTCGCGTCGCTCGCCGCGCGCGCCGATCGAGACGTCCCCGCCGGATTCCGCGGCGAGGGCGACCCCAAGATCGAGACGGTGTTCGGCGACGTGCGCGAGTACCGGCGCTACGTCGATCGCTTCGTCGCCGTGCACGCGGACATGCAGCGCGCGCGCGTGGAGTTCCAGAAGGGCGTGCAGTCGGCGCTGCTCACGCTCGGCGCCGAGCGCGGGCGCAGGTGCCCGGCCGACGGCGTCGCCGCCGCGTACGCGCGCGCGGCGCGCGCCGGGCAGACGTTCCACCGGCTCGGCAAGGACCTGGAGGCGCTGGCGGGATCGATCCGCGAGCTCGACTCGCTCGGCGAGACCGCCGGGCTCACGCCCGACTACCGCTGGAAGGTGGCGCGCGCGCTCAAGCTCTACCCCGAGACGCTGAAGGACTTCCGCGAGATGAAGGCGGCGTTCCAGACCGAGCTCCAGGCCGAGGTGAAGTTCCGCGGCTGCGATCCGGCGGCGCTCGTCGCCAGGGGCGACGAGATGGAGCGCGGCGCGGCGGCCGCGCCCCGGCCGGCCCAGCCGCGGGCCGCGGTCGCCGTGGCCGTCCCCCCTGGGCCGACCGCGCCCCGTCCGGCGCCGGCATCGACCGCCACGTTCTTCGTCGACAACGCGTCGTGCGCCGGCACCCTGCGCGTCTACGTCGACGAGAGCCTCCTCGGCGAGGTCGGCCAGGCGGGCAAGGGCGCATTCCAGACGCTCGCCGGGCGCCACGAGCTGTGCCTCATCCCCGCCGATCGCCCCGAGGCGTGCGGCGAGCCCGGCACGGTGCGGCAGACGTACATCCACGACGGCTGGTCGATCGCGCTGAGATGCGACTGACTACTCGATCCTCACCTCGCCGTCGGTGGCTTTCCTGCGCAGCTCATCGAGCACCTTGAGATTCTGCCGCGCGCCCTCGTGCTCGGGGTCGAGGCGCACCGCCTCGCCGAACGCCTTCTCGGCGTCCTCGACGCGGCCTAAGCGCAGGTAGGCCACGCCGAGGGCGAAGTGCATCTCGGCGTCGTCGGGCGCGAGCTCGACCGCGCGCAGGAACTCCCCCAGCGCGCGGTCGCGCGCGTGCGCGCGGGCCAGCGCCAGGCCGTAGTTGTAGTGGATGCGCGGGTTGTCGGGGCGTGACGTCGCCGCCGCGCGCAGGTACCACAGCGCCTCCTCGTTCGCGCCCTTCTGGTAGTAGAGCGCGCCGAGGTTGGAGTACGTCTCGGGCAGGTAGCGCGGGAACCGCTGCGCCTGGAGGTAGATGCGCAGCGCCTTGTCGGTCTGCCCGGCCGACGTGTAGGCCGAGCCGAGGAGGAAGTACGCGCGCGGATCGGCGCGGTTGGCCTTGACCGCGCGCTCGTAGCAGGCGATCGCGTCTGCGAGCTCGCCGCGCCGCCGGTGCAGGTCGCCCAGGAGCTTGAGCGCCTGGAGGTGGCGCGGGTGCGCCGCGAGCACCGCGCGGTACGCGGCGATCGCGTCCTCCTCGCGCCCCAGCGCCGCGTCGGCGGCGCCGAGATCCACGCGCGCGTCGACGTCCTCGGGATCGAGCTCGACGATCCGCGTGAGCTCCGCGGCCAGCTTGTCGAGGTCGCCCTTGGATGCGTGGACGAGGACCAGGATCCGCCGGGCGGGCAGATGGTCCGGCGCGGCCGCGGTCACGCGCTCGAGCTCGCGCTGCGCCCGCGCCTCGTCCCCCTCCTCCCACAGCATCTCGCCGAGGAGGTAGCGCATGTCGTGATCCCACGGCCGCAGCGCGAGCGCCTTCGCCGCGAGATTCATCGCCTCGTCGCGATCCTTGGCGGCGCGCGCCGCGCGGGCCAGGAGCGCGATCGGCCAGTACGAGTCGGGCTTGAGATCGAGCGCGTAGGCGAGCTGGCCGCGCGCCTTGCCCGGCTGCCCCAGCTTCTCCCACGCGACGCCCAGCGCACGGTGCGCCTCGGCCAGGCGCGGGTCGATGAACACGGCCCGCTCGAGGCTCTTCACGGACGCCTGCGCCTCGGCGTCCTTGCCCGTGAGCGCGAGGAGCCCGCGCCCGAACAGCGTGAACGCGTAGAAATCGCGCGTGGGGCGCCGGCGGAACGCGGCCAGCGCCGCCTCGGGCACCGGCTCTCCCGCCTTGGCGAGGAGCGCCCCCGCCGCGTCCTCGAGCATCTCGAAGCACTCGGAGAAGTCGCCGCGGCGCGTCTCCTCGCCCACGATCTGCCCGTTCCGCGCGAGCGTCAGCTTGATCTCGAGCCGCCAGTTGGGTCGCGAGAACGAGCCGCGGAAGACGAGCGCCGCCCCGGCGTCGCCGTCGGCGACCTCGAGCGGCCCGCCCAGCGAGCGGAGGCCGGGATGGGCCTCGAGCTTCTCCGCCAGGGCGAACGGCAACGCGACGGTGAGCCAGTCGAGCCCGCCCGCTCCGGAGCGGTTCTCGAACGCCGGCGCCGCGAACGCCGTCGGCAGCTTGGCGGGCACGTCCGGCGGGTCGATCGCGCGGGGCTCGGCCAGCGCAGCCGCCGAGCACGATACGATGCAAAAGTTGACCAGGATGCCCCGCGCGGACATACCAAATCTAATGTGAGATCGGGCGCGCGAAGCGCAACTTCCGGGAGCATGAAGCGCTTCTCCGTCGTTCGCGTCCTCGGGCTCCTCGTGACGTGGGGCCTGGCGCTCGCCGCGGGAGGTACGACGTTCGTCTACAAGGAGATCGCGCGGGATCTGCCCCCGAGCCTCGACAAGGTGCTCTTTTACGAACCGGCGCGCGCCACGCGCGTCTTTTCCGCCGACGGCCAGCTCATCGGCGAGTTCTACCTGGAAAAGCGCGTCCTCACCCCGCTCGCGCGCATCCCGCCCCACGTGCAGAACGCGTTCATCGCGGCGGAGGACCGGCGCTTTCGCACCCACCACGGCTTCGACCCGTGGGGCATCGCCCGCGCCGCGTGGGAAAACTACGTCGCCGGCGGCGTGCGCCAGGGCGCCTCGACCATCACCCAGCAGGTCGCGCGCATGCTGCTCCTCACCAATGAGCGGACGTTCATCCGCAAGGCCAAAGAGCTCATCCTCAGCGTGCGCGTCGAGCGCGAGCTCACCAAGGACCAGATCCTCTTCATCTACCTGAACCAGGTCTATCTCGGTCACGGCGCGTACGGCGTGCAGGCGGCGGCGGAGACCTATTTCGGCAAGGACGTCGAGCACCTGACCGTGGCGGAGGCGGCGATGCTCGCCGGTCTGCCCAAGGCGCCGACGAAGCTCAACCCCTACAAGGACTTCGCACGGGCGCGCGAGCGGCAGGCCTATGTGCTCGACCGGATGGCCGAGGACGGCCTCCTCACCCGCGCGCAGGCGGGCGCGGCGCGCGGCGAGCCCTTGGCGCTGGTGGCGCGCTCCGAGCCCCTGTCCACCGTGGCGGCGCCCTATTTCGTGGAGCACGTGCGCCGCTGGGCCGCGGCCGAGCTCGGCGACCGCACCCTCGCGGGCGGCGGCCTCCGCATCCACACCACGCTGGATCTGCGCCGCCAGCTCGCCGCGGACGCGGCGCTGCGCCGCGGCCTCGAGGCGCTCGACCGCCGCCTCGGCTTCCGCGGCCCGATCGGCCACCTGGACGGCGCCGATCGCGACGCCGCCACCAGCGGGCCGCCGCGCCTGGCGGGCGCGGACGCGGGCGGCCTCCTCGCCGAGATCCTCCCCGGCCTCGCCTACGCCGGCGTGGTCGTGGCGGTGGGCAAGCGCTCGATCGACGTCGATCTCGGGCCGCGCACGCTCCGCCTCACCGACGAGGACGCGGCGCGCGTGATCCGCTGGAAGGGAGACAAGCGGCAGCGCGTCGTCGCCGGCGACGTCCTGCCGGTCGCGCTCGCGCCCGGCGGGAACCGCCTCACGCTCGCCCAGGCTCCCGAGGTCCAGGCGGCGCTCGTGGGCATGGACCCCGCGACGGGGGACGTGCGCTCGCTGGTCGGCGGGTACGACTACGCCCGGAGCGTCTTCGACCGCGCCATCCAGTCGCGCCGCCAGGCCGGGTCGGCGATGAAGCCGTTCATCTACGCCACGGCGCTGACGAACGGATTCACGCCGCTGTCGATCGTCCCCGACGCGCCCATCGCGGTCCGCACCGCCACGGGCGTGTGGGCGCCGTCCAACTACCAGGCCGGCAAGTTCCTCGGTCCGATCACGCTCAAGACCGCGCTGGCGTACTCGATCAACACCGTCAGCGTGCGCTTGACGCTCGCGGTGGGCGTGGACGCCGTGCGCAAGACGATGCGCGCGCTGGGCATCACGACGCCGATCCCGCGCCACATCTCGATCGCGCTCGGCACGCCCGACGTGTCGCTGGTCGAGATGACCGCCGCCTTCGCGGCGTTCCCCGCCGGCGGCAGAAAGATCACGCCGCGCTTCGTGACCAAAGTCACGGACGACGACGGGCGCGCGCTCTACGACGCTCCCGCGCCGGCGCCGACGCAGGCGATCGCGCCGGAGATCGCGTATCTCATGGTCGACCTCATGAAGGGCGTGGTGCGCCGCGGCACCGGCAGGAAGGCGCAGGAGCTCGGCCGCCCGACCGCGGGCAAGACCGGCACGTCGACCGGCTTCCGCGACGCGTGGTTCATCGGCTACACGCCCGACTTCATCGCCGGCGTGTGGGTCGGCCGCGACAACTTCAAGCCGATCGGCCACGACACGACCGGCGGGACGACCGCGCTGCCGATCTGGCTCGACTACATGAAGGTCGCCGTGGCGGACCAGCCGGCGCGCGACTTCGTGCCCCCACCCGACGTGACGTTCGTGCGCGCCAGCGAGACGAGCGGCGAGCCGGTGGGCCCCGGGTCGCCGGTCGCGACGTGGGTGCCGTTCGCGCGCGGCACCGTGCCGCGCGCGTTCACCGCGTCGGTGTCCGCCGAGGAGTTCTCCCGCTCAGTTGGCTTTCCCTGATGCGGCGTGCCAAGATGCGCCCGGTGCGAGAGGCCGCCGCCGTCCTGTTGACGCTGCTCGCGGGCTGCGACACGGCGATCCACTTCGGGGGCGAAGGGCCGGACGCGGCGCCGAGCGGCAAGTGCGTCGAGGCGGAGAGGCATTCGGACTTTCCGTGGATCCGCGACAATGTGCTCAAAGTCTCGTGCTCCGCGTTCAGCGCCTGCCACCAGGGCACGCGCCCCGCGGGGAAGTTGAACCTGACCCCTGCCCAAGCCTATGATCAGCTGGTGAATGTCCCCGCCCAAGAGCCCGGATGGGTGCGCGTGGTGCCGGGCGATCCCATGCACAGCTACGTGATGGTGAAGATCGGCGCCGCGCCTGGGCCGCTGGGGGACGGCGGCCTCATGCCGCCGAACAGCGTGCTCCTGTGCGCGCAGAAGATGGATGCGATCCGCCGCTGGATCGCCGCGGGCGCGCCGCCCGATCCATCCGCTCCTGACGGCGGTCCGAGCGATGCGCGACCCCACGACGCTCCGATCTCCGACGGGGCAGTAGTGGACTAAGGGCTTGACTTGACTGGTACTTCGGATATACCTGGACCGACCCTGAGGTCCCGTCTGAAGGCGCGGAGCGGCGGGGGAACCGCCGCCGCGGAGGAGATCAATGTTCGACACCATTAAGGAAGTCGTTCAGAAGGGCGGCCCCTTCATGATCATGAATATCGTTTGCCTGGCGGTGGTCATCGCGATCATCGTCGAGCGGGCGATTTACTTTCTGGGCCGCGGCCACATCAACTCCAAAGCCTTCCTGGAGCAGATCAAGCGCCTTCTCGCCTCCAACAACATCGACCGCGCCAAGAAGCTCTGCGACGCGACCAGCGCGCCGGTGGCCCGCGTGGCCAAGGCCGGCCTGAACAAGGTCCACAAGGGCGAGGCCGCCGTGGCCCAGGCCATCGAAGAGGCGATCGTGGACGTAACCCCCGAGATCAAGGTGCGCATCGGCGCGCTGTGGTCCCTGGCCAACATCGCGACGCTCCTGGGGCTGCTCGGCACGGTCACCGCCCTCATCACCATCTTCCACGCGGTGGCGTTCGCCCTGCCGGCCGAGCGCCAGACCAAGCTGTCGAACGGCATCTCCGAGGCCATGTACAACACGGCGATGGGTCTGTTCATCGCCGTGGTTTGTATGGTAGCCCACCTCATTCTCTCCTCGTCCGCGAAGCGCGTCATGAGCGATCTCGAGTCCTTCTCGCTGCGGCTCGAGAACACGCTGGGCGAGGGCGGAACCCAGGGGTAACCGCATGAACGCCGCGCAGGTCCGCGCTCGCGCCCGCCTCGCGATGCAGAAGCGCGAGGAGGAGATCGAGGTCGAGGAGCTCGAGGGCGGCGAGATCAACCTCATCCCCTACCTCGACATCATCACCAACATCGTGCTGTTCCTGCTGGCGTCGGTGGCGACCGGGCTAGTCCTGGGCAGCATCAACTCCGCCCTGCCCGAGTACTCGGAGGGCGCCGCCCCCACCGACCCGTCGAAGAACCCGCAGGAGGAGCCGCCGGTGCAGCTCGTCCTGGCGGTGGGCAAGGCGGAGGCGCAGCTGTTCTCCCTGTCGGGGCTCGAGGGCACGCTCGCCGCGCCCAAGCTGAAGGTCCCGGCCAAGAAGCCCGGGGTGGAGTACGACTTCGGCCAGATCACCGATGCGGCGTCGGAGATCGTCAAGCGCCGGTGGGGGTCCAAGCCGATGCTCCGCGAGCTCGACGGCAAGCCCGCCTGCATCATCGCCAACACCCAGCATCCGCTCACCGACTGCCGCCCGATGAAGGCGACCGAGGTGTATCTCATGGTGGACGGCGAGATTCCCTACCAGACGGTCGTGGCGGCGATGGACTCGGTGCGCGAGGCCAAGGACGGGACGATCCTGTTCCCGGGCGTCATCTTCTCGTCGGGGATCCAGTAATGGCGATCGGCATCCACGAGGCGCGCCACATCATCCGCCAGGCCAAGCGGCGCGTGCCCGAGGGCGAGGAAGTCAACCACATCAACCTCGTCGCCATGATGGACATGATCACGATCTTGCTCGTGTTCTTGATCATGAACCTCACCGTCACGACGAGCCCGCTCAACATCGCGGTGGCGCTGTCGCCGTCGTCCACGCGCATGCCCGAGCAGAACCAGGAGCACTCCAAGACGGTCACCATCGCCAAGAGCGCGATCCTCGTCGAGGGGAGTCCGGTCGTGAAGGTGCTGAACGGCGACGTGGACGCGTCGGAGAAGACCGAGGGGCAGTTCGGCGTCGAGATCGGCAAGCTCAAAGCCGTCCTGTCCGAGCACCACCAGCAGATGTACAACATCCTCGCCGGCGAGGAGCCGCCGCACGAGCTGACGATCATCGCCGACAAGGACATCCCCTATCGTCTCCTCTACACGGTGATGTTCACGGCGGGGCGGTCCAATGCCAAGGGCGTCCCCAACGGTCCCGGCTTCCAGAAGTACCGCCTCATCGTGATGCGCGAAGAGGGCTCGGCCCCCCCGCCGCCCAAGTGAGCGAGCGCGGGCCACAGAAGCGCGCCCCTGGAGCGAGGGGCAGCCGAGCGACCTGGCGCGCCGAGCCCGCGCGAGCGAACGTCGGACAGTGACGTGACGAGAGAGGCCGAGCGAATCATGGGGCTCATTCGCGAGCTCCTGTCCAACGCCGGCTACGTGGAGGGGCGGCGGCGGTTTCCGCGCACGCTGACGCCCGGGGACGCGGTGCAGATCGTCGGGATCATCCACGGGCAGGTCGACGTCGGCTGCGCCGACCGTGCGAAGGCCGCGGCCGCGCGCAAGATCCGCATCGCCTGCGCCGAGGGCTGCAACTACTGCTGCGTGCAGCCGGTCACCGTGTTCCGCGCCGAGGCGCTGCGCATCGCCGCGTGGCTGCGCCTGCCGCAGAACGAGGCCGTGCGCGACGCATTCGTCGCCGCCTACCCCGCCTGGCTGGCGGCGGCGGTCGACGGCTTCGAGCCGATCCTCGACGCGGCGGCCCGGGGCGACGTCGCGGCGCAGGCGCAGGCGCACCGGCGCCAGCAGGTGCGCGGCGTGATGTGCGCGTTCAACCGCGAAGGGCGGTGCACGATCTACCCCGTCCGGCCCACGACCTGCCGCGACCACCACGCGACGGAGACGAACGAGCGGTGCAAGGTCGAGATGCGGAGCGAGCGCGAGGAGGACGGGGCCATCGGCATGCACTTCAAGCCGCTCGACGACTTCATCGACCAGACGCGCGCGCTCGCGCGGTCGATGCACCACGCCCTGGGCGGCCCGCGCCTCCGCCCCGACGCGCTGTGCCGCGCGGTGTGGGAGGCGCTGCAGAACGAGTCGAGTACAGCCTAGGGCGCGAACAGCTCGGCGCAGTGGCCCGGCGCGCTCGGGCTCGCCGAGATCGCGCCGCCCCTGGGGATGCACTGGCTCGGCGGCAGCAGGGTCCGCTGCTCCACGTGATCGACGAGCAGATCGAATGCGCGCTGCGCGTGCGGCTGGACGAATTCCAGCTGCGGGAAAACGTTCTTGAACGTCTCGATGTGGTTTCCGTTCTGGACCTCGTACAGGCGATACTCGGCTCTCCGGCCCTCGTCGTCGCCAGGGTCGTCGGCGTCGTCGGAGCGCCGGGCGGTCACCAGCGCCTCGTAGGCGCGCGCGCCGCGCTCGATCGGCAGCAGCGCGTCCATCGTCCCCGCCACGGTGATGAGCGGCCGCCGGATCTTCCCGGTCGTGGCCACCGCGGCGACGTCGCGGAAGATGGAGGGGTCGGCCGCGACGCGCGCGGCGTAGTCGTACCCGCCGGTCCCGTCCACGTTGTTCGGTCCGTCGACGTACGTGGTGAAGGTGGGGTCGAAGCGCTTCTGCCACTGGCATTGCGTGACCTCCCAGAACTGCCCCCAGTACAGGCCCCACAGCGACACCGCGCCGCTGACCAGATCCGGCGGATAGCCGGCGGCCCGGATGTTCCCGGCCGCCTGGCCGTTCGGGTCGAACCCCGAAGCCACGTAGGCGGGGAAGTTCCTGACCGCGGGCGGCAGGTCGATGAGCAGGTTCGGCCCGCGCGGATCGATGAACGTGCCCTCCCAGTCGACGCCGCCGTCGAAGAGCTCCGGCGCCTCCTCGAGCGCCCGGCGCACCTGGTAGCCGCCGTTGGACGTGCCGACGGCGTAGGTGCGGCGGGGATGGTGGTGGTAAGCCGCCTTCACCGCGTCGCGCGCGAGCCGGGTCGCGCGGACGATGTACTGCGTCCACTGCGTGAACGGTTTCGCGGGATCGTCGTCGAAGAAATGGACCCAGATGGTGGAGGCGGGATTGAGGCGGCACGGCGCCGGATCGGTCGCGGGCGGCGTGGGCGACGCCAGGCTGACGATCTTCAGGTTGAGGACGCCCTTGTTCTGGGACGCGTAGGCATAGCCCTTCTGCACCACGAAATCGCTCCAGGCGAAGTCGCCGTTGAACTCGCTGCGCGTCCCGGAGGCGCCGGCGACCACGAGCTTGCCGTTCCAGTCGTTCGGCAGCCGGAGCAGGAAGCGGGCCTCGCCGGTGGGGTCGTCGGCGAAGCGGCCGGTCACCTGGATGCCCGGCACCACCTTGGTGATGGCGGTGCGATTCGGAGGATCGGGAGAGATGACGTTGCGGTCGGTCTGGGGGGTGAAGGCGCCGGGCGGCAGCCCGGGGATGGAATTGTTGGGCGGCGTCGTGGCCGAGTTGTGGGTGGTGAGGTCGGTGCTCTCGACGCAGGTGACGTCGGCGGTCCGATCCGCGATCGCCGCGAGGATCTCGTCGCAGGTCGGTGCGGCCCGCCCCGGCCGCGCCCACGCGACAGCGGCCAGAAGGAGGACCAGAGACAGCGCGCTGTTTCGCCTCATGTGAGTCTCCTTTGGGGCCACATGTAAACGCCCGGGGCCGCCGCGGCAAGCCGGTCGTGGCGGCCGGCCGCTTGGCGCGCCCGGCCCGGATCACGCTACACTGCGCGCGTGGCGCCCGAGGCGATCGACCGCGTGCTGGCCGAATGGGTGAAGGACGCGCGCGCGCGCACCCTCGCGCTGGTCGCCGATCTCGACCTCGCGCAGCTCATGGGCCCGCGCCTGGCGATCGTCAACCCGCTTCTGTGGGAGATCGGGCACGTCGGCTGGTTTCAGGATCACTGGGTGTTCGGCGGAGGGCGCGACGAGCTCTACGACTCCAGCGCCATCCCGCACGACGTGCGCTGGGATCTGCCCCTGCCCGAGCGCGCCGCCACCGTGCGCTACCTCGAGGACACGCGCGACCGCGTGCTGGAGCGCCTCGAGCGCGGCCTCTCCGACGACGAGCGCTACTTCGTCCGCCTCAGCGTGTTTCACGAGGACATGCACTGCGAGGCGTTCACCTACACCCGGCAGACGCTCGGTTACCCCCCGCCGGAGCTGCCGGTCTCGGCCCCGCCGTCGGGCGGGGCGCTGGCCGGCGACGTCGAGGTGGCCGGCGGCACGCTCGACCTGGGCGCGCGCCCGGGGGCCGAGCCGTTCGTGTTCGACAACGAGAAGTGGGCCCACGCCGTCGACTTGGCGCCGTTCGCAATCGCGCGCGCGGCGGTGAGCGAGGGCGAGTTCGCCCGCTTCGTCGACGACGGCGGCTACCGCCGGCGCGAGCTGTGGTCCCCGGACGGGTGGGCGTGGCGCGCCGGCGAGGCCGCCGAGGCGCCGCTGTACTGGCGGCGGGACGGGGGTGCGTGGTGGCGGCGCGAGTTCGATCGCTGGCGGCCGCTCGACCCCGACCGCGCGATTGTGCACGTCGCGTGGTGGGAGGCGGAGGCCTACTGCGCGTGGGCGGGGCGGCGGCTGCCGACGGAGGCGGAGTGGGAGCTGGCGGCGGGCGGCCCGGAAAAACGGCGCTTCCCCTGGGGCGAGGAGCCGCCCGAGGCCGCACGCGCGAACCTCGGCTGGCGCGCCGGCCGGCCGGTGGACGTGGGCGCGCTGCCCGCCGGCGACACGACGAGCGGCTGCCGCCAGATGATCGGCAACGTGTGGGAGTGGACCACGACCACGTTCTCCGCCTATCCCGGGTTCGTCGCCGATCCGTATCGCGACTACTCGCAGCCCTGGTTCGGGACGCACAAGGTGCTGCGCGGCGGCTGCTGGGCCACCGCGGCGCGCCTCCTGCGCAACACCTGGCGCAACTTCTACACGCCCGACCGGCGCGACGCGTGGGCCGGCTTTCGCACCTGCGCGCGATGAACATCTGTCTGGTCACGCCGGCGCCGGCCGGCTCGCGCAAGGGCAACCGGGTGACCGCGCTGCGCTGGGCCAAGCGCCTGCGCGAGCTCGGCCACCGCGCGCGGCTGCGCGAGGATCTCGCCGACGGCGATGCCGCCGGAGCGGGCTGGGACGTGGTGATCGGGCTGCACGCGCGCAAGAGCGCGCCGGCGGTCGCGCGGGCCGTGGCGGCCGGCATCCCGACGATCGTCGCGCTCACCGGGACCGACCTCTACGACGACCTGCCTCGCTCGCCCGAGGCGCTGCGCGCGCTCGAGCTGGCGCAGCGCATCGTGACCCTGCAGCCGCTGGCCGCGCGGGCGCTGCCGCCCGAGCTGCGCGGGCGCGCCCGCGCGATCGTGCAGTCGGCGCGCGCCGTCGCGGGCGAGCCGCCCGATCCCCGCCGTTTCGACGTGTGCGTGCTGGGCCACCTGCGGGAGGTCAAGGACCCGCTGCGCGCCGCCGCCGCCGCGAGGCTCTTGCCCCCCGAGTCGCGGCTGCGCGTGCTGCAGGTGGGCGGCGCCCTCGGCGACGAGTGGGCCGAGGCGGCGCGCGCCGAGGCGGAGGCCAACCCGCGCTACGAGTGGCTCGGCGAGCGGCCGCGCGCGGACGCGCTGGCGATCCTGGCGCGCTGCCGGCTGCTGGCGGTGACCTCGCGCCTGGAGGGCGGCGCCAACGTGATCTCGGAGGCGCTGGCCGCGCGCGTGCCCGTGGTGTCGTCGCGCATCGACGGATCCGTCGGCATCCTGGGCGAGGACTATCCCGGATATTTCCCCGTCGGAGACACGGCGGCGCTGGCCTCGTTGCTGGAGCGATGCGAGCGCGACGGCGCGTTCTTGCGCGCGCTCGCGGATCGGTGCGAGCGCCTCCGCCCGCTGGTCGATCCGGCGCGCGAGCGCGAGGGTTGGAAGGCGCTGCTGGCGGAGATAAGCTCGGGCCGGTGATCGCCGCGCACGCCGACGTCGTGGGGAGCCTCTTGCGCCCGCCGGAGCTGCGGGCGGCGCAGGCTGCGTTCGCCGACGGCAAGCTCGACGCGGGCGGGCTGCGCGCGGCCGAGGATCGCGCGGTCGACGCCGCCATCGCGCTGCAGGAGGCGGCGGGCCTGCCCGTGGTCACCGACGGGGAGCAGCGCCGGGTCAGCTTCCAGAGCGCCGTCCCCGAGGCGCTCGACGGCTTCGCCGGCCTGGGTCTGGACGCGTACGTGTGGGGGGAATGGCGCGGCGAGGGCGGCGAGCTGCGCATCGCGCGGCCGGTCGACCTGGCCGTCGTCGGCAAGCTCCGCCGCCGCCGATGGTTCGTCGCCGACGAATTCGACTACCTGCGCGCGCGCACCGGCCGCGTGGCCAAGGTCGCCTTGCCCAGCCCGAGCCTGTTCGACGGCTACTGGATGCCGGATCGGTCGCGCGCCGCGTACGCCACGGCGGACGCGTTCCTCGCCGATCTGGTCGACCTGTACCGCGAGGAGGTGGCCGAGCTGGCGCGGCGCGGGGCGCGCTACGTCCAGATCGACGCGCCGCACTATCCGCTGCTGCTCGAGCCGCGCTGGCGCGATTTCTACACGCGCGGCGACGGCGACGCGGGGCGCTGGCTCGACAGGGCGCTGGCGCTCGACGACGCGGTGATGGCGGGCGCGCCGGAGATCGCCTTCGCCGTCCACGTGTGCCGCGGCAACCAGAGCAGCCGCTGGCTGGCCGAGGGCGACCTGGAGCCGCTGGCGCCGGCGCTGTTTCGCGGCACGCGCGCCCAGCGGCTGCTCCTCGAGTACGATTCCCCGCGTGCCGGGTCGTTCGCGGCGCTGCGCCATCTGCCCGACGACAAGATGGCGATCCTCGGCCTGGTCACCACCAAATCGGGACGCCGGGAGACGACGGTGGAGCTGGCGGCGCGGGTCGCCGAGGCGGCGCGCCTGGTGGCGCGCGAGCGGCTGGGGCTGAGCCCGCAGTGCGGCTTCGCCACCTCGGTGCGCGGCAACGCGCTCACCGCCGAGGACCAGCGGGCCAAGCTGGAGCTGGTGGCGCGAGCGGCCGCGGAGATCTGGCCCGGGTAAGCCCGCCATACAGCTTGACAGATATACAGCCCCCGCCCATGATAGAGCCCGTGGGCGCCACGAAGACCACGTTCTACCTGCCCGACCACCTTCGCCACGAGCTGAAGAAGCTCGCCGCGGCGCGGAACAAAACGGTTACCGAGCTCCTCACCGAAGGCGCCGAGCACGTCGTGGCGCGCGGACGGGCGGGGCTCGACCGCGACATCCTGCGCCAGCGCGCGGCCGAGGCCAGGCGTCGTCTGCGACGTGGGATCTACGAGGGCGCGCCGATCTCCGCCGCGGCGGATGAAACGATTTATTCGGCGCAGACGACGCGGACACGACAACCTCGACGCCGGCAGCCGTAGCGCGTGCGCGCCTGCTTCTACGACACGTGGGCGTTCCTGGCGCTTTCGAACGCTTCGGACCCAGCGCATGCCATCGCGGTCGAAGCCGATGCGGCCCTGGAGCGGGATGGCTGGGTCATCGTCACCAGCGACTACGTGATCGACGAGGCGGTCACGGGGCTGAATGCCGCGGCGGGGCCGCGGGTCGCGGTCCGGTTTCTCGACCTCGTGGACGAGCAGATCGTCGGCGAGGAGATCACACTCTTTCCCATCGATCCGGCGCGCAGGTCGAAAGCGGGGCAGTTGTTCCGGCGGCTCGCGCCTCAGGCGCCCAAGCTGTCCTTCACGGACTGTACCTCACTCGTCCTCATGGCAGAGCTCAAGATCCCGGTCGCGCTCACGGCCGACAGGCATTTTCACGGCGCGGGCAAGAACATCCGCCCGCTCGTGAGCCTCGGCGCCAGAGGCCGCCTGCGATTGCAACTGCCGTAGACTCTGGCGCATCGGGTCGGCGCCGCGCCTGTCAGGTTGCTGGCGGCGAGCGCCAGCGGGTGACGCCGCATTCACCGGCGACCGACAGCGCATCGTTTCCGTGGACGACGCGGGGATGGCGCGTGTATGGGATGCCGGAACCGGGCGCCTGCTTATTGCGACGCAACTTGCGGGCTGGGGCGGGCGGCCCGACGCTGGCGGAACCGGAGCCTACGCCGCATTTGCCATCGGCCCCGTCTCGCTCTGGGACATCCACCTCGCCGACCCCGCCGATGCGCTGCGCGCGGCGAAACGGTCGCCGTTCGTGCTCGAGGGCGACGAGCTCGAGCCGGTCCTCAAGAATTGAGCAGGATCTACTTGTGCGCCGCGACCGCGGGGGCGGCGGCCTCGCCGGCTTCCTTCTCGGCGACGATGCGCATGCCGTAGAAGGACCGGTACACGAACGTCAGCGACACGATGAAGAACGCCGCGGACAGGGCGAAGCGCACGGTGCTCGTCATCTGGATGGCGAGCTCGACCGCGAGCAGGCCGAACAGGGTCGTGAACTTGATGATGGGGTTCAGCGCCACCGACGACGTGTCCTTGAACGGGTCGCCCACGGTGTCGCCCACGACGGTCGCCGCGTGGAGCGCGCTCCCCTTCTCCTTCAGCTCGACCTCGACGATCTTCTTGGCGTTGTCCCACGCGCCGCCGGCGTTGGCCATGAAGATGGCCTGGTACAGACCGAACAGCGCGATCGAGATGAGGTAGCCGATGAAGAAGTACGGCTCGAGGCAGGCGAACGCCAGCGTGGAGAAGAACACGGTCAGGAAGATGTTGAACATGCCGCGCTGCGCGTACTGGGTGCAGATCTCGACCACGCGCTTGGAATCGCCCACCGACGCCTTCTCCACGCCGTCGAGACGGATGTTCGCCTTGATGAACTGCACGGCGCGGTAGGCGCCGGTCGATACCGCCTGCGTCGACGCGCCGGTGAACCAGTAGATGACCGCGCCCCCGGTCACGAGGCCCAGGAGGAACGGCGGATGGAGCATGGACAGCTTGTCCATGTTGATGGTCAACCCGCCGGTGAGGAACATGATGATCGAGAAGATCATCGTCGTCGCGCCCACGACCGCCGTGCCGATGAGCACCGGCTTGGCCGTGGCCTTGAACGTGTTGCCGGCGCCGTCGTTCTCCTCGAGGAAGTGCTTGGCGCGGTCGAAATCGGGCTCGAAGCCGAACTCCTTCTTCACGTCGGCCTTGACGTTCGGCAGGGTCTCGATGACCGACAGCTCGTACACCGATTGCGCGTTGTCCGTGACCGGCCCGTAGGAGTCCACGGCGATGGTCACCGGACCCATGCCGAGGAAGCCGAACGCCACCAGGCCGAACGCGAAGATCGCCGGCGCCTTCATCGCCAGCTGATCGAACAGGCCCTGCGTCGAAACGGCATAGGCGACGGCCATGAGGGCCACGATGATGAGACCGAGCCAGTAGGCGGCGAAGTTCCCCGCGGTCAGGCCGGACAGGATGTTCAGCGATGCGCCGCCCTCGCGCGACGCGGTCATCACCTCGCGCACGTGACCGGAGTTGGTCGACGTGAAGACCTTCACCACCTCGGGGATGATCGCGCCGGCGAGCGTGCCGCAGGTGATGATGGTCGCCAGCTTCCACCACAGCGTGCCGTCGCCCAGGTTGGGGAGGAGGAGGTACGACACGATGAACGTCAGCGCCACCGACACGACCGACGTCAACCACACGAGCTGGGTGAGCGGCGCCTCGAAGTTCATCTTGTCGGCGTGGCCGTAGCGCGCGCGGGCCATCGCTTCGTTGACGAGATAGGACAGTCCGCTGGCGATGATCATGCTGATGCGCATCGCGAAGATCCACACCAGGAGCTGGATCTGGACGGTGCCCTGCGCCGGGTTGGTGCGGGAATCGAGCGCCAGCATGATGTAGAGGATGAGCGCGACGCCGGTCACGCCGTAGGTCTCGAACCCGTCGGCGGTCGGGCCCACCGAGTCGCCGGCGTTGTCGCCGGTACAGTCGGCGATGACGCCGGGGTTGCGCGCGTCATCCTCCTTGATGTTGAAGACGATCTTCATGAGATCCGACCCGATGTCGGCGATCTTGGTGAAGATACCGCCGGCGATGCGCAGCGCCGCCGCGCCCAGCGACTCGCCGATGGCGAACCCGACGAAGCACGGCCCGGCGAAATCGGCCGGCATGAACAGGAGGATCACCAGCATGATCAGGAGCTCCGTCGAGATGAGGAGCATGCCGATGCTCATGCCGGCCTTGAGCGGGATCGAGTAGCACGCGAACGGCTTGCCGCGCAGCGCCGCGAACGCCGTGCGCGAATTGGCGAACGTGTTGACGCGGATGCCGAACCAGGCGACCGCGGTGCTGCCGAGAATGCCGACGATCGAGAACACGACGATCGTCGCCACCTTGGTGACGGGCAGCGACTCGAGGAAGCCGAAGTACCACACCATGATCGCGGCGATGAACGCCCACAGGACGGCGATGAACTTACCCTGGGTGGCGAGGTACGTCTTGCAGGTCTCGTAGATGAGCTCCGAGATCTCGCGCATCGCCTGGTGCACCGGCAGCCGGCGGAGCTGCGCGAACACCACGAGACCGAACACCATCCCCAGGAGGCACACCCCGATGCCGAACGTGAGCAGCTGGTGGCCGTTCATGCCGAGGAAGCTCTGGGTCGTGAAATCGGGAAGGACGATGTCCTTCTCGGTCATGGGGCGCATGGCCTCAGCGGCTGGCTGGACGGAAGCCAGCGTGCTCAACACGGATGTCATTGCGGATCACCTCACAGCGGGTTAGCGGAAAACGAAGCGGTGTTATAGACGGGGGGGACGCCGCTGTAAAGGGGAAAGGACCTACGCTTCGGCCGCGGCCTTGTAGCCCAACTCGTTGATGGCTTTGGCGATCTTCTCGGCGGTCGTCTTGGTCTTGTCGTATTTCACCGCGACGAGCCCGTCGGCCACCTTGACGTCGACGTTCACGATGCCGTCGAGCTTGGCGAGCCCCGCCTTGATCTTGTCGGCGCAGCCTTCGCAGTGCATCCCGCTCACCTTCACGTTCACCGCCATGACGTTGGCCGCCAGGACTGTCGGCGCCGGCTTGTCCGACCGGGCGTTCTTCTCGTGCTCCTTGCCGTCACACGCGAAAGCCGACCCGATGGCGAGCACGCTGGCCAAGAGACCAGCAGCCAAGGATGAAGCGACAGCCATCTTGAGCTTCATGGAAAGCACCTCCGAATTGTGAAGTCTTATCCCACCCTCGGGCGCCCCTGTCAACGCGCGCGAAGAGATCTCAACATGTCCGGAACGAACGGGGCCACGGCGGCCGCGCAAAGGATGCCGGCCATGAGCGGCAACGGCCACGCGAACGGCCACACCAGCCCCGACCCGGATCCCAGCACGGCCGCGCCGGCGCCCGCGAGCGCCAACAGCCCCCACGTGCGCAGCTGTACGAGCGCGCGCAGACCCGCCACGCCGGCGACGAGCGCCAGCGCGCCCAGCACCAGGCCCATGCCGTCCCTCGGCGCGAGACCGGCCATGATGAGGTAGGGCAGACTCGCACCCGCGCGCGTGACCGCTTTCCCCAGGCGGTTCACGCCGTTGTCGTCGAGGCGAAACCGCTCGCGCCAGTCGCGCCGCCCGTCGAACGCGGAGGCCGCGCCGTGGCCGACGAGCATCAGGCAAACGAGCACGTGCGCGCCGCCGAAGATCAGGATCTCGGGCTCGAGCCCGCCCATCTGGAACGAGGCGATCGCCGCCAGGATCAGACCGGAGAATCCGAGGCCCATCGCATACCAACGCGCCCAGAACCACAGTGCGACGACTCCTACAAAGGCGACGACGTAGGCGGCGAGCATCCCGATGAAGATGGGGAAGAGCTGCGGTGGGCCCCCGAAGGCACCCAGCGCGAAGAGGAGCGCGAGGCACGCAAGCACGGCCGCCGCGACGGCCCGACGTTCTCCGACTAGTCGCATGGCGTTCTTCTTCCGTCGTTCTTCTTCCGTAAGGATGAGACCAGAGGTTATTATAGCCGAGGGCCCTCGACGTGCCATCACGCTCCGACAGCTCCGACGATACCGGCCGTCTCAAGCTCATCAGCCGGGACCAGGGCACGCCGGCGGTGGACCTGGCTTCGCTCGTGCTCCCGCTCGACATCGTCGACGGGCTGAGCGAGGATGCGGCGCGCCGGCTGCTCGCCCTGCCGGTGCGCGAGGATCAGGGGCACCTGTTCGTCGCGATGGCCGATCCGAACGATCCAGCCACGATCGGCGAGATCGGCTTCCTCACCGGGAAGAAGGTCATCGCCTACGCCGCGCACCGCGCGCAGCTCCTGTCCGCGATCGCGGAGGTGTACGCGGCGAAGCGCCAGGGCGACGCGGTGTGGCGCGGCCCCAAGGCGCCGCCCGACGCGCCGGGGCCGTCGGCCGCGATCAAGCACGAGCGGGCGAAAACGCCGCCGCCGGTGCGCGAGCCGTTCACCGGCGAATCGACCTACGGCGGCCCGAGCGCCACGCCGCCGCCGGTGCGCACGCGCCCGCGCGTGCTCGTCGTCGACGACGAGCCGGCGATCCGCCGCATCCTCCGCCAGTCGCTGGCGCAGCGCGGCTGGGAGATCATCGACGCCGAGGGCGGCGCCGAGGCGTTCCGTCACATCAAGGTGAAGGAGCCGGACGCGATCCTCCTCGACGCCATGCTTCCCGACGTGCACGGATTCGAGATCTGCAAGCGCCTGAAATCCAGCCGGCGCTACGCCCACATCCCGATCGTGATGATGACCGCGGTGTACAAGGGGTGGCGCATCGCCGCCGACCTCAAGGAATCGTACGGGGTCGCCGCGACGATCGAGAAGCCGTTCCAGATCCAGGACCTGGTGCGCGTCGTCGAGGCGGCCCTGGCGGGGCGCGTGGCATCGGCGATCGAGACGGCCGCGCGCGCGTTGTCGCAGGAGGCCCAGCGCCTCTACGCCGAGGGGGCGGAGGCATACCGCCGGCGCGACTACGACGCGGCGATGGTGTCGATGAACGCGGCGGTGGCGATCGATCCGCTGTCGGCGTCGCTCCACCACCAGATCGGGCTGCTCCACGCCGCGTGCGGGCGCGACTTCGCCGCGATCCAGGAGCTCGAGACCGCGGTCGACCTCGAGCCGGGACGATTCCAGACGCTGCGCAATCTGGCGGTCCTCTACCAGCGGCACGGCTTCCGCCGCAAGGCCTGCGAGTTCTGGGAGCGAGCGCTCGCCCAGTCTCCGGATGACGCGACCCGCGCCGAGATCAAGCAGGTCCTCGTCGCGCTCCTATGACTTGAAACGCGGTGGGGCTCTCGGTTACGCTCGCCCCCGATGCGTGGCCAAGCCCTGTCGTTCGTGGTGGTGTTTGCGATGCTCGGGTGCGGCGGAACCTATTCCGGGCAAGCCGAGCCGCTGGTCTACCCGAAGAAGAAGGAGGTGAAGAAGGCGGGGACGGATGCCTGTCCGCCGGAGCCGGACACGTGCAAGACCGCGTTCGATCTCAAGCCGTCGTGGCCGACGTCGGCCGCGAAGGCGCGCCAGTCGCACGGACTGGCCCAGGACGCCGACAACAAGATGGAGGGCTACGCGGCGGCCAGCTGCGTGGACCGCAAGAAGAAGTCGTACGACGCGGTGACGATCCTCGCCGACGCGCTGCGGAGCGATCCGTACAGCCCGCTCGCCACCTACACGCTGGCATCGGTCTATGCGCAGGTCGGCAAGAAGAAATGCGCGCAGGCGATGCTCCTCCGCCTGAACGATCTCGGCAAGCAGGCCGATCTGCAGGCGCAGGTGGCCGAGCTCAAGACGCGCGAGAAGACCGACTCGTCGTTCGACGGGATGCGGAAGGAGGCCGACGGTGCGCTCGAAGGCAAGTAACTTCCTCGTCGTGGCGCTCCTCGCCGGCGCGTGCGGCGGCGGGACGCAGAAGCCGGCGACCACACCCCTTCGTCCCAACGCGACGCCGGTCACGCCGGCCGTCGCCCCGCAGACGCCCGTGGCCGGACCGGCGGACTGCCCGCCGATCGAGCCGAACAAGGGCCTGCCGCCCAAGACGCTCAAAGAGCTGTCGATGAGCGAGGCGGAGGCCTATGCGACGCAGGGGCTGAAGACACAGATCGAGTCGGAAAAGATCGGCCTTGCGCCCGCCGACGCGCGCGCTCTGCTCAAGCAGGCCATGGACAAGTACTTCACCGCGCTGGCGGCCGACCCCTACAACGTGAAGGCGACGTACAACCTCGGCGCCGCCTACGGCCGCATCGGCCGCTGCCAATGCGCGAACAACCTGCTCGCCCGACTGGTGGAGATGCAGAGCTGGCCGTCGTCGAAGGTGGACATCGAGGACTGCGCGAACCGCATCTTCGGCAAGGGCAAGAAGTGGAAGGATCGTCCCGATCCCGATTTCGACCGCTGCCGCACCGAAGAGCGCTTCCGCTCGATCGTCTCCAAGTTCTGAGCCCACTGGCCCCGTTTTGGCCGCTCTGGATCGCTTCCTCACCACCCCCGACGGCGCCTCATTGTTCGTGCACGAGATCGGCGAGGGGCGCCCGGTGGTGGTGCTGCACGGCGGCCCGGCGGCGGGCCTCGACTACCTTCTTCCCGCGTTCGCCCGCCTGCCCGGACGGGTGGTGCTCTACGATCAGCGCGGCTGCGGCCGGTCCACCGTCGCGCCGGGGACGGCCCTCGATTTCGACGCGAACCTGCGCGACGTGGGCGCGGTGCTCGACGACGTGGGAGCGGCCGATCTCGTCGGCTACTCCTTCGGCGGGCTCATGGCGATGATGTACGCCGCGCGCAACCCCGGGCGCATCGCGCGGCTGGCGCTGGCGTCGGCCGCGCCCCCGCACCACGGCTTCCGCGCGGCGCTCGACGCGGCGCTCGCCGCCGCGCAGTCGTCGCCGTGGGTGTCGGCGGAGCGGGAGGCGCTCGAGCGATCGGGCCTGCGGGAGCTTCACCCCGAGGAGTACCGCCGGCGGCGCTTCACCCTCACCGTGGCCGGCTACTTCGCCGACGCGCGCCTCGCCCACGGCCTGGTCCCGTTCAAGGTGCAGGCGCGCACCGCCGAGGTCATCCGCGGGAGCATGGGCGAGTTCGATTTCCGCGACGAGGTGGCCGGGCTCGACGGCGCGCGGACGCTCTTCGTCCACGGCGACGCCGACCCCATCGACTGGCGCATCCTCCACGGCACCGCCGCGTCCTGTGGCGCGCGGTTCGAGCTCCTGACAGCATGTGGCCACGTGCCGTATCTTGAGGCCGCGGAGCCGTTTTTCAGTATACTGCGCGCATTCCTGGGAGACGCGTCGTGAAACGGATCGCCATCGTTGCCTGTGTCTTCGCGGCTTCCGCCGCGTTCGCCAAGCCGCCCAAGACCGTCGGCGGCCCGCCCCCCGCCTGCGGTCTGAAGGCGATGCCGCTCGCCGTCGGCAACACCTGGACCTGGAAGGCGGGAGCGGCCACGGTCACCCTCAAGGTGGTCGAGGTCACTCCCGGCAAGGACGCCGCGGGGAAACCGAACGCCACCATCGGCGTCGAGGAGCTCTACCAGGGACGGGTCGTGAAGAACCAGCTCACCTGCAGCGCCCAGGGCCTGACCGTGCCGCTGGAGAGCATCCTGTTCTCGGGCGAGCCGGGCGGCCCGGTGGCCATGGCGTACAGCGTCACCGCGCACGACAACGTCACGCTCGTCAACGACGCCGGGATCATCGACGGAAACGGCTGGATCGAGAGGGTGAAGGCGGACGTGACGCGAGAGGACGCTGGCAAGGCGGGAGCCAAGCACGCGGCCGCCAAGCTCGAGCTCGAGCGCCACGTACACGTCGAGCCGGGAACGACCGAGGTGGTGACCACCCTCGGGCAGTGGAAGAACGCACAAAAGATCGTGTTCGAGCTGCGCGGCCGCGGCGAGGTCGATCCGGAAAAGACCGAGATCCCGATCAAGCGGCCGGGCGTGTTCTACGTCGTCAAGGGGCTGGGCATGGTGAAGATCGACGACACGTTCGACAAGACGTGGGAGCTCACCGAGACCAATCTCATCGCGAAATGAGGCGCTCGATGGTGCATTCGTTCGGCACGATCGCCGCCGTAGTGCTGGTCGCGATCCTGGGATCGGCGGGCTGCCACAAGTCCGGCCCGGAGGCGTTCGGGCAGCTGACCGTGGACCAGGTCGCGGACAAGCTCGGCAAGCCCGGCGTGTTCGTGTACGACAACAACCCGCAGGAGCGCTACGCGAAGGGGCACGTCCCGGGCGCCAAGTGGGTGGACTACGAGGAGGTGTCGGCGTCCGACCTTCCCGCGGACAAGGCGGCGACGCTCATCTTCTACTGCGCCAACGAACGTTGACCCGCGTGCCACGAGGCCGCCGGGTCGGCGGTCAAGCTCGGATACGCGAACGTGTTCATCATGCCGGCGGGGATCGACGGGTGGACGAAGGCGGGGAAGCCGGTCGAGACGTAGCGGCGCCACCCGCACGCGGGGTCGTCAGCCCGTTCCCCCGCGAGCCCCTCCCCCCGCCGGGCCACGAGCTGCCAGACGATCAGCGCGAGCGTCGTCCACAGCGCCGGCACGTAGAAGACGAGTATGAGCCAGGTCACGTCGTGGGCCGATCCCACCATGCCCGCCCGCATGCCGCCGACGAGCGCGCAGACCGCGAAGCTCAGGGTGATGGCGAGCAATATCGCTGTCGTCGGGCTCACGAGCGGAGCCAATCCAGCGCCGCCTGCCGATCCACGAACCACTTCGTGGGAAAGACCGCCGGTCCTTCGACCTCCTCGACGCCCGCCCGCGGGAAGCCGGCCGGCACGTGGAACGCGAACTTGCGCACGCCCGCCGCTCCATAGCGGGGGATGATGTGGGCATCCCGCCACTCCAAGACCCCGGGGCCGAACCGGTGACGGAACTCCGTGGCGTCGATGAGGAGGCGGCGCGCTCGCGCCCTCTCCGCTTCGCCGGCGAACAGGCACAGCGTCGCCATGAACGCGCCGTCCGTCATGTTCGCGGTCGAGGGGAGCCACCGCAGCTCCAGCAGATCGAGGCCTTCGTGCGCGAGGATGACCCCCCACTCGTTCGTTGCCAGCTCTCTGACCATGGCGGATTTTCGGGAACTCGGTATACGGAGTCAATCAGGCACATTTTCGGAACCCGGTATATGGTTGGCGAGATGAGCGAGGAGAGCCCCGTCGAACGCGTCGAGCGCGTCATGCACGTCATCGCCGGCAAATGGCGGCCCGCGATCATCTACGCGCTCGTGACGCAGGGCCCGCTCCGGTTCGTGCAGCTGCGCCGGCAGATTCCGCGCGTCACCCAGCGCATGCTCACCCAGCAGCTCCGCGACCTGGAACGCCACGGCATCGTCCGCCGGACGTTTTACGAGCAGATTCCGCCGCGCGTCGAGTACGCCCTCACGCCCCTCGGGAGGAGCCTGGACCCGATCTTCAAGCGCGTGTGCGACTGGGCGGAGAAGAACTTCCCGGCTGTCGAGCGGGCGCGGGCGCGGTACGACGATACGCGTGCCGGCGCACGCGAGGCACGGGTCAGCTCACCGCGACGTACAGAACCTTGAGATACTCCCCCTCGGGGAACGCGGGCAGCACGGGATGGTCCGGCCCCGCGCCGCGGGCGTCGAGGAGGCGGGCGTCGCGTCGGGCGTCGGTGAGCCCGGCCGCGACGGCCGCGCGAAAGTCCGGGGCGGTGACGTGGCTCGAGCACGAGGCGGTCACCAGCAGGCCCGACGCCGCGACCACCGCCGCCGCCGCGCGGTTGAGGGTGCGATAGGCGCGCAGCGCGCGCGCCACGGCGTCGGCGCGCGGGGCGAAGCTCGGCGGGTCGCAGATGACCAGGTCCCAGGTCCGCCCCGCCGCGCGCGCCTCCTCGAGGAACGCGAACGCGTCGGCCGCGACGAGCTCGCCCGCTGGGAGGCCGTTCCGCTCGAGGTTCCGCCGGGCGGCCGCGATCGCGGGGGCCGCGACGTCGACGGTCGTGACCGCGCGCGCACCGCCCAGCCCCGCCGCGACCGAGAACCCGCCGGTGTAGGCGAAGACATTGAGGACGCGGGCCCCGGCGGCGAGCTCGCCCACGCGCGCGCGGTTGCCGCGCTGGTCGAGGAAGAACCCCGTCTTCTGGCCGTGGACGACGTCGACCTCGAAGCGCGCCTCCCCCTCGCGCATGACGACCGGCTCGGGCGCGTCCCCGGCGAGGGCCTCGCCGCGGCGCGACCACACGCGGCCGAGCGGATAGCCGGCCTCGCCGGCGGCGGCGGCTATGGCGGGCAGGCGCGGCCGCCAGAACGCCTCCGCCGCCGCCCCGTCGAAACGGACCGCGCCGACGCCCGCGTAGCGATCGAGCACCAGCCCGGGGACGAAATCGCCCTCGCCGTGGAGGAGACGCACCCCGTCGGAGTCGATGCGCGCGGCGGTGCGGATCGCCGCGGCGCGCGCGACGCGGCCGTGGAGCCACGCCTCGTCGAGCGCGACCGGCGCGAGCGCCAGCACGCGGACCGCGAGCGGGCCGTCGGGGTCGAAAAATCCGCGCGCCACGTGCGCGCCGCCGCGCGCGACGACGTCGACCACGGCGCCGCGCGCGGCCTTTCCGGGCGCGAGCGCGTCGCGGTAGATCCACGGGTGGCCGAGACGAACGTGTCGGGAGATGTCCTTCGCGAGGCGCAGCTCCGCCACGCGCGCACAGTATCACCGGGGACACAGTGTGGCGTCAGAACGTCAGCGCCAGCGACAGCTCGGGGCCGTGCAGCGGGGGCCCCACGTTGAAGTCGAACAGGCGGTAGGCGACCTCGATGCACGTCAGGCGCAGCCCGCCGCCGAGCTCGAGGAGGCGGACGCCGTCCGCGAGGAAGTAGTAGTGCGCGGCCGCCCGGACCGAGACGTCGCCGAAGAGTTTCCGCTCGATGCGCGCGCCGGCGACCGCGCCGTAGGCATGGATGTCGTCGATCGTGGCGACGCCGCCGACCCCGCCCTCGAGCCACAGATCCGCCTCGCCCGAGGAGATCGCGCGGAACGCCGCCTGGATCGAGCCGAGGTCGAGCCGGAGCGTGGACCCGGTCGACTGAGCCTCGAAGAATGACCGCCCGCGCACGACCAGGCCGAAATCATCATGCACGAAGCCCACTTCGAGCGCGACGGCACCGTCGGAGTCGTGCACCGACATGACCCCGAACGAGACCTGCAGCGTCACGTCGGGGCCGGTCGCGGGCGGCGGCGCGACCCCGGCGGGCACCACCCCCGCGGGGTAGCCCGGCGCGACGCTCTCGGCGAACGCGCCGGTCCAGCTCGGCGTGCCGGCGCCCGCCGGCGGCGCCGGCTGCGCGTTCGATCCGGTCGCCTGCCCCAGCCCGTGCACCACCTGCGCAAGCGCTCCGGCCCGCGCCGCCGGAGAGACGAGGAGAGCAACGAAAGCGTAGCTCGTCCACCGCATACCACGATGTGCTGCAAACCGCAGGCCGTCAGCGCAGCAGCACCCTGAGCATCGCATCATACAAGCTCGGCGCGCCGTCGAGCGCGGTCGCGTCGAGAGCACCGGGCGCGACCGCCACGCCCACGCGCGACGCGGGCAGACGATCGACGAGGGCGCGCAGCCGCGGCCCCGGCTCATCGAGGTCGAGGAACACGACGGCGGAGAACAGCGCCTCGCCGTCGTCGCGCCGCACGATCGCGTTGGCGAACAAGAATCGGCCGGCCGTGGAGAATCGCGGGGCCGCCTCGTCGGCGAGCTCGTCGCGCACGAGCAGCCGCCGGTGGGACCCGTCGAGATCGATGGCCCAGAGGTCGGTGTCCGGCCCATCCCCGCGCGCGACGAACGCCAGGTACCGGTCGCCGGGCGCGAACGCCGGATCGCTGCCGTCGGTGAGCCGCCGCGCGCCGCGCCCGTCGGCGCCGACGACACGAATCTCCCTCCCCGACGGGGTCACCGCGGTGTAGGCGACGAGATCGCCGCGGGTCGACCACGCCGGCGCCATCTCGTCCTCGGCGGCGTGCGTCAGCCGCGCCGGCGCCCGGGCGCGATCGCCGTGGATCTCGAGCGTCCACACGTGGAGCCCGCCGCCCCGGTCGGACACGAACGCCAGGCGCGTGCCGTCGGGGGAGAACGCCGGCTCGACGTCGCTCGCCCCGTCGGTGAGCTGCGCGGGCGGGCGGCTCCGGTCGGTCGGGACGATCCACAGGGACGTGCGCGCCCCGGGTCGGCTCCGCGCGAACGCCACCCAGCGCCCGTCGGGCGAGAACGCGGGGTGGAGGTCCAGCGCGGGCTCGGTCGGCGGATCGGTCAGGTCGGCGACGCGCTGGCCGCGCTCGTCGACGAAGACGAGGTGGGCGCCGGGCGCGAAGCGCTCCGCCGCGACGAGCGGGCCGGGCACCGGCGCGGGCGCGTCCCCCGCACCGGGCGGACCGGTCACCTCACGCTTGCCGATCGGCCCGCACGCCGCAGCCGTCGCGAGGAGGAGGGCGGCGGCGGACGGCGGGCGGCGGCTCACACCACCGGTATAGCGTGCTTCCAGTACCGGATGGTGAGTCGCTCGCGCTCGCCGAGGATGTCGCCGTTGGCCTGGAACGGCGCCGGTCGCGCCAGCACCAGCTCGACCTCGTCGACCAGGAAGTCGTGCAGGCGCTTGCTCTCGAACCGCCCGTTCCAGATCTTGGGCACGTGGGTCAGGATCTCGGCAGCGCCCGCGTCGGACAGGCGCAGCTGGAAACGGCCCGGCAGCCGGTCCACGTGCGGGAACACGCGCATGCCGAGCCCATAGAACGGGATCGTCCCGGCGGACGCCAGCGACGCCACGCCGCGCCAGAGCACGCGCCCGGCGGGGATGGGCATCCCGATGGGCTTGCCGTCCACGTCGACCTTGATCGCCGGCGCGCCGCGGTTGATCGCGACGACCTCGGGGCGCGAGGTCGTGAGGAAGCGCGGGATGCTTCGCGAGGTCACCGACAGGAAGTAGCGCACGCCGGCGGACTTGAACGCCTCGGCGATGCCCGCCTTGCGCAGGGAGCCGACGGTCGCGCTGAAGTCATCGAGGATCTGCGCGTCGAGCCCGAAGCCGCAGAACATGGCGGGGCGCCCCTCGACGTCGAGGAGCGGCAGCGTGCGACGCGACGCCGCGCCGCGGGCGCGCGCGAGGTCGCCCGCGAGCCCATCGGGCGTCGCGGTGCCCGCGCCCAGCGCGTCGGCGATCGCGTTGCCCGTCCCGAGGCGGAGGACGCCCATGTCGGGGAGCTCCAGCGGATCGAGGCCGGCGCGTCCGGCCGCGGCCATCACGGCGGTGATCCCGGCCGCGAACGTGCCGTCGCCGCCGCCCCACAGCACCGCGTCGTAGTCCGCATCGACGATGCGCGCCGCGATGCTGGTTCCCTCCTCCACCGACGCCGACACGAACAGATCCTGCGGGGGCACCACGCCGGAGATCCAGCGAATGGTCTGGCCGTCCACGCGGCGCGCGTGGGCGTTCAGAACGACGGCGACCCGCCGGGGCCTGTGGTCCGACCTCCGGACCCGGCGCTCGACGGGAACGCTGCGAAGAAAAGAGGTGTGGAGGGCGACCATGGGGCGGTCTTACCACCTGCACAGGTCAGGCCAGCCCTCGGCACAATGTTTCCGTTTATTTACAGTAGGGGTGCGTGCTTCCTGCGCGTGGCAGTGCGAAAATCAGGTGACACCCCGGTTACTTGGGGGTGGCGGGCGCCGCCGCGGGCGGCGGGGTCGCCGTCGGCGCGGCCGCCGGCTGCGCCGTCGCCGGCGGAGCCGCGGAAGGCGAGGCGGCGGGCTGCGCCCCGGGCGCGGGCGCGCTCGTCGAGGCGGCGGGCCCGCCGCGGATGCCCAGCGACGTGTCCACCTCGCCCCAGAACGCGACGATGATGAGCAACACCAGCACGCCGAACCCGATCCCCGCGATCAAACCGATGTTCCAGGAGGACTGTGCCGCGCCGCGCATCCGCACCTCGAACACGCGCAGCTGCTCTTCCTGCGCGTCGGGCCACGAGCTGAAGGTATGGACTTCCTTGTCGAAGCCGAGCACGCTGCCGTGCCGTTTCATGTGGATTTCGCTGTCGTCGAGATCCTGCATACCCCGCAGCGTAACGGCCAAATAGAACAAAATCAATGTAGCGTGCGTTATCACGTCCCATGCTGTCTCTCGCCCTCGCCTTCACCCTGGGCGTCGCCGACCGCGGCATCTTCCCCGACCTCGACGACAAAGTCGCCATCGCCCTGCCCAAGCTCGTCGATCCAAACCTGACGCTCGACGCGCGCCACCACGTCATCGTGGTGTGGGACCGCGGCCGTCCGGTGAAGGTCTATCCGGAGAAGCCGACCGGCGCGGAGGCGGCGGAGCTGGCGCCGCTCGTCGCCGCCCATCCGCCCCGGGTCGTCGACGGCATCCCCGACGACCGCGACGACGACGGCATCCCCGACGCGCTCGACATCCTCATCGGCGCCAAGAAGGTCGCGCTCAACGCCGCGTCCTACGGCGGCGACTACATCCCCATCAAGTTCCCCGGCGGCGACCTCCCCCGCGACATGGGCGTGTGCACCGACGTGATCGTGCGCGCGCTGCGCAACGCCGGGATCGATCTGCAGAAGGAGATCTACGACGACATCGGCCGCGCGCCGCGCGCCTATCCGATGGTGAAGAAGCGCGACCCCAACATCGACCAGCGCCGGGTGAAGACGATGGAGCGCTGGTTCCAGCGCCACTGGGAAGCGCACGGCACCGACCCCGCTTCCAAGACCGATCCATTCCTGCCCGGCGACGTGGTGTTCTTCGACACGTTCCCGTCGCGGCCCGGCCCGGACCACGTCGGCGTGGTGTCGGATCGCATCGGGCCGAGCGGGCTGCCCCTCATCGTGAACAACTGGACCGACGGGTTCAAGGAGGGCGAGATGGACCTCCTTCTCCTCGTGCCGGTGACGAACCGCTACCGGGTCAAGTGAACCCTTGCCTCGGGCCGTCCGCGAGGCGACCCTCGGGGCATGCGTCGCGCCGCCCTCGCCCTCGCCCTGTCGATCCCCGTCCTCGCGCGCGCCGACGACGCCGCCGTGCGTCTCGTCGGCCGCGCCCTGGGCGACACGCCGATGCTCGCCGACCTGCGCCAGCTCACCGACGAGATCGGCGGCCGGCCGACCGGCTCGCCCGCGAACGACCGCGCGGTGGACTGGGGCGTGGCGAAATTCCGCGCCGCCGGGCTCGAGGTGAAGACCGAGACGGCGCCGGTCCCCCAGCTGTGGCTCGGCGGCGCCGCGCGCGCGGCGTGCGTCAAGCCCGAGCCGTTCGCGCTGGCCGTGTCGGCGGCGCCGGGGTCGGCGTCGGCGCTGGGGCTGGAGGCGCGCCTCGTCGACGCCGGCGACGGCACCAAGATGTCCGCCGGCGCGCGCGGCGCGATCGCGCTCGTCGGCATCGGCGAGATGCGCTCGCTCGACGACCTGTTCGCCGAGTACATGCGCACGCCCGCGCTGGTGGCCGCCGCGACCAAGGCCGGCATCGTCGCCCTCCTCCTCGAGTCGTCGCACCCGCGCGACCTCCTCTACCGCCACCCGGTCGCGTTCTCCCGCGCCCTCCCCTTCCCGGTGGCGATCATCTCGCGCGAGCACGCCGCCCGGCTGCGCCGCCTCGCCGCCGCCGGCGAGGTGCGCGTGCGGCTCGACCTCGACAACAAGATCGGCCCGGCGTTCACGACCCGCAACGTGGTGGCGGACCTGCGCGGGCGCGAGAAGCCCGACGAGATCGTGGTCCTCGGCGCGCACCTCGACTCGTGGGATCTCGGCACCGGCGCCAACGACAACGGCGTCAACGCGGCGCTCGTCATCGACGTGGCGCGCGGGATGAAGGCCCTCGGCCTCACCCCCCGTCGCACCGTCCGGTTCGTCCTGTGGAACGGCGAAGAGCAGGGGCTGTGGGGCTCGGCCGGCTACGTGCGGGCGCACGCGGCGGAGATGGACAAGCACGTCGCGACCGTCACGTTCGACATCGGCTCGGGGCGGACGCTCGGCTTCTTCTTGAACGGCCGGCCCGAGCTGCGCGCCGTCGTCGACGAGGCCCTGCGCCCCGTCGCCGGGCTCGGCCCGTTCGCGCACATCGACGAGGCCGTCGACGGCACGGACAATTTCGACTTCCTGCTCTCCGGCGTGCCCAACTTCGTCGCCAACCAGGACGCCGCGCCCTACCTGCCCGACTACCACGCCTCGTCGGACACGTTCGACAAGGTGGACCCGCGCGAGGCCCAGGCCAACGCCGCGATCGCGTCGGCGCTGGTGTGGGCGCTGGCGGAGCGTGCGGAGCCGCCGGGCAAGCGCCAGACCCGCGCCGAGGTGGAGAAGCTCATCCGCGCCACCAAGCTGGAGCCGCAGATGAAGGCGTTCGATCAGTGGGACGACTGGGTCGCGAAAAAACGCGGGGCGTCGAAATAGGTCAGGGCGTTCCCGCCTCGATGTGGATGGCCAGGTTGGATAGCTCCACCAGCCCCGCCCACGACCAGAACATCCCGTCCTCCTGCCCCTGGACGGTCAGGGTGATGTGGTGGGCGTCGACGATCGAGACCGTCAGCATCACCGGAATGTGCTCGAGGCGAAGCGTGGCGAGGGGGAGGACGCGGCCGAACGCCGCCAGCGACCAGTCGAGCTGGAGCGCGACCGTCCCGGTCGCGGCGGCGCTGTGCTCGTCGGCGGTCCACGCTGTCTGCGCGGGGCCCTCGCTCGCCACCGTGACCTTCAGCCCGGTGAGGCCGAAGTTCATCGAGTCGATCCACACGTCGGCGAGCGAAAGGCTGAGCTTGTCGACGACGAGCTTGCCGGCGGCGTCGGCGTGGACCGTGAGGTCACCGCCCGTGACCGCGAGCTCGCTCGTCTGGGTCGCCTCGCCCCCGATGTCGCGATGGGCCGTCACCTCGATCGTGCTCGCCTTGCCGAGCGCGAGCGTGCGCGGCGTCTCGAGGAGCTCGCGCGGCGTGGGTGCGCCGGGGGGAACCACCGTCGGGGGAGTTGGGGGCCGCTGACCCGTATCGTCGGCGCATGCAACCGGTAAGACCAAAAGACACGATAGAAGAAGCAAACTTGGAGTCGTGCGCATCTTCGAGCCCTCCACCTTACATGTGGGACTACCGGATCCCTACTCCCCACAACGCGACGTGTCAATCGAGATCATAGGGGGCGGCGGACCCCAGGTTGAACCACCTGGCGGGATTCGGTACCTTGGGGGCGTGCTCCGTCGCGCCGCGATGTTCCTCGCCGTCGGGCTCGGGATGGCCGGGACGGCTTGGGGGGAGCAGCGCGACCAGCGCGCGTACCTCCAGGACGTGGAGGTCGAGCCCTACTTCCTCGGGATGGCGCGCGTGCGGGTGTTCGCCAGCTTCCTCCGGCTGTCCGGCGACCTCATCGAGGGGTTCAAGCCGGACGAGCTGGTGCTCACCGCCAACAACCGCGCGCTCAAGTTCCCCCCCGGCCTGCTCAAGTTCGCGTACGTCGGCGAGCCCATCGACCTCGTCCTGGTCGTCCAGGTCACCAAGAGCTACGCGGAGGCGCTGGAGCAGCTCGAGCAGCCGATCGCCGACCTCCTCTCCGACCTCGGCAAGTCGGTCAAGGCCTCGAGGGTCGCTATCGTCACCTACGGCGCCGAGGCGACGCAGGTGTCCAAGTTCGTCGAGCCCCAGCAGGCCAAGCGCGCGTTCGCGAAGAAGGTGATCGCCGAGGACGAGCCCGCCCTCCCCCACCTCACGGACGGCGTGGAGAAGGCCAAGCGGCTCCTCCGCGACTCCAAGGCCACGCGCAAGCTGATGGTCGTCATCGGCGATGGCCGCAGCGGCGACGCGGCCGGGATCGATCGCGATTCGTTCGGCAGAAGGAGCAAGCTCCCCAAGGAGCTCACCGACGCGGGGATCGTCGTCGACACCATCGCCTACGACCCGAGCGGCCGGCGGGGCAGCTACATGCTCAACCTGGGGCAGCTGAGCCGCCTCACCAACGGCTTCCCGCGCCTGGCGATCGAGCCCGAGTCGATCAAGGCGAAGGTGGCGTCGCTCGGAAACGAGCTCAAGAGCCAGCTCGTCGCCACCTACTTCGTGCCGCTCGAGGACGTCGCGGGCAAGACGGTCAAGCTGCAGTGCAAGAGCGCGCGCCTGTGCGGATACGAGAAAGGGGAGGACGTCCTCGAGACCAACTCCGTCAAGGCGCTGGTGACCTGCGGCGGCGCCAAGGGCTGCGAAGGCGACGCGGTGTGCATCGCCGGCGAGTGCGTGCCGCAGACGATGGCCGCGCCGGGCTCGGGCATCGGCCTGTGGCTGGCGATCCTCGGGCTCGTGGCGGGCGCCGGCGGCGTGGCGGTCGTCCTCGTCAAGCGGAAGAAAAAGGAGCAGGCGGTCGCGGCGCCGCCGCCCGGCCCGCCTCCGTCGGTGCAGGTCCCGGTGCTCCCCGATTTCTCCAACATCCCCTACTTGAAAGACTACAAGTACCAGTTGCCGCCCGGGGTCGCCGCGCCCCCCGCGGCCGCGCCCGCCGCGGCCCCGCGGCCGGCCGCGCCGCCCGTCGCCGCGCGCGTGTCGTCGCTGCTCATCCTCAGCGGCCCACGCACCGGACAGCAGTGGCCGCTCCGCCACGGGTTCAACATCGGGAAAGCGCCCGGGCTCGACCTCACCATCGACGACGGCTTCACGTCGACCCACCACGCCCAGATCCACCTCGACGGCGGCGGAGGCGCGACGCTCGTCGACATGGGCTCCACCAACGGGACATTCGTCAACGGCGTCCGCGTGTCGACGGTTCGCCTCACCCACGGCGCCGCCATCCGCATCGGCCAGACCGAGATGCGGTTCCTGCAGGGGTAACCGAGATGCCGTATCGCAAAGGTTCGGGGGAGATCATCGTCGGCGGGCAGCGGTACAAGTGCGACTTCAACGTCGTCAACTTCGCCGATACGCCCTACTGGGACGCGTCGAAGCAGACGTGCATCCCGATGGTGCCGGGCGGGCCGGTGCAGTGCGGCGCCGGCGGCATGCCGTTCGCGCCGGCCAAGGGCATCACCAAGCCGGTGCGCTCGCGCCCGCGCCGCCTCGAGGCCAGGGACCGCACGGCCAAGGTCGCGCAGTCGTACCTGCGCCAGTTCGTCATCCACCTCGATGGCTGCATCAACGCCGATTCCTGCTGGGACGTGCTGCAGAACGAGCGCGGCCTGTCGTGTCACTTCATCCTCGACAACGACGGCACGCTGTACCAGACGCTCGACCTCATCGACTGCGCCTACCACGCCGCGGGGCTGAACGAGACGTCGATCGGCATCGAGATCTGCAACCGCGGCGACGCGAAGTACGAGGGGGACTACGCGCGCGCCAACCTCAAGCCGCGCGAGGTCGTCACCTGCAACATCCACGGCGAGAAATACGTCGCGCTCGACTTCACCAAGGAGCAGTACGCGACGATGGACGAGCTGGCGAAGGTGTTCGCCAAGGTCTTGCCGGGCATCGCCATCAACCAGCCCAAGGGCGGCGACGGCGGCGCGCTGTGGACGACGATCATCGACGAGAGGACCGACCCCACCGGCCAGCGCCTGCGCGAGCTCTACACCGGGTATCTCGGCCACTACCACATCACCAAGCAGAAGTGGGATCCGGGGCCGTTCGACTTCACCAAGTTCCTGACGAAGATGCGCGGGCGCAGCGCGTTCCCCATCGGCCTCCACGACCTCGCCAAGAAACAGGAGGTCCCCGACAAAAGGGAGGCGCTCGCGGCCGCGACGAAGGTCTTCTACCGCAACAACGAGGAGGAGGGCGGCGGCGGGTTCTTCCCGGTCGGTCCGTTCGAGCCCTACCGCCTGTGGCACGGCGGCGTGCACCTCCACGCCGCCGAGGGCGAGAAGGTGTACGCGCCCTGGCCGGGGCAGATCGTCGCGGCCCGGAACATCGCGTACCAGACGGGCATCGCGTCGGTGAACTTCGTGCTCATCAAGCACCATTTCGCGGTGAAGGGCGTGGACCTCGAGTTCTTCACGCTCTACTTCCACCTGCGCCACGAGGGGGACGACAAGCCCAAGAAGGACCGGCTGCGCTGGATGACCGCCGACCAGTGGCTCAACCGCGATCTCGGCACGTCGCGGCCGGCCGTGTTCGACCCGCCCCAGGCGGTGCAGGCCGGCGACGTCGTCGGTTACGTCGGCAGGGCCGGCCCCGACGCCGAGCCGCAGATCCACTTCGAGATCTTTTTCGCCGATCGCGCGGCGGTGAAAAAGCTCGACCCGGGCGGGTTCTGGACGCTCGTCAGCGGCGAGGACAACCGGTTCTGCACCGCCAAGGAGATCGTCGACAAGATCGACAAGAAGAAGCCGAAGGGGATCCTCGACCGGAGCGAGATGGAGGACTTCTTCCACGAGGACTCGGAGGACCGCGACTACATGCGGCGCCTGGTGACGCTCCATCCCAGCGAGTGGTCGAATGCGCCCGACTGGAAGGGGCAGCTCGCGGCGGCGGCGGAGATGGCCAAGAAGAAGCCGAAGGACATCGCGGATCTCGTCGACGAGCAGATCACGCCCACGCTGTTCTGGGACGATGTCTACCGGGCGGCGCATCTGCCGCCGTCGTCGAACGTCTACACGTTCCACCCCATCACGTTCGTGGCGTGGCTGAACGGGCTGCAGATCGAGGAGAAGTCGGCCGGCTCGGGCGCAATCAAGCTGGCGACCGCGGCGGACCGCAAGGACGCCGCCGAGGGGCGCACCGGCAAGGCCAAGATGGACCTCGACGATGTTCACGGGGAATCGTTCGTGAACGAGGAGGATCTGAAGGACATCCCGCCCGACAAGAAGGTGGAGATGGAGCAGCTGATCGACGGTTTCGGCGACTGATCAGTAGTGCCCGATCCAGATCTTCGTCCGCACCCGCCGCGGGCGCAGCCGCCGCAGGAGCGGCAGGCCCAGGACGCCGGCGATCACCGTGTAGATCCAGCTGCGACGGTCGAGCGCCACGGAGGGCAGTATAACGGATTCTTGCCCCGATTCCGCGCCCGCCGGTAAGCTGCGGCCATGCGAGCCCTCGCCCTCGCGCTCGGCACCCTCCTCGCGTCGTCCGCCGCGTCCGCGCAGGAGGAAAACCCGCCCATCCCGGAGCCCCACATCCCGGACGCGCCGCAGCGCCCGCGCGCGACGGGGGGCCCGCCGAAGCCGCCGCCGCCGCGCATCACCAAGGAGGACTACCCGACCCAGCTGGTGCTGCGGCCCGTGACGCTCGCCGACGGCCAGGCCGAGATCGGCCTCGCCCTCACGTACCTCAACAACGACGGGGACGGGCTCTTGTGGCCGACGCTGCGCGGCGCGTTCGGCATCACGCGCGACGTGGAGCTCGGCGCCACCTGGGCCGCGTTCCTGGCCCGCTTCTCGCCCGCCCCGGCGGAAAAGGGGATCGAGACGGGCAAGGCGTTCTCGATCGACGGCGGCATCACGATCGTCCCCGACTGGTTCGCCGCCCGCGTCCGCCTCGCGTTCTACGCCGACCCCGACGTGTTCGGGTTCGGGCTCGTCCTGGGCGCGCCGTTCCGCTGGCGCATCCTCCCGCGCTTAGCCCTGTTCGTCGGGCAGGACCTCCTTTACATCAAGCTCGCCAAGCTCGCCGTGGACCCGGCCGATCCGTCGCGCAACCTGGCCGAGGTGGCCAACATCGCCCGCCAGGTGCCGACCGCCGCGGGGCGCATCAACCTCGCGTTCGGCGCGATCTTCCAGGCCACCGACGCGACCGCCCTGGTCGGCACGTTCGCCGTCGGGTGGGAGGACTTCAGCTTCACCGACCAGCCCTACTCGCTCTACGTCGGCGTGTCGCACACGCCGCAGAAGCAGCTCGACCTCGGGCTGCGCACGGGGCTCCGCCGCCTGGAGCACGCCGCCCAGACGTTCACCATTGAGGTCACGGCCGCGTTACGGCTGTAGGCCGTAGCCGAAATCGATGACGATCTTGTAGGGGAGCCCGCCGGGCCCGACCGACGCCGGCCGCCCCGGCTTGACGTGCAGCCAGTAGAGCTTCCCCGCCGCGATGCTCTGGATGAGGAGCGGGCAGGCGCCGAGGCCGCCGTTGTCGTCCTCGCCGACCTTGGTCGTGCCCGGACAATCGCTCTGGGTCGTGCCCGACCACAGCTCGACGCGGGTATCGCCGGCGCAACCCGCGTTGGCGCCGGTCGCCACCACGCGCACCACCCCCGAGGCCGTCGGCCGGAGGAGGATCAGATCCTCGTCGGTGGGAGAGTCGAGGACGCCGCTCACGACCGAGTCGTCGACGAGCTCGCTCAGCGTGTTGGCGCAACCGGACAATCTGTTGATTTCGATGACTTGCAGCGTCTCGCAGGCCGCCTGGCCGTCGTTGTTCTTGTCGACGCAGACCGCGCCCTCGATGCAGCGCGAGGCGACGAGGTTCACGGCGCACGGCTGCGCGTCGGAGGCGATGTTGCGCATGAACGCCTGGATGCGGAACGAGCCCGCGCCGGCGCCCACGCCGTCGACGACGACGTAGTGGGTACCGGCCGTGACGTACGGCACCACGGCGACCTCCGCCGTCCCCGCCGGCGCGACGTTCGCGCACGTCTCCCCCGGGCCGGACTGGCACGTCTGCGTGACCTCGACCGCCGAATCGAACCCGCCGACGTCCTCGACCTCGACGACGAGATCGATGGGGACGAGCGTGCTCGGCACGTCGACCGAGTAGATGCGATCGTCGCCGGAAGGCTGCGCGCAGGCGGCGGAGAAGGCGTTGCCCGAGGTCGTGCCGTCGGTGGGCGACGTGGACAGCGGGAGGGACGTCGGCGTCGTCGGGCATGGGGTCGCGTCGACCGTTGGGGCGGCGTCCACGGGGGGCGCGTCGACGGGCGGGGGCGCATCGACGAGCGGCGCGTCGGGCGGGCGCGCGTCGATCTCGGCGCCGGGCGGCAGGGCCGCCGCGCTGAACGAGCACGCCCCGAGAACGGTCAAGCAGGCGAGGCGAAGCAATATGTGACGATTCTAGAAAGACGCCTCGGGCATGTCGAGCGCGGTCATGTCCTCGGTCGCCAGGACCTTCGCCTTGGCGTAGACCATCGGCAGCACGTTGCGCGCGAAGTAGAGCGCGCCCTTCACCTTCCCCTCGTAGAACGCGCGGTCGGAGTGGCTGTCGCCGCTCGGGAGCTTGGCCAGCGCGGCGTCCGCCACGCGCGCCCCGTCGAGGAGCAGCCAGCCCACCGCCGTCTCCGCCATCATCTCGAGGAACCGATTGGCTGCGAGCGGCACGAGCCCGAGCTTGCGCTCCGACAGCCAGGCGAGGAAGTGCCCGGCGACCATCGACAGCGCCTCGGCGGCCTGCCCCAGCGCCGCGACCTCGGGGCCGATCGTCGGGTGCGACCCATGCGCCGCGACGAAGCCGCCGACGTCCGCCAGGAACGCCCGCAGGTTCGCCCCCGCGTTCTGCGGCAGCTTGCGCCCGACGAGGTCCATCGCCTGGATGTGGTTCGTCCCCTCGTAGATGGAGAAGATCTTCGAGTCGCGGAGGTACTGCTCGACGGGATGGTCCTTGAGGTAGCCGGCGCCGCCGAACGTCTGCAGCGCGGTCTCGCACACGCGGAACGCCTGATCCGACGCGTAGGCCTTGACGATCGGGACCAGGAGGTCGATCTGCCCCTGGTGGTAGGCGGCCTTGGCGTCGTCCTTGCCGCGCAGCTGCGTCGCCTTGTCCTGGTGCAGCGCCAGCTTGAGGATGAGGGCGCGGATCCCCTCGACGCGCGACTTCATGTCGAGGAGCATGCGCCGCACGTCGGGGTGGTCGATGATGGGCACGCGCGGCGCGTGGGCGTCCTTGAACTGGGTGTAGTGCGGGCCCTGCTTGCGCTCCTTGGCGTAGTCCACCGCGTTCAGGTACGCGGTCGACCCGAGCGCCAGCCCCTGCAGCGCCACGCCGATGCGCGCGCCGTTCATCATGCGGAACATCTGCATCATGCCCGAGTGCTCGACGCCGCCCACGAGCTCGCCCACGCACCTGTCGTTCTCGCCGAACTGGAGCACCGCCGTGGCGGAGCCGTTGATCCCCAGCTTGTGCTCGATCGACGCGGTCACGACGTCGTTGCCGCCGTCGATCGCGCCCGACGCGTCGACCCGGTTCTTGGGCACGATGAACAGGGACAGACCCTTGGTGCCCGGGGGCGCGCCGTCGATGCGCGCGAGGACCATGTGGATGATGTTCTCGGCGAGGTCGTGGTCGCCGCACGAGATGTAGATCTTGGTCCCCTTGATCGCGTACGTCCCGTCGGGGAGCTTGCGGGCCGAGGTCGTCGCCGCGCCCACGTCCGAGCCCGCCTGCGGCTCGGTGAGGCACATCGTCCCCGCCCACGTGCCGGAGAACATCTTGCCGAGGTAGCGCGCCTTCTGGTCGGGCGTCCCGAACGCGGCGAGGAGCTCGGCCGCGCCCTCGGTGAGGCCGGGATACATGGTGAACGCGGCATTCGCTCCCGACAGGAACTCCTCGACCACGGCGTGGAGGGTGCGGGGCGCGCCCTGCCCGCCGTGGGCCTCGCTGACGGCGATCGTCTTCCAGCCGCCCGCGTAGAGCTTGGTCCACGCCTCCTTGTAGCCGGGCGGCGTCACGACGTGACCGTCCACGATCTTGCAGCCGACGCGATCGCCGACCGGGTTGAGGGGCCCGAGCACCTCGCGCACGAACCGGTCGATCTCCTCGACCACCATCTCGACCTCGGCGCGACCCCACGCCGCGTACGGCTCCTTCCCCAGGACGTCGTCCAGCCCCAGCTGTTCGAACAGGACGAACTTGAGCTCGCGCAGGTTCGCGCGGTAACGGTTCAGAGCCTGGGTCAATGGGCACCTCCGGTCGTTGAATGAACCCTCATTCATACCGTACGAGTTCGGATGCGGTGCGTCAAGCGGTCAGGTCAGTCGCCTCCCGGCCACTCCCGTAGCCGGCGACTGTAACGAGCAAAACTATAGAATCTTTCATCTTTCTACTTGGCAAGGTTTTCGCACACACCTGCCTACATGAAGACGAGTCGCTTGGTATTTGCTTGTTTGTGGGCGCTGGGAGCGTGCGCCGGGGATGCCCCTTCGGCGCAGGACGACCTCGAGCCGGAGGATCGCGAGGCCGACGTGGATGGCAAGGCGGAGATCTGGAACGCGGCGAACAACCCCGCCGCGGTGGACAAGAGCTTCCTCTATTTCGCCAATCAGCTGCCCCTGAGCGGCGCGGGCCCCGAGCCGATCTCGGGCGACTACTGGGCGGTCGCGTCGGACAACATCAACGTGGCCTGGGACGGCGGCATGTCCCCCGCCGAGAAATATGCCCGCGCGTTCGGCAAGAACGTGAAGGACATCCGGGACGCGGTGTCGGCGGAGAACGGGGTGAAGGGCCACACCGAGCGGAAGACGTGCACCAGCGATGCGGACTGCGAGGATCAGCACGACGGCTCCGCCTGCGCGGCCGCCTACGACGGCAGCGTCAAGCGCTGCATCCCGACGTGGTGGGGCATCTGCCACGGCTGGGCGCCCTACGCGGTCACCGAGCCGCAGGCCAAGCGGCCGGTCGTCCGCACCGCCCCCGACGGCACGCAGGTGACGTTCTACCCCGGCGACCTCGAGGCGCTCATGTCGCTCGTCTACACCAACGTGGACTCGAAGTTCGTGTCGCAGCGGTGCAACCGCGCCCCCGCGGGCGGTTACGGGACGACCGTTCACACCGACAACGGCGGCCGCATCGTCGAGTCCGAATGCCGCGACTGCAACCCGGGGAGCTGGCACATCCTCGTCACGAACCTCATGGGCGTGCGCAAGCAGGGCTTCGTGATCGACCAGACGTCGACCGACGAGGTGTGGAACCAGCCCGCGTGGAAGTACGCCGTCGTCAACGCCAAGAACGGCCAGCTCCTCGAGATCGGCAAGGACGACGCGAACGCGATGCTCGGCCGGAGCATGTCGATGACCGAGCTGTTGCCGTCGACGACGCTCGCCAAGGGCGATGCCAAGAGCGGCGTGTGGACGGCGACCGCCGCGCAGACCGTGCACTTCAAGCTGTCGGGCACCGGCGACGCCGACCTCTACGTGCGCAAGGGCGTGGCGCCGACGGGCTCGAGCGACGCCGACTGCGCGTCGGAGGGGAACACCGCGGTCGAGGACTGCGAGCTCGCCGTCGCGACGGGCGACAAGATCTACTGGCTCGTCTCGGGCTACTCGCAGTCGTCGAGCGCGACGCTCGGCGTGGCCCGGCCCGGCGCCGGGCCGTACGAGTTCAACCCCGACGCCAAGAAGTTCTGGTACGTCGAGATGGACTTCACGTTCGTCGTCGAGTCGCAGCCGGCCCAGACGCCGCGCAGCGCCGCGGACTACTCGCGCACCAAGCGCTACAAGTACATCCTCGAGGGCGACGCGGCCGGCAAGATCGTCGGCGGCGAGTGGGTCGGCGACAGCGCCGGCGACCACCCCGACTTCGTGTGGTGGCCGACGTCCAAGCCGCTCTCCGACGTGGCGGGCATCGCCTACGACGACGTGAAGGCCCTGAACGACGAGGCGGCCGGCGCCGGCGCCGGCGGCAGCGTGACCACGCTCCTGTCGAACTACGCGCTCCCGTACGCGCTGTGGACGCGATCGAAGTACGTGACGCTCGTGGTCCCGGCGGGGAACACGTCGGTGAAGCTCACCATGACCGGCACGGGCGACGCGTCGCTCCTGGCGCGCAAGGACAGCTACCCGCGCGTCGGCTCCAGCCTCAACGCCTGCGAGCAGAAGACGGCGGGCACGGCCAACGAGACGTGCACGTTCAAGGTCCCGTCGGGCGGCGGCACGTACTACGTGCGCGCCAAGAACGAGCAGGCCGGCTCGGTGGTGACCGTCGTCGCCGAGATGATCAAGTAACCTTCTCCGTCTACGTCGGCGTCGGCGGTTCCGTTTCCCGCTCTCGGACCACGGGCGGCGCGTCGATCGGCTAAGATCCTCCCCGTGCCGACCGCCGTCGTCGTCTTTCTCCTTCTTATGGGAGCCTGCTCTGCCGCGCCGCCGCGACAGGCGGAGAAGCCCACCGTGCCCGACGACGCCGCCGCCTGCTGCGCCGCCTGCCGCGAGCGGGCGAGCCGCGACCCGCGCGGGATGGACATCCGCATCCGCCCCTGCGCCGACTACCGCGACCTCGACGACGCCTGCCGGACGTATTTCGCGTCGCACCCCGAGATCACCATCGGCGCGTGCGCGAAATAGGCACCGACATCACCGAAGGACCGCTCGGCCGCGCGCTGTTCCGCCTGGCCTGGCCGGTGATCGTCGCCGAGGGGCTCTACACCGCGTTTCACATCGTCGACGTCGCGTGGGTGGGGCGCCTCGGCGCGGCGGCGACGGCGGCGGTCACCACGTCCACGTTCGCGATGTGGACGCTGCTCGGCCTCGCGAGCCTGGTCAACACCGGGCTCACCGCCCACGTCAGCCGCGCGATCGGCGCGCGCGATCGGGCGCGGGCCGCCGACGCGGTGGGCACGGGGCTCGCGCTGGCGATCGGCGTCGGGGCGGCGGTGGCCGCGGCCGGCGCCCTCCTCGCGCCGACGCTGTTCCGCGCGATCGCCGCGCCGCCCGAGGTGGCCCGGCAAGGCGCGACGTTCCTGCGCATCCTCGCGCTCGGCGCGCCGGTCACGTTCGTGTACCTCGGCGGGGCGGCGGTGATGCGCGCGGCGGGGAACAGCCGGACCCCCATGCTGGTCACGGCCAGCTGCGTCGTCGCCAACGCGGCGCTTAGCCCGCTCTTCATCTACGGTCTCGGCCTGGGGGTGGGCGGCGCGGCGCTGGCGACGGTCCTGTGCCAGGCCGGCGGCGTCGTCGCGTTCGCGACGCTGGCGCGCCGCGATCACCCGCACCTGCCCATCGACCTCGCGCGCGTGCGCCGGCCCGACCGCGCGCTCGCCGCGTCGCTGGCGCGCGTGGGCGCGCCGAGCTGCCTGTCGATCGCCGGGTTCTCGCTCGTCTACCTGTGGTTCTCGCACCTGGCGTCGGGGCTCGGGCCCGCGGCGCTGGCGGTCGTCGGCATCGTCAACCGGCTCGAGTCGCTGTGCTACCTCCCGGCCGACGGCTTCGGCGCCGCGGCGGCCACCGTCGTGGGGCAGAACCTGGGCGCCGAGCGGCCGAAGCGCGCGCTGCGCGGCGCGTGGTTCGCCGTCGCCGCCAGCGCCATGCTGTCGCTGGTGCTGACGGTCGCCTACCTCGTCGTGCCGGCGGAGGCCATCGGCGTCTTCAGCGGCGACGCGGCGGTGGCCGAGCTCGGCGTGCCCTACCTGCGCCTCGTCGCGGCGTGTCTCGTCGGCGTGGGCATGGAGGGCGTGATCGCCGGCGGCTTCGCCGGCGCGGGGAACACCCTGCCGCCGCTGGTGGTGCACGCCGGCGTCACGCTGGTGCGGCTACCGCTGTCGGCGTGGTGGGTGGATCGGCTGGGGCTCATGGGCATCGCGTGGACCATCATGGCGACGAGCGTGGTGCGGGCGATCGTCCTCGCCGCCTGGTTCGCGCGGGGACGCTGGCTCCGCCACGAGCTCAAGGTGCATCGCGCGGTGGTACACTGACCGTGGCATGGACGGGCTCGACCTCGCCGCGCTCGACGCGTTGCCGGTGTTTCCGCTGCCGGATCTCGTGTTCTTCCCCGGCACGCTCCTGCCCCTCCATATCTTCGAGCCCCGCTACCGCGAGATGATCGCAGACGTGCTCGCCGGTGCGCGTCCGCTCGCTGTGGTGCGCATCGTCAAGGGGCACGAGGCGGCGCAGGCGGGACAGCCGCCCATTTGCGACGTGGCCGGCGCGGGCGTGCTGGTGGGCTCCGACCGCCTGCCCGACGGGCGCTACAACATCATGGTCCGCGGGGTCGCGCGGGTGCGCGTGCTCGCCGAGCACCCGCGGCGGCGGAGCTACCGCGAGGTCCGCGCGCGGGTCCTGCCCGACACCCACACGACGCGGCCGGAGACGCTCGGCCCGTCGCACGCGGCGCTGGTGGCGCTGCTCGACCAGCTCGCCTCGGCCGTGCCCGAGGGCGGCGACAACCTGCGCCAGCTCGCGCGCGCCATGCCTACGCCCGCGGCCTGCGCCGACGTGGTGGCGTCGGCGATCGTGCGCGACCCCGACGCAAGACAGACGTTGCTGGAGCTGCTCGACCCGGCGGACCGGCTCGATCAGGTGCTGGCGTACGTCACCGCGCTGCACGCGCGGTTCACCCGACCCGAGACAGCCAACTGATGCCGATTCAAGTCGCGGAAGAGGTCCAGGTCGCGCTCGCCACCCGACGCCCGGTGGTCGCGCTGGAGTCCACCATCATCGCCCACGGGCTGCCGTGGCCGCACAACCTGGAGGTGGCGCAGGCGCTGGAGGTGGCGGTGCGCGCCGCCGGCGCGACGCCCGCGACGATCGCGGTGGTCGCTGGCGTGGCGCGGGTCGGCCTCGACGCCGCCGCGCTCGAGGCCATCGCGCGCGACGGCAACGCATACCCCAAGGCCGGCGCCGCCGATCTGTCGGTGGCGATCGCGCGCAAGGGCAACGCCGCGACGACGGCGGCGGCGACGATCGACGTGGCCGCGCAGGCGGGGATCGCCCTCCTGGCGACGGGCGGCATCGGCGGCGTGCACCGCGGCGCGCCGTGGGACGTGTCGAATGACCTGTCGGTCCTGGCCAACCAGCCCATCGCCGTGGTGTCGGCGGGGGCGAAGGCGATCCTCGACCTCCACCGCACCGCCGAGATGCTCGAATCGATGGGTGTCCTGCTCCTCGGCTACCGGACGAGCGAGTTTCCGGCGTTCTACACGCCGTGGAGCGGGATCCCGCTCGAGCACCGCGTCGAGACCGTCGACGAGGTGGCCGCCGTCCTGCGCGCGCGCTTCGAGCTCGGCCAGGGCGGCGTGCTGGTATGCAACCCCATCCCGGCCCAGGCCGCGCTCGACCCCAAGCTCGTCGACGAGGTGGTCGCGAAGGCGCTGGAACGAGCCGCGTCCGCGGGCGTGCGGGGCAAGGCGCTCACGCCGTTCCTCCTGCGCGAGCTCGAGCAGGCGACGGGCGGCGCGACCGTGACCGCCAACGAGGTGCTGGCGGTGTCCAACGCCCGCGTCGCGGCGGAGATCGCCGTCGCCTTCGCGCGGATGTGAGCGTGGACGTCGAGTACGACTTCTACGACCGGTTCTTCTTCGCCCCGGGCCTGGAGCCGTACCCGGCGCAGGAGCGGGCGCTGGGGCACATCTTCGCGGGCAAGAGCGTGCTCGTCACCGTGCCGACGGGAACGGGCAAGACGCTCATCGCCAAGGCGGCGATCTTCAAGGCGCTGGCGGAGGGGCAGACCGCGGTGTACACGACGCCGCTGCGCGCGCTCACCGAGGAGAAGTTCCGCGAGCTCGAGGCCGATTTCGGCGCCGACAAGGTCGGGTTCGCGACGGGCGACTACAAGGTGCGGCCGGACGCCCCGGTGCAGGTCGTCGTCGCCGAGATCCTGTGGAACCGCATCTTCGGCGAGCGGATAAAGCAGCCCGCCGACGTGGTGGTGATGGACGAGGGTCACTACTTCAACGACCCCGAGCGCGGGTACGTGTGGGAGCAGTCGATCATCGGCCTCGACCCGCGCGCGCAGCTCGTCATCCTGTCCGCCACCATCGGGGACGCCGACAAGTTCTGCCAGTGGGCGTACCTGTGCCGGCGCGTGCCCATGGAGCTCGTCGAGTCGTTCGAGCGGCGGGTCCCGCTCTACCACGAGTATCGCGAGGAGTACCTGCTCGAGACCGCGCGCCGCCTGCACGCCGCGGCGGACACGCCGGCGATCGTGTTCGTGTTCTCGCGCGAGGGGTGCTTCGAGACTGCGCGGCTGCTCAAGAGCTGCCCGCGCTTCACCACCGACGAGGAGCGCGCCCGCGTGCAGGAGATGGCGGGCGGGGTGCTGCTCGGGCGCGGGATGGGAAAGGAGCTCCTGCCGCTCCTGGTCCACGGCATCGGCGTGCACCACGCGGGGATCCTGCCCCGTTACAAGCAGCTGGTGGAGCGGCTGGCGCTCGAGCGGCTGATCCGCTTCGTGGTGTCGACGGAGACGATCTCGGCCGGGATCAACCTGCCGGCGAAGCGGGTGGTGTTTCCGTCGCTCAGGAAGTTCGTGCAGGGGAAGCCGCGCCTGCTCACGTCGGCGGAGTACCACCAGATGGCCGGGCGCGCGGGGCGGCCCCAGTTCGACAAGGAGGGGATCGCCGTCGCTCTCGCGCCCGAAGAGGTCGTCCAGGAGATCCGCAAGGAGGTGAAGGACGCGGGCCGCGGCGGGTACAAAGTCGACGAGGAGAAGATCAGGAAGTCGGTGTACGCGCGCGCCAAGTCGGAGGCGCAGCGGGCCCAGGAGATCACGTGGGACGCGCCCGTCCACCGGTCGCTGGTCGACGGCAAGCCGGCGCCGCTGCGCAGCCAGACGAGGATCACCGCGGAGCAGATCCTCGCCATCGGCCTGCCCGACCTGGCGGTGGAGAAGCTCCCCGGCGAGGCGGCGGCGACCGACCTCGAGGCGGAGCTGCCGGCGTCGTATCACCTCAACATCAAGACCGTCATCGACCACCTGCTCCTCGGCGAGCGCGAGCGGCGCGACGCGCACAAGCGCCTGGCCCACGTCACCGAGAACATGCAGGCGCTGGGGGTGCTCGACGAGCACGGGGCGCAGATCGCCGGCGAGGTCATCGGGAAGCTGCGCGGGATCGACGGGCTGTTCGTGCATTACTGCCTGATGCACGCCGATCTCGTGTATCCGCTGGCGCGGGCGCTCGTCGAGTACCTGACCGAGCACGACGTGATCCAGAAGATCCTGAACCGCGCCGGCGACGACAAGAAGCGCGAGTGGATGCGGAACCGCCTGCGCGAGCGGCGGCGCGACGAGCCGCAGGTGTCATGGGAGGACGTCGAGGAGGAGTACGACCGGACGTTCCCGCGCGAGCTCACGCCGGTCGAGAAGCTCCACGCCGAGTTCCTGGCGGCGGTGCCGCACCCCGAGCTCCACGGAGGGAAGATGGTGAAGACGATCTGGGCGGAGATGGAGGACAAGGAGCTCGGTTTTTTCGATTTCGTCGACGAGAAGGGGCTCGCGCCGGAGGAAGGCAACCTGTTCACCTATCTGGCGCGGATCATGAAGTTCGCCAGGATGCTCCACGAGGCGACGGGGCTCGACGAGTTCCAGACGCTGGAGACGGCGGTGCGGACGCGCCTGTCGGCGGTGGACGAACGGGTGCTGGAGAACCTGGGTTAGGCCTTTCGCTCGAGGACGAGCGTAACCTCGTCCTCGGTCGATCGGCCGCGATTGCGCGGATGCACGCGCCACCCGGGGTGGCGGGCGACGACCTGCACCAGCGCGGCGAGCATCTCGCGGACGAGCGGGCGCAGCTCGTCCGTCCAGGCGTAGCCGTCCGCTTCGCCGTCGTAGTCCTCGGGGAACTCGCTGCGGAACTCCAGACGGAACGTGAACTCTCTCTCCTCGACGTAGGGCATGTCACTCCGGGGCGGCGGCGCGGGCCAGGGCGGTCACGGTCTCGACCCAGCGCGGCGACGAATTGAGCGAGGGGACGAGGGTGAGCTTCTCGCCGCCGGCGGCGCGGAACGGTTGCTGCGCGCGGAGGCCGATCTCCTCGAGCGTCTCGAGGCAGTCGGCGACGAACGCGGGGCAGAACACGGCGACGCGCACCTTCCCCGCGGCGGCCAGCTGGGGCAGCACCTCGTCGGTGTAGGGGCGGATCCACGGCGTCCGGCCGAGGCGCGACTGGAACGCGACGCTCCAGCGGTCGCGCGCGAGCGCGAGCCGGCCGGCGATCGCGGCGGCGGTGGCGTAGCACTGCGCGCGGTAGCAGCTGCGGTTGACGCCGTCGATACGGTCGCAGCAGTCCGGGCGGGCGAGGCAATGCGCGCCGCTCGCGTCCGCCTTGCGGATCTGCCGCTCGGGGAGGCCGTGGAAGCTGAACAGGACGTGGTCGTATCCGTCGGCGACGACCGGGGCGCCCACGGCGGCGAACGCGTCGAGGAAGCCGGGATCCGCGTAGAAGTCGCCCACCACCGAGAGCGGCGGCACCACCCAGCGCGAGCCGGCGACGCGGAACGCCTCCTCCACCGATGAGCCGGTCGACGACGCGGCGTACTGCGGGTAGAGCGGGAAGACGACGATGCGCTCGGCGGCGGCGAGGCGATCCATCGCCGCGGCGATCGACGGGTTGCCGTAGCGCATGGCCAGCTCGACCCGCCACCCGTCGCCGAGGGCGGCCTGCACCCGCTCCGCCAGCGCGCGGCCGTGCACGAGGAGGGGCGATCCGGCGTCGGTCCACACCTTGCGGTAGAGCTCGGCGCTCTTGGCGGGACGGAACGGCAGGATGAATAGATGGAGCATCAGCGCGCGGCCGACGGGGTTGATGTCGATGACGCGCGGATCGGACAGGAATTCGCGCAGGTACCGTCGCACCGCCGGGGTTGTCGGCTCGTCGGGAGAGCCGAGATTGATGAGCAGCAGGCCGCGCACGTCCGGGTATAGTAGCCGACATGAGCCTTCAGTGGACCGAGGCGCGGGCGCGGGTGGTGGCGGCGGTGCGGAACATGGGACGGACGGCGCGCGTCGAGCAGATTCCGTTCGAGGCCGCCGCGGGGCGGGTGCTGGCCGTCGACGTGAAGGCCGATCGCGATCAACCGCCGTTCCATCGCGCCACGCGCGATGGCTTCGCCGTGCGCAGCGCGGACGTGGCCAAGGTGCCGCGATCGCTGCGACGCGTCGGCGAGGTGGCCGCCGGGGCGGCGGCCACGACGGCCGTCGCCGCGGGGGAATGCGTCGAGATCATGACCGGCGCGCCCCTGCCCGCCGGAGCCGACGCGGTGGCGATGGTCGAGACCGCGACGCGCGACGGCGACGCGGTCCGCATCGACCGCTCCGTGGCCGCCGGCGAGAACGTCGTCGCGGCGGGGAGCGAGCTCGCCGCCGGGGCGGTGGCGCTGCGCGCCGGCGCCCGCCTGGGACCGGCGCAGATCGCGCTGTGCGCGTCGCTGGGGCAGGCGAAGGTGCGGGTGGTCGCGCGCCCCATCGTCGCGTTCTTCGCCACCGGCGACGAGCTGGTGGCGGTGGACGCCGCGCCGGCGCCGCACCAGATCCGCGATTCCAACAGCTGGGCGCTCGCGGCGCAGGTGGCGCGCGCGGGCGCGGTCCCGCGCCGGCTGCCGCCTGCGCGCGACGACGAGGCGACGCTGCGCGCGCGGTTCGAGGAGGCGCTCGTCGACGCCGACCTGCTCATCTTCTCGGGCGGCATCTCGAAGGGGAAATACGACCTGGCGGGCAAGGTGTTCCAGAGCCTGGGCGGGCGCGTCACCTGGCAGAGCGTCGACATCCGCCCGGGCAAGCCGGCGATGTTCGGAGAGATCGGCAACCGCCCGGTGTTCGGTCTGCCGGGCAACCCGGTGTCCACGATGGTGACGTTCGAGCTGTTCGCCCGGGCGGCGGTAGACGTCCTCGGCGGCGGCGAAGGCGGGCCGCTCGTCCTCGCGCGGCTTCCGCTCGCCGCGCCGTTCGTCGACAAGCCCCTCCAGCTCACGTGCTTCTTCCCCGCGACGCTCGGGCCGAACGGCGCCACGCCGCTCCGCCACCAGGGATCGGGCGACATCGCGGCGCTGGCCCGCGCGCAGGCCCTGGTGGTGATCCCGCCCGGCACCGATCGCCTCGCCGCGGGCACCTTCGTCGATATACTTCCCTGGTAGTGCTCGTCTTCCTGCTCCCCAACACGAGCTACCGCGCCTCCGATTTTCTCGCCGCGGCGGCGCGCGCCGGGGCCGACGTGCTCGTCGCGTCCGACCGCTGCCACAAGCTCGACGAGGTCTACGCGTGGCCCGAGGGGTCCATCGTCGTCGACTACCGCGATCCGGCCGCCGCGGCGGCGGCAGTCGTGGACACGGTGCGGGCGCGCGGCCTGCGGCCGGCGGCGGTGGTCCCGCTCGAGGGCGAGACGCCCGCCATGGTGGCGGCCATGGTGTCGGCCGCGCTCGGGCTCCCCGCCAATGCCGTGGACGCGGCCCGCGCCGCGCGCGACAAGCACCGCATGCGCACGCTGCTCGCCGCCGCGGGCGTGCCCGTGCCGGCGTTCCGGCGGGTGCCGCTCGCGGCGCCGCCGCCGGCGGATCTGGCCTATCCGGTGGTGCTCAAGCCCACGTTCCTCTCGGCGAGCCGCGGCGTGATCCGCGCCGACGGCCCGGCCGAGTACGCGCGCGCGCGCGAGCGCATCGCGGCGTTTCTGGCCCGCCCGGCGATCCGCGCGGTGGACCCGGAGTCCGCCGACCATCTCCTGGTCGAGGCGTTCGTGCCCGGGCCGGAAGTCGCCGTCGAGGGCATCCTCACCCACGGCTCGCTGCGCGTCCTGGCGCTGTTCGACAAGCCCGATCCGCTGGACGGTCCGTTCTTCGAGGAGACGCTCTACGTCACGCCCTCGCGTCTGCCGGCCGCGACGCAGGAGGCGATCGCGCGCACGACGCATGACGCGGTGGGCGCGCTCGGGCTCACGCATGGCCCGATCCACGCGGAGCTGCGCGTGTCTCCGTCCGGCCCGGTGGTCCTCGAGGTGGCCGCGCGGTCCATCGGCGGTCTGTGCGCGCGCGTGCTGCGCTTCGGCACCGGGCTTTCGCTCGAGGACGTCATCGTGGCGCACGCCCTCGGGCGCGATGTCGCCTCCCCGCGCGAGGCGCGGGCCGCCGGCGTGATGATGCTGCCCATCCCCGCCCCGGGCGTCCTCCGGGAGGTGTCCGGGGTCGACGCCGCCCGGGCGGTGCCCGGCGTCGAGGACGTCGTGATCTCCATCCCCGTCGACAAGGAGCTCGAGCCGCTCCCCGAGGGAGGATCGTATCTGGGGTTCATCTTCGCCGGCGGCGCCACCCCCGCCGACGTCGAGGCGAGCCTCCGCTCCGCCCACCGCCGTCTGCACTTCACGATCACGCCCACGCTTCCCATGAATGAGTGAGCACTCACTCAAAAATGACGAGGCGGCGGCCCGGCGGGGCCGCGGAACGAGCGCGCGGCGGCGCGGACCTCGTCACTTGGCCGGAGCGCAGCCGGCCCACAGCAGGCGCACCAGCGCGCGCACGTAGCCCTCGGGAGGGGGCTGGGGCCCGGGCAGCGCGAGCTCGTAGATCGCGTAGCTCATGAGGCCGCCGACGTAGGCGCGGCCGAGCACGTCGGGATCGACCTTCTTGTGGATCCGCCCGAGCTGCTGCTCGGCGGCGAAGAAGCCCGCGATCTGGCGCAGCACCTGGGCCGGCACGGCCGCCTCCTTGCGGACGGTCTTCTGCACGGCGCCGCGCACCATCAGCATGTGGAGCATGAGGCGGAAGAACGCGGTGGACTGCATCCCCGCCTCCACGAGCTCGGTGGTGAGCTCCCCGCGTCCCACGCGCGACAGCAGCTGGGCGAGCCAGCTCGGCTCGAGCTGGTCGGTGTCGGTGGCCCGGCGGAACAGCTCCTCCTTCGTGGCAACGAAGCGGTAGATCGACCCCTCGGCCATGCCGGCCCGCTCGGCGATGTCGCGCATCGTGCCGGCCGGACCCTCCTCGAGGAAGACCTCGCGGGCGGCGTCGAGGAGCCGTTCGTAGCGGAGCGTCCGGCGGCGCGGCATTAATGAGTGAGTGTTCACTCAAGAATGGCGCGCCGTCAAGGATCCCCGAGAAGCGCGTCGCGACGACGGCGCCGAACTTTCATGAGTGAGTGCTCACTCAAGAATGGCGCGCCGTCGAGCGTTCCCGGGGAGCGCGTCGCGAACGATGGCGCCGAACTTTCATGAGTGAGTGCTCACTCAAGAATGTCGGGCGGCCGTCCGGCGAAGGGGAGGGTCGAGGGAGCCGAACTGGCTCCGCGTCGGTTCCGCTCAACAGAACCACGGCTCGGACAGCCTCGGCGGCGCCGGACGGCGGCGCGGCGGGCGCGACATCGACGGCACGCGGCCGGCCGCGGTCGCCGCCAGCGCGTGGATGCGGACGAACGTGTCCTCGGCGGGCTCGCCGGCCTCCGCGGCGGTCTCCACCGCGGCGGCCACGGCTCGCTGCAGCTCGTCCATGCGCGGGTCGGGATGGATCCAGCGCCAGGTGAACGCCGCGTCGTCGAGATCCCGGAGGTGCGGCCGAAGCTCCTCGCGCGCGAGGAGCAGCGAGCCCGGGGGCACGAGGAGGCGGAGGGAAAGCTGCACGGGATCGACCTCGTCGAGGAGCTCGTGGGCGACGAGGAAATGGCACAGGGCGAGATAGTCGCCGAGCGTGGTCCAAGGCGTGAACGGGAGGAACGTGGGGCGGATCGACACGCCCGCGCCGCGCACGATGTCGAGCGCGGCCACCTCGTCCGCGGCCGTGTGGCCCTTGTCGAGGATGCGCAGGACCGCGTCCGAGAGGGTTTCGAACGCGCTCACCACGAACGTCAGCCCCAGCGACCGCAGCTCGGGGAAGAGCTCGCGGTGGCGGAGGATGTGCTCGACCTTGATCGTCGCGTCGAACGTCACGCCGGCATCGAGCGCGTGGATGCGGCGCGCGACGGACACGGCATGTTTGGGCGCGTTGAAGAAGTCGGCGTCGGCGAACGTGAGGTGGCGCGCGCCGGCCGCGATGAGCCGGGCCGCGTCCTCGGTCACGACGTCGGCCGGCACGGCGAAGAACCGCCCGCCGTACACCGCCGGGATGGGGCAGTGGCGGCAGAGGTGCCGGCAGCCGCGCGTGGCCTCGACGGCGCCGGCGAGGCGCCGCTCGTCCCCCACCACCAGGCGCGCGTAGGCCGCGAGCGGCGGGAGGTCGGACCGATCGGGCGCCACGAACGCGAGCCGGCGCAGCACCGGCGGCGGCGTCGCGGGCGCGCGGCCGTCGTCCAGCGCGCGGGCGAGGTCGCACAGCGCCTCCTCGCACTCGCCCCCGAGGATGCTGTCGGCGCCCGCCTCGCGCAGCGCCGCCTCGCCCAGAGGAGCGTACAGGCCGAAGCAGGCGAGATGCGCCCGCGGGTTCAGCGCCCGGATCCGCCGCAGCGCCTCCGCGCCGAGGCGGACGGCCGTATGCATGGGCACGGACAGGGCGACGAGGCGCGCTGCCGCGACCGCGGCTGGATCGAGCGGCGAGACCGCCAGATCCGCGCACGCGGGGGCGAATCCGGCCCGCCGCAGGAAGGCCGTCGCCTCCGCCACGGCGAGCGGCTGGCGCCCCAGCTCGTACAGGGAGACGAGGAGAATCTCGCCGCGGCCGCGCACTTACTTCGCGGCGGGCGGCCTGTAATCCGGCGGGAGCTGCGCCCCCTCGCCGAAGAAGAACTTCTCCGCCTCGTCCATGAGGAGTTGCTGTGCCTTGGGCGACGTGAGATCGAGCCGGTATTCGTTCACCAGCATCTTCGAGTGCTCGACCCACATCCGCCACGCGTCCATCGAGATGTTGTCGTAGATGCGCTGCCCGAGTTCGTTGTCCCAGTACTTGTACGACATGCCCGGCAGCTCCTTGCCGAGCTTGGCGCACTGGACCATCCGGGTCATGGCAGCACCGCCGTGGTTCGCATGCTCGGATTATGTAGTGCGGGGGGCGGGGAAGAAAGCCCCCGCGTGGATATCTAGCGGTACGTGGTGAACGCGGCCTGCATGCGCGCGAACTGGCCGCCCGTGAAGTTGTCCATGCACGCGTCGTCCGTGTAGTCCATGAAGTTCGTGATCGGGTCCAGGCCCGGGAACCTTTTGCCGGTGCACGTGTCGCGGCCCACCGGGCAGCCGAACGCCGGCGAGCGCTCGGCCGGCGTGTCGCTGACGAGGTCGCCGTTGCGCGAGCAGCCGCCCTGGAACGTGTGGTAAAGGCCCATCCAGTGGCCGATCTCGTGGGTGGCCGTGTCGCCGAGGTTGTACGGCACCGCGGAGCCGCCGGGCAGCGACGAGAACAGGATCACCACGCCGTCATCGCTCGGGTTGCGGGCGTAGTCCCAGGGGAACGTCGCCCAGCCGAGGAGCCCCTGGCCGATGTTCGCAGTATAGATGTTGAGGTCTCCCGACCCGCCCAAGCGCAGGGCGCTCTTCATCTGCGCCTCCGCCGACGTCCCCGGCGTGACGGTGTACCACGTGGCGTTCGTCGTGCGATCGACCGACGCCAGGGTGAAGCTCCATCCGCCCGTCGCGTACGCAGCGTTGAGGACGGCGATCTGGTCGGTGATCTGGCTCAGGGGGACGTCGCCGTTCGCGATCCCTGCCCCGTTGTTGATGACGTGCACGTGGACGGGGATCGTCCCGCCGTTCGCGGGCGCGAGCGCGTTCCGGAGGAGGGTCGTCTGGACGGCCAGCATCTCCAGCTCCGTCGGCTCCCTCGCTCCGCACTTCCGCGCATTGTCGGGGGTCACGTTCAATGCGACCGTCGGCGAGCTTTCATCCTTCGGGGTCGCCCCCGGGTCGCCGGGGTCGTCGGCCGCACAGGCAGCCACTCCGGCCATGATCACCGCAGGTGCGAGAACTCGCCCAAAAACCTTCCAGTAAGACGAAGTTCGCATTGTGCCTACCCCTCCTACAATTGGGTAACTCGGGAGGTTAAAGAAGTACGGAACAGTCCATCAATGTATGAATTTCCCGATATTGAAGTGAAATGAGTACAAATATGGTAGATAAACCTACATATAGTCTTCAATTAACTTAGATAGTTAAGCGATGGGCGTCCCACCCATCGGAGACCGCAGGAAAAATATCTTTCGGTGACGGAATCTGGAAGCCACGTCGTCGCGCCCACCGCGCGGCCGCTTTCGGATACATGACGCGCCCGCCGGACCGGTGCCAATCGCAAGGCGTCGCGGGCACGCGCCCGACGGGAAAGAGCTCGTGCTTGAGGTGCGGGCACGACGCTGTGGGGCGAAGTCCCGACAAGGCACACACGTCGGCGTCGACGAGGCCGCCGGGACGCTCCGGCAGCGTGAGCTCGCGCCCATCGGCCGCGATCATCATGCCGGCGCGGACCAGCGGCGCCGCCGACTTCATCGCCACAAGACCTTGCGTCGGGGTGCCGTCGAAGTTCCCCGCCCAGGCCGCGACGGTCAGCTCGCGCGTCACCGCCACGGCCACGGTGTCGGAGAACCCGCGCGACGTGCCGGTCTTCGCGGCGACGTCGAACCCGATGTCGTCGAGCGGCAGCTCGCGACCGAAAACGGGGTGGCGCGCCGCGGCGTCGGCGAGCATGTCCATCACCAGGTAGCTCGTCGCCGGAGAGAAGAGCTGGATCTCCCCCGCCTCGGGCGGACGCCAGGCCGCGCCGCCGCACGCGACGACCTCGAGCGTCGACCGCGGCCGCGTGACCCGGCCGGAACGGGCGAGGAACCCGTAGGCCGCCGCCAGATCCACGAGACGCACCCGCACCGATCCGAGCGCCATCCTGAGCCCGTAGTCCGCCGGCGCGCCCTCGACGCCGAGCCCGGCCGCGCGGAGGACGGTGACGAGCTTCTCGACGCCGACTTTCTCGAGGACGTGCACCGCCGCGAGGTTGTACGAGCCGGCCAGGGCCTCGCGGTAGCGCACCGGTCCGTGCTCCGGCTGCGTCGCCTTCGCGGCGCGATACTCCGACGGCACGTCGAGGATGTCGTAGGCGATCGACGCCGGGTTGTCGCCGCCCTCGATGGCGAGCGCGTACACGAACGGCTTGAGCGCCGAGCCCGGATGGCGGCGGCGCGTCGCGATGTTGAGCTGCCCGCCGACGTCGAAGAAGCCCGCCGACCCCACCATTGCCCGCACCGCGCCGGTCTGCGTGTCGAGCACGACGACGCCGCCCTGGTCGAGGTTCTTCCGCGACAGCGCGTCGATGTGATCGGCGACGCGGTGCTCGAGCGCCTCCTGCAGACCGAGGTCGAGCGTCGTCCGCACGACCCCGCCGCGCGCCCGCACCTCGGGGGGAAGCTGTGCCACGACCCAGTCGACGAAGTGCGGCGCGCGGAACGGCGGCGGGTGGAGCGCGGGGGCGACCGGCTCGGCCTGCGCCCGCGCGATCTCGTCGGGGGCGAGCAACCCCGCGTCGGCGAGCTGACCGAACACGTGCTCGCGCCGGCGCAGCGCCGCGTCGAGGTGGCGCACCGGATCGTACGCGGTCGGCGCGCGCGGCACCACGGCGAGGAGCGTCGCCTCGCCGACGGACAGCGCCGCGGCGGGCTTGCCGAAATACGTCTGCGCGGCGGCCTCGATGCCGTAGGCCCCGTTCGCGTAGTAGGCGCGGTTCAAGTACTGCTCGAGGATGTCCCGCTTGGACAGCGCCCGCTCCAGGCGGAGCGCGAGTACCGCCTCCTTGATCTTGTTCCACACGCTGCGCGACTCGCCCGCCGAGTGGACCATCCGCACCAGCTGCATCGTGATCGTCGAGCCGCCGTAGCCCACGCGGCCCGAGCGCAGGTTCAGCCACCCGGCGCGGAGGAGCCCCGCCGCGTCCACGCCGGGATGGCGGTAGAAGCGTTCGTCCTCCGAGAGCAGCACCGCGAGGAGGACGGGGGCCGGGATATCGTCGAGGCGCACCCACGCCTCGCGGCGTCCGTCGGCGGCGGGCAGCGCGCGGAGGATGTTTCCGTTCTTGTCGACGACGACGAGCGGCCCGCCCGTGCCGGGATCCAGGCGGCTCGTGTCGTAGGGGAAGCCGTACACCGCCACGAGCATCGCGACGAGCCCGGCGAGCGCGCCGAGGAACGTCCAGCGGACGATCCGCCGGAGGATGCGCCACAAGCGCGTCATCTCACCTCTTCCTCTCCGCGACCACCACGTCCGCCGGCGCGGTGCGGCCGCTCACCTCGGGCTCGTACATCGCCTCGACCCGGGCCGGCGCGGCCGTGAACCGCCCCGGCAGCGTCGCGCGCACCAGATAGGTGAACGTGTGCGTCCCCGGGCGGAGCAGGTCGGCGAACGCGTCGGCGCGGTTGTCGCCGAGCTCGACGTACGACCAGCTCCAGTTCCACCACCGATCCTCGCGGCCGCCGCCGTCGGCGTCACCGCGTTTCACCGACGTCGCCAGCTTGGTGTTGACGATCTCGAACCCGGCGGGGAGCGGGTCGGTCACCGCCACCCAGTGCCGTTCGACCGCGTTCGCGATGTCGACCCTCACCTTGAGGAGCTGGCCGGTCTGGAACGACGTCACCGGCTTGCCTGTATCGGGGTCGACGTAGGCGCGGGTCACGGTGAAGCCGCGGTCGACCGGGTCCTTGGCCGAGTCGAGGCGCGCCGTCACCAGCCGCACCGAGTAGCGCACCGCCCCGTCGGTCTCGATGCGGATCGCCCCGGGCTTCACCTTGTCGAGCGTGCGGCGGAACGACAGCGCTTGCGCCCCGTCGAGGCGCTTGTGCGCCAGCTTCTCGCCGCCGAGGATTACCGTGGCGTTCGTCTGGCCCGCGGTCGCGCGCCGCGCATAGTCGGCGAGCGCCACCAGCGAATACAGGTTGTCCTGCGTGTTCATCCACCGGCCGCTGGGGAGCTGGTCGCGCTTGAGGCCGTCGACGAGCTTGTCGATGAGCGGATTCTGCGGATCGACCCGCAGCAGCGCGGACAGCGCGATCGCGGTGGAGCGGGCGTTCGACGACATGTAGTGGTCGAGCCAGTAGGCGCCGTCGGTCTCGCGCACGACCGCCGTGTCGCCGTCGACCTTGAGCCGCGACAGGATCTCGTCCTCGAGCCCGGCGACGAGCTTGGGGTCGGCCTTGCCGAGATACATCGCCTGGAGCAGGAACGCCTGGCCCGACACCGGCAGCGCCGCGCGCGCCTCGTAGAGCCGCGCGTTCAGCGCCGCGTCGGGCTGTTTCATCTCGGCGAGGACATAGGCGGCCATCGCCATCGTCGCGCCGTCGCCGCGCGGACCGAGGTCGCGCTTGCCGTTCACCCACCGCTTGATCGCGGAGGCGCCCTTGTCGAGCGCGTCCTTGCGCACGTCGACGCCGGCGCGCATGGCCTCGTTGAGCCCGTAGAGCGCGTACACCGTGAGGTGGGGGTACGGCTCGCCCGCCTGCCACAAGGAGAAGTTTCCGTCCTCGTGCTGGAAGCGATACACCTTGGCGACCCCGGCCTTGATGAAGGTGGCGAGCTTGGGCCCGCGCAACTCGTCGAGGCCGAGCGTGTCGGACAGGTCCTTCACCTTCACCAGCGGGATGAACCGCGACATCGTCTGCTCCAGGCAGCCGTAGGGGTACTCGATGAGGTAGCGCAGGCTCTGCCCGAGGTCGGCCATGCCGGTGCGGTCGATCGCCACCTCGACGTAGCTGTCGGCGGCGAGCGCGCGCGGGTCCCAGGCGAGCGGCACCACCGCCGCGCCCTCGAACCGGCCCTTGGCCAGGGTCACCTTGTCGACGGTGAGCGGGCGGCCGAGCGGCAGCGCGAGCTGCACGCCGTCCGATTCGCCCGCCATCTTGACGCCGAACGTGAACGTGGCGGTCTCCGTTCCCGACGTCGGCATGCCGACGTCGGCGGGGAAGGTGACGCGCGCGGACCCGTCCTTGGCGATCTTCACCGACTTCTCGGCGACGGCGAGCTTGACGCCCGTCGCCTTGGCCGTGACCTTGGCGGTGCCGGCGGCGCCGGTGTAGTTGCGCACCACCACCCCGACCTCGGCAGTGTCGCCGGCGGCGAGGAACCGCGGCAGCACCGGCTGGAGGAGGAGCGGCTTCTTGAGCGTGAAGCGGTTGTCCGCCGAGCCGAAGCGGCTCGTCGCATCCGCCGCGACCGCCATCAGGCGGAACGCGGTCAGGTTGTCGGGCGCCTGGAACTTGAAGCGGATCCGCCCGTCGTCGTCGGTGATGAGCGCGGGCGCCCAGTACGCCGAGTTGACGAAGCGGGACCGGATCTTTCCTTCCCCCTCATCGCCCTCGCCGCCGCCGTCGCCCCCCTCCTCGCTATCGTCGTCCATCGGACTGGCGAGGCGCGCGATGCGGTTCCACGTCGTCGCGGCGTCGACGCCGAGCCCCCACGGCGCGAAGAACGACTTCATCGGATCGGGCGTCTGGTAGGCGATGAGCTGGAGCACGCCCTCGTCGGCGACGGACAGAGACACCTCGGCGCGCGCCGGCTTGCCGTCGGCGCCGACGACGCGGATGGTCCCGGCGACCTCGTCGCCCGGCTGGTACTGCGGTCTGTCCGTGGCGACCTCCACCTTGAGGCGGTTCTTCTCGGCCGACACGTTGAGCTCGACGATGCCCATCTGGAAGCGGGGGCGCTTGCGGTCGCCCTCGCCGGTGCGCCCCTGGACGACGGCGATCGACGCGTACACGTTGGGGGCGTAGGCGTCCTTCAACGCGACGTCCACGCCCTGCCCGGAGGACGCCATCGGCGCGACCCACGCGTCGATGATTCCGTTGCGCTCGAGCGTGACGAGCGCCGTCCCCTGCGACAGGCTCGTCCGCGGCACCAGCCGCGCCGTGTCGCCCGGCTCGTACTTCTGCTTGTTGGCCACGACGGTCATGCGATCGGACTCGTCGCCCGACCAGAACGCCTCGCCCTTGCCGATGACCCACATCCAGTCGGAGGCGACGACCTTGCAGCCATGCTTGTCGGTCGCCTCGATGCGCACGACGTACTCGCCGGGAGCCTTGGGCGTGATCTTCTCGATGCCCATGCCCGTCGCGGGGACGTCGATGTCGCGCTCCCAGATCTTCTCGACCTTGCTCGTGCACGACACGTAGGCGCGGTACCCGTCGGTGTAGGTGCAGTCGGGGCGCCGGCGCGTCCACGACATCGTCGCCTTGACGCCGATCTGCTTGCCGTCCTTGTCGACGGCGATGACGTTCACGCCGAACGGCATGTCCACCGCCTGGACGAACTCGTTCTCGTGAAGCCCCAGGTAGAAGTCGGTCGCGTGCGCCGTGAGCGCGACCTCCTTGGAAACCGTCTGGTCGGTCTGGTCGGTGACGCTCACCTCGGCGATGTAGTCCTGCGAGCCCTTCACCTCCTTCTCGGGATCGGTGAACGTGAAGGTGAATGCGCCCCTGTCGTCGGTCTGCCCCTCGCCGTCGGTGACGAAGTTGGCGTGGCGCTGCCGCCAGTACGGGTACCAGTAGTCGTCCCCCAGGGAGCCGAGGTCGGCGAACATGAACTCGGGAAAGCTCGGGAACGACAGGAGGTGCGGCCGGCGCGAAACGGTGTATTTCACCTGCGCCCCGCCCACCGGCGCGCCGAACAGGTAGTCGGCCTGGGTCTTGAACTTCATCTCCTTGCCCAGGCCGGGCGTGGAGCCGGAGAGCTTTACCTCGTATTCGACCTTGCGGAACCTCTGGACGATGAACTTCTCGCGGAAGGCCTGCTCCTTGATCGTGGCCGTGACGTAGTAGTCGCCGAGCGTGGCCTCCTCCGACAGCGGCAGATCGAAGAAGAATCCGCCGTACGCCGACAGCGCGAGCTCCTTGTCGAGCACCCCCTGCCCGCGCGCGTCCTCGACGTGGATCTTCACCTTCTTCTCCTTCGGGACGCGCGGGGGCTTGCCGATCTCGACGTCGCGCACGAGCCCCTTGAAGTGGACCTCCTCGCCCGGGCGGTAGATGCCGCGATCGGACTGGATGAACCCGCGGATGCGCGTCAGGCCGCTCTTGCGGTCCTCGTTGACGCCGAAGTTCCACACCTGGATGCCGTTCGCCCAGTTGCCGTCGACGACCGCCACGTCGCCGTCCTTTTCGACGACGGCGATGAGCCGCTGCGCGCGGTACGAGTCGTAGTCCTCGTAGGATTCCTCCTCGAACGTGCCCTTGTCGCCGGCGCCCGGCTGGCGGAGGAGCTTGGTGGTGCCGGGGAGGCGGACGATGCCGCTCGCGTCGCTCTTGCCGGCGAACACCTTGTCGCCGGCGGGCGAGAACACGGTGACGTCCGCGCCGGCGACCGGCTGGCCGTCTTTGATCCACGTGACCCAGAGGAGGCCGGACGCCGGACCCGCCTTGAGCAGGAGCCCGAGGTCAGTCACGTTGGCGAGCACTCGCTGGCGCGGCTTGAACCGCCAGTAGCGATCCTCGTCGCGCTTGAGCTCCTTGGACGTGAGCTCGGCCAGGTACAGGCCGCGGCGGTCGGCCCCCTCGCCGGCGCACAGCTGATTCAGCTCGAGCTCGGCCAGCACCCATTTGTTCTTCTTGTTGCCGGTCTTGACGTCGGTCTTCTTCCGGGCGAGGCCGAGCTTCTTCCAGTCGATGCCGGGCACATCCTGGCCGGGGTAGTACCAGGGGTCGTAGTTCATGTCGGAGGTGAGCAGCTTCACGATCTTGTCGCGCGGGACGCGGCCGCACTCGACGGCGAGCTTCTGCATCGAGCGCGTCCACACCGGGTAGCCCTTGCGCACGGTCTCGACGGCGAAGATGCCGCGCTCCATGCTGAGCCGCGGCGATGCGTCACCCGTCGTGAACGTGAACGTCTGCGCTTCGCCGAGCTTCTGTCCGAACGCGTCCGGGGTGCCGGCGGCGAGCTTGACCGTGTACGACGTGTCCGCCTCGAGGTTTCCCTCGACGGCATAGATGGTGCGGGTCTCGTCGAGCCAGCCCTTCTTGAGGTTCGGAATGACCGGCTGCGACGACAGACGTTTGGCGATCTCCTCCTGCGCGACCGGAGTGGCGAAGCGGATCTCGATGCGCGCATCGTCCGAACCGATGCCGTTGCCCTGCGGCTTGAAACCGGCCACGGCGAAGCCGGGGAAGGTGTGGAGCTTCACGCGATAGGTCTCGGCCAGCGGCACGTCCCCGCCGGCGCCGGCGAGCCCCTGGCAGCGGAGCTCGTAATCCCGCCCCTGGAGGAGCTTCCTCTCGACGGTGACGGTGACGGTCTCCGACGGCTCGCCCATCGCGCGCAAGCCGGTCGGCTCGCCCGTCTGGGCGTCCTCGATGAGGCAGCGCGCGACCACGTCCGCGGGCGCGACCTTCTGGTTGAACGGGATAATGAGTGAGGGCTCACTCATTAATCGCTCGGGGTCGACGCCCTGGATGGAATGGGCCTGGAGCGGCCGGTTCACGAACGAGAAGCTCTTCTCGTTCGCGCGGTCGGCGAGCGCCCCGGTGAGCGTGACGCGGTAGCGGGACGACGGGCGCAGCGCGGCGGTCGGTTTCAGCACGAGCGTCTGGCGGTCTTCCCAATGCGCGGCGACGGCGACGGGCGGCTCGATGACGGCGGGCGGCGCCGCGACGGGCTTGCCGACGTCGCTCTCCTCGACGACCGGGCGGTTGAAGCGGAACTGGATCGGCGCGTCTGGATCGTCGCCCGCCGGCCGCGGCGAGAACGTCGCGACGACGAGCTCGGGCGGGTGCGAGCCGGCCCCGCAGCCCCAGGATTGGACCACCAGCAAGAACACGGACCACTTGCGCATGTCGACCTCGCTGCTGGGCTCGAAGACCACGAGCCGTGCCAAACCCAACTCCCTGGAATCACTTGCGACTCACGCGGACGTGGAAGCTGCGCCACAAGCGCGGAGGAAAACCAGACACAATCGCTCGATGCTCCCCCAACCCCACGCGCGCTGGCTCGAGGGATTCCTGGGCGCGCCGATCCCCGAGGAGCGGGCGTCCACCTGCGCCACCTGCCCGATGATCGAGACCGACCCGTTCGGGCGGCCGGCGTTCCCCGCGGACCTCAAGTGCTGCACGTTTTTTCCGGCGCTGCCGAACTTTCAGGTCGGCGCGCTCCTCGCCGATCCGGATCCGCGCCTCGACCACGGCCGGTCGCGCGTGCGCGAGCGCATCCGCGCGGGAAACGCGGTGACCCCGCTCGGCGTGTCCAAGCCGCGCGCCTACCACAACCTCTACGGCCGGGGCGGGTTCGGCGAGTCGACCGCGCTCAGGTGTCCGTACTACCGCGACGGAGGATGCGGGGTGTGGTCGCACCGCGACGCGGTGTGCTCGACGTGGTTCTGCAAACACGATCGCGGGCACTTCGGTTTCGCGTTCTGGCAGGCGGCGATGAAGCTGCTCATCGCGCTGGAGCACGCCGTCGCCGCCAAGGTTGCGATCGAGCTGGGCATCCCGGGCGACGCGCTCGAGGGTCTGGTCCCCGCCGACGTGAGCCGCGAGGCGCATCCCGACTACTACGACGGGGTGTGGGCCGGTTGGCTCGGCCGCGAAGAGGAGTTCTTCGTCGCGACGTCGGAGCGGGTGGCCGGGCTCGACTGGGCGCAGGCCGCCGACTGGGCCAAGGTGGACGAGAACGAGCTCGGGTCGGGGCTGCGGCGCGCCCACGCGGCGCTGTCCGAGCCCGTGCCGGACGTCGTCGCGCTCGGGAAGCTCGAGCGCCTCGGCGAGAGCCCGACCGTCGTCCGGCTCAAGAGCTACAGCCCGTACAACCCGATCGACCTGCCGCGCGCGGCCGCGGACGCGCTCGTCGACTACGAGGGGCGCCCGACGGTCGACCTCGGCGAGATCGGCCTCTCCGAGGCGATGGTGCGCCGCCTCGCGGACCACGAGATCCTGCTGCACACGAAGTGATAGGTGATAGGTTTCCGCCATGGAGCTCCACGGAAAAGTCGCGCTCGTCACGGGCGCATCGGCGGGGATCGGGCTGGCGGTGTCGCGCAGCCTCGCCGCGGCCGGCGTCAAAGTCGCCATGCTCGCCCGCACCGCGGCGACCCTGGAGCGCGCCGCCGCGGAGGTGCCCGGCGCCATCGCGTTCCCCGCCGACGCCACCGACTTCGCCCGCATGGCGAAGCTCCCGTGCGAGGTCGCGGAGCGATTCGGTGGTCTGGACATCCTCGTCAACAACGCCGGAGTCAACCACCGCGGACCGATTCTAACCCATCCGCCCGAGAAGCTGGCGGAGGTCGTCACCGCGAACCTCACCGCGCCGATCTACCTCACGCGCGTCGTGGCAGACGTGATCCGACCCGGCGGCGCGATCGTCATGATCGCGAGCCTCGCCGGGTTCGTGCCGGTCCTGCACCAGGCGGCCTACAGCGCGTCCAAGGCGGGGCTGCGCGCATTCGCCCGCGCGGTGGCCGAGGAGCTCGCCGAGCGCGACGTCCTCGTCACCACGGTGTCACCCGGTCCGATCGACACCAACTTCTTCGGCGACGTGGAGAAGGTCCCCGATCTGGTGTTCTCCCAGCCGATGCGCACCGTCGAGAACGTCGCGGAGGCGGTGATGGAGGCGCTCGAGACGCGGCGGCGCGAGATCGCGCTGCCGTCTTTGTCGGGCAAGCTCGCCACGCTCGGCTACGTGTTCCCCGGGCTCGAGCGGCTCCTCCGCCCCGCCCTCCTCCGCCGCGGCGCGAAGAACAAGCAGAAGTACATCGCGCGCCGCAAGGCCGAGAATCGTTGAGCCGAGAAAAGCAGCGTCTGGGCACGTTCGCGCGCGCGGCGGCGCGGCGGTTTCTGGCCGGCGCCCGTCGGGTCCTCACGACCGACCCGGAGACGCGCGCGCCCGGCGACGAGGCCGAGGCCGCGGAGGCGCGCGAGCTGGCGCGCGCCGCCGGCGAGCTCAAGGGCGGGATGGCCAAGCTCGCCCAGCTCATGGGCTACCAGCTCGGGCCCGGCGGCGTCACCGACGCGGACGCCCGCGCGGTGCTGGGCGAGCTGTGGGACCACGCGCCCGGCGTGGGGCGCGACGCGGTGCGCCGCGTGGTGACGGAGGATCTGGGACGGCCGCCCGAGGAGGCGTTCGCGGAGTGGGACGACGAGCCGTTCGCCGCCGCGTCGCTGGGCCAGGTCCATCGCGCCCGCACGCGCGACGGGGTTGAGGTCGCGGTGAAGGTCCAGTATCCCGGCGTCGCCGAGGCGCTGCGCTCGGATCTCGACTCGCCGCGCGTCCTCCGCCGCCTCGCGGGCGCCGACGTGGGACGGGCGCTCACGCCGGAGGCGACCGCGGTCCTGCGCGACGCCGTGCTGCGCGAGCTCGACTACGTCGCCGAGGGGAAGTGGCTCGAGCTGTTCCGCCGCGCGTTCGCCCCCGACCGCGACGTGGTCGTGCCGCGCCTCCACCCGTCCCTGTCGACCGCGCGCGTCCTCACCGCCGACTACCTCCGCGGGACGACGCTCCCCATGTTCGACGGGGACGACGACGCGCGGGCGCGCGTGGCGCGGCTCATCCTGCGCTTCTGCTGGGGCGGGCCGCTCGCCCACGGCCTCCTCAACGCCGATCCCAACCCCGGGAACTACCTCGTCCTGGACGCGGGCCGCGTCGGCTTCCTCGACTTCGGCTGCGCCGCCGAGCTCGACGACGCGCTGGTCGAGGCCGATCGCGCGCTGTGGCGCGCGGTGCTGCGCGGCGACGGCGAGGGGCTGCGCTACGCCGTCGTGTCGCAGGGCCTGCTCGCGCGCGCGCGCACGCTCGACTCCGACACGTTCCGCGAATGGGAGCGCTACCTCGCGGCGCCGTTCGCCAGGTCGCGCTTCCGCTTCACCGCCGGGTACGCGCGCGGCCTCGCAAACGTCACCAGCCAGCTCGTCCGCGCCGGCGGGATGAGCATCCCCCCGGGCGGATTTCTCCTGTGGCGGCAGCGGCTCGGCGCCGCCGCCGTCATCGGCATGCTGTCCGCCGAGGCGCCCTTTCGCGACGAGCTCGAGCGCCTGCTGCGCGATCACGACCCCGGACCGCGCATCGTGTGATGCTGTAGGATCGCCGCGTGCGCCGCGCGCTCGCCATTCTCGCCTGCCTCGCCTGCGCGCCCAAGGCCGCGCCGCCGCCCCCGCGGCTTGCCAAGATCGACGTCCATACCCATTTCGGCCCGGCCGCGGTGCCGAACCTCCTCCGCATCATGGACGCGAACGGCATCGACGCCGTCGTGAACCTGTCCGGGTCGTACGCGGGGGAGGGGCTGGAGGAGCAGCTCGCCGCCGCCGCCGCCGCGCCCGGCCGCATCTTCGTGTTCGCGAACCTCGACTGGGACGAGGCGGAGCGCGGCCCGGGCTATGGCGCGCGCATGGCGGAGGGTCTGCGGCGCGCGAAGGCGCTCGGCGCGCGCGGGCTCAAGATCCCCAAGGGCCTCGGCCTGTTCTATCGCGACTTCCGCCGGGCGCTCATCGCCGTCGACGATCCCGAGCTCGACGTCGTGTTCGAGACCGCGGCCGCGCTCGGCTTCCCCGTCGCCCTTCACGTGGGTGATCCGGTGGCGTTCTGGCGCCCGCCGACGTCGGACAACGAGCGCTACGCCGAGCTCGTCGCCCACCCCGGCTGGTCGTTCTACGGCAAGGAGGTCCCGAGCTGGGAGGAGCTATTCGCCGCGCTCGAGCGGCGCATCGCCCGCCACCCGCGCACCACGTTCATCTCGGTGCATTTCGGCAACGCGGCCGAGTACCCCGAGCGCGTCGCCGCGCTCCTCGACAAGTACCCCAACCTGTACATCGACACCGCCGCGCGCATCCCCGAGATGGGGCGGCACGACGCCGCCCACGATCCCGAAAAGGTGCGCGCGCTGTTCGTGCGCTTCCAGGACCGCATCCTTTTCGGCACCGACCTCGCCGTCGGCCGCCGCCCCCTCGACCTCATGCTCGGCTCGAGCGGCCGCGACCCACCCACGCAGGCCGACGTGGACCGCTTCTTCTCCGCGACCTGGCGCTACTTCGAGACGAACGACCGGCAGTTCGACCACCCCACGCCGATCCAGGGCGACTGGAAGATCGACGGCATCGGCCTGCCGCCCGAGGTGCTCCGCAAGGTCTACGGAGAGAACGCGCGCCGGCTGCTCGGCCTCAAAAATTCACCTTAGACACGACGGCCTCGGTGTTGGTGCGCGCCTCGAAGTGGAAATGATCGTAGTGGTGCCGCGGATCGTTTCCCGGCGTGAGCAACAGGCGGAACGCGCCGGTGTCGTTGATGTAGTCCTCCATCGCCCACAGCGTCTCGTCGCCCTCGCGGTAGTCGCTCTTCACGATGTGCTTGTCGCCGTTGTCGTCGACGAACTCGAACGCATCCATCGCCAGACCGAGCGCGTGGCGCGACAGGACTTTCTTGCCGGCGACGTTGCGGTAGTCGTGGATGCCCGCGAACCGAATCTCCGCGATGCCGGCCGCGCGCAGCGCCGCCGCCCCGCGCTCGGCGAACGCCAGCGCGAGGTAGCAGTCCATGGGGAACGGCCCCTTCCTCCAGATCGACGTCAGCTTGACCCCGCCGATCTCCATGTTCGTGAGCAGGATCGGCGTCACGATCTTGGGCGTGGCCGGCCCCTTCTCCCACTTCACGCCCAGCTCGGTGAGCTGCGCCAGGCACTTCTGCCCGTCGGCCTTCATCTTGGCGCTCGGCGGCCACGTCCACCCCGGGGGCATGTTGAGGCGCGGGCGCGCCGACTTCTTGATCCGGCGCGCCTCGGCCGCGGCGCAGCCCAGAACGATCGCCACGACCACGAAGAGCCACTTCACGCACGAACACGCTAACGAACGCATGTCACGGTGGCAAAAAAACGGCGGTCACACGGGCGGCTCGTCGAAGCTCTCCGCGCCCACATCCTTCTCTCCGAGCTCGGGATGCTGGGCGAGGGTGCGCACGCACGCGTTCCAGCGTAGCACGGCGTCCTGGTTTCCGGCAGGGGCAAGCCCCTCGGCGCGGCCGTAGTGCTTCATGGCCGCCGCCAGCCACTCGTAGGTGGAATGGCCGGGGAGCTTGGCCTCGATCTGCGCCCGCGCCCAGCGCTCGCAGATGAGGCCGGCGTAGTACTCGCGATCGTACTCGGTGGCGAGGTCGGGCAGCAGCGCCTGCGCGTCGCGCACGCTCACCGCCGACCGCTTGCCGAACTGGTCGGTCAGCGCGAGGAGGAGCATCACCCGCGCCTCGCGGTTCTTGGGGTCCGCCGCCAGGATGTCGAGGCAGATCGACTCCGCCTGCTCGGGCTCGTTAAGGAGGCGATAGCGCTCCGCCTTGGCCAGCGCCCCGGGAATCGCCTCGCTCCCCAGCCGTTTGAGCTCCATGCTTATCCTCCCCTCTTCCGGTCAACGAAAACTCGGAATAACCGCTTCACCGGGTCGTAAAACCGGTCCACCACCCGTTCCTTGAGCGGGATGATGCCATTGTCCGTGATGTGGATCTCCTCCGGGCACACGCGCGTGCAGCACTTGGTGATGTTGCAGTAGCCGATGCCCCCCTCGTCCTTGAGGTCCGCGAGCCGGTCGCCGGTGTCGAGCGGGTGCATCTCCAGCGCCGCGGTATAGATGAGGAAGCGCGGGCCGATGAAGTCGGCGTGACGATGGTGGTCGCGCAGGACGTGGCACACGTCCTGGCACAGGAAGCACTCGATGCACTTGCGGAACTCCTGCACGCGCTCGATGTCCTCCTGGCGCATGCGCCACGTGCCGTCGGCCTCGGGCCGCCTGGGCGCGTACGGCCGGATCTGCCGCTTCACGCGGAAGTTCCACGACACGTCGGTGACGAGATCGCGCACGTGAGGGAACGCCTTGAGCGGTTCGACGACGACCGGCATGTCGAGATCGAGGTCGCTGAGGCGCGTCATGCACATCAGGCGCGGCACCCCGTTGACCTCCGCCGAGCAGGAGCCGCACTTCCCGCCTTGCAGTTCCAGCGGCAGGCGAGGTCCGGCGCCGATTCGGCCTGGATGTTGTGGATCGCGTCGAGGACGACCATGCCGCTGCCGGCCTCGGTGCGATAGTCCTCGAACTGCCCCTTTTTGCGCTCCCCCCGCCAGATGCGGAACGTGGCGCTCGTCCTCGTCATGGGGGTCGTCATCGTGGCCGTCACTTCATCTCCTCGATGATCTGCTTCAGCTCGGCGGGCATCGGCGGGATGGGGCGCTTGTCCACGATCATGCCGTCCCGGTCCTTGCGCACGACGAGGTTGAACGTGTCCCCCTCCTTGCTCTTTCCGGGGAAGTCGTCGCGGAAATGCCCGCCCCGGCTCTCCCTGCGCTCGATCGCGGCGCGCGTGATGGCCTCCGACACCGTGAGGAGGTTGCCCAGGTCGAGCGCGGTGTGCCAGCCGGGGTTGTAATCGCGGTTGCCGCCCACCGTCACCGTCTCGGCCCGCCGGCCCAGCTCGGCGATCCTGTCCAGGGCCCGCACCATCTCGTCCTCGCGCCGGACGATGCCGACGAGCGCCTGCATCGACTCCTGCAGGTCGTGCTGGACCTTGTAGGCGGACTCCGTCCCGCCCGCGCCGAACGGCGCGAGGGCACGCTTCTCCGCCGCCTCGACCTGGCGCTCGTCGATCGACGGCGCACGGTTCTTCCGCGCGAACTCCGCCGCGTACTCGCCGGCGCGCTTGCCGAACACGAGCAGATCCGAGAGCGAGTTCCCGCCCAGACGGTTCGCGCCGTGCAGCCCGCCGGCCGCCTCTCCCGCGGCGAACAGCCCGGGCACCGACGACATCTGCGAGTCGGGGTCGACCTTCACCCCGCCCATGATGTAGTGCGTCGTCGGACCGACCTCCATCGGCTCCGCGGTGATGTCGATGTCCGCCAGCTTCTTGAACTGGTGGTACATGCTGGGGAGCTTCTTCTTGATGTGCTCCTCGCCGCCGGGGACGCGCGCCTTGATCCACGCGATGTCGAGAAACACCCCGCCGTGCGGGCTGCCCCGTCCGGCCTTGACCTCGCGCATGATGCAGCGGGCCACGTGGTCGCGCGTGAGCAGCTCCGGCGGGCGGCGGGCGTTCTTGTCCCCCTGACAGTAGCGCCAGCCCTCCTCCTCGTTGTCCGCCGTCTGCGCGCGGTAGTTGTCGGGGATGTCGTCGAACATGAACCGGCGCCCGTGCTTGTTCTTGAGCACGCCCCCCTCGCCGCGGACGCCCTCGGTGACGAGGATGCCGCGCACGCTCGGCGGCCACACCATGCCGGTCGGATGGAACTGGACGAACTCCATGTCCACGAGCTCCGCCCCGGCGTGGTAGGCGAGCGCGTGCCCGTCGCCGGTGTACTCCCACGAGTTCGACGTGATCTCGTAGGCGCGGCCGATGCCGCCCGTGGCCAGGACCACGGCCCTGGCGCGAAACACGCGGAAGTAGCCGCGCTCGCGGTCGTAGCCGAACGCGCCGGCCACACGCCCGCCGTCGAGCAGAAGCGCGACGACGGTGTGCTCCATGAAGAAGTCGATGCCGCGGTGCACGCCGTGGTCCTGGAGCGTGCGGATCATCTCCAGGCCGGTGCGGTCGCCGACGTGCGCCAGGCGGGGGTAGCGGTGGCCGCCGAAGTTCCGCTGCAGGATGCGTCCGTCGCGGGTGCGATCGAACAGCGCGCCCCACGCCTCGAGCTCGCGCACGCGGTCGGGCGCCTCGCGCGCGTGGAGCTCGGCCATCCGCCAGCTGTTGACGTACTGCCCGCCGCGCATGGTGTCCGCGAAGTGCACGCGCCACGAATCGCGGTCGTCGGTGGTCGCGAGCGCCGCCGCCACCCCGCCCTCCGCCATGACGGTGTGGGCCTTGCCGAGGAGCGACTTGGACGTCACCGCGACCGACGCGCCGGCCGCGGAGGCCTCGATGGCGGCGCGCAGACCGGCGCCGCCGGCGCCGATCACCAGGACGTCGTGCTCGTGTCGGTCATGGGACATCTAGATGATCCTCACATCCTTGATGACGCCCATGGAGCACAGGCGCACGTAGACGTCGGAGAGGGCGACGCCGAAAAGGCTCATCCACGCGAACAGCATGTGGCGACGGTTGAGGCCGCTGACGCAGCCGTAGCAGGCCTTCCGCACGCGCTTGTCGGACAGCGTGTCGCTGCCGCCGCCGATGAGGTGGCGGAGCGAGTGGCAGCCGAGCGTGTACCCGCCGAGGAGGATCACGTTGGCGGCGAGCACGAGCGTGCCCACGCCGACGCCGAAGCCGTCGGCGAACCACATCGCCTTCCACGCATCGTGCGCGAGGATGACGATGAACGGGAGCGCGAGATAGAGGAAGTAACGGTGGACGTTCTGCAGGATGAGCGGCAGCGACCCCTCGCCCCAGTAGCTCTTGCGCGGCTCGCCGACGGCGCAGCTCGGCGGGTCGGCCCAGAACGCCTTGTAGTAGGCGCCGCGATAGTAGTAGCAGGTGAGGCGGAAGCCAGCCGGGGCCCACAGGATGAGCAGCGCCGGGGTGAACGGCAGCCACGCCGGGATCCACGTCGGCCGCGGACCGAACCACGCGTGCGGCGAATCGCCGAACAGCTCGGGCGAATAAAACGGGGACAGATAGTTGCCGTAGTGGTAATGCACCCCTTGGAACGCCGCCCAGGTCGCGTAGACCACGAACGCGCCGAGGACGGCGAGCGTGATCGCGGGCGCCACCCACCAGCTGTCGCGGCGCGCGGTCCGGCCGAAGCGCAGCCGTTCGAGGGGTACATCGAGCTCAGCCATGCGCGGCAGAATAGCGAAAAACCGTCGGGGCGCTAGCCATTTACTTCGGTGGTGGTGCGGTGCTGGCCGACATCAAGCAGCAGCTGCGCCACCCGCTGCTCACCGGCGACGAGCCGCTCATCCGCTCGAACCTCGACATGAGCATCTCGCGCTGCCTGCGCGATTCGGGCTGAGGCGCCCCCACAAGCTGCGCGGCTGTAGGCCCGGCGGCGCGGCGCGCGCTGGCGAGCCCGTCAGAAGACCCGACGACGTCGGCGCGCCGCCCTCGTAACCCGTCCAAACAACTGGCCAACTCGTTGGTCCGTCGATTGCACAAGCGGTCGTCGTGATCCTCGACCTCTGGCGCAACGCTCTCGCGACCGTCGCACTCGTCGCGGCACCGTTCCTCGTGGTGGCCCTCGCGGTCGGCCTCGTCACGTCGTTCCTGCAGGCCGCCACGCAGCTGTCGGAGAACGTCCTCTCCTTCGTCCCCAAGATCGTCGCGATGGGCCTGGTCCTGGCGCTCGCCGGGCCCTGGGTCGTCCGCAAGCTCACCGAGAACACCGCCGCCTCGTTCGGCACCATCACGCGCATCGCCGAAGAGGTCCGCAAGTGAGCATTACAGTCGTGCTCACCTTCCTCGCGATCTTCGTCCGCGGCGCGGCATTCGCCTACAGCGCCCCGGTGGTCGGCGACAAGGGCGTCCCCCACAAGGTGCGGGTCGCCCTGGTCGCGATGGTCGCGTTCTCGCTCGTCCCGTCGCGCGAGCCGGTCGACGCCGCCGCGCTCCATTACGTCGTCCCCGGGGAGATCCTCCTCGGCGTCCTCGCCGGCTTCACCGGCCGCATGATCCTCGCCGCGGTCGAGGCCGGCGGCGAGCTTCTCGGCGTCCAGATCGGCCTCGGGTTCGCCGCCTCCTACGACCCGACGCTCGGCGAGTCGGCCGCCCCCACGCGCCGCATCGCCGCCGCGCTCGGCGCGCTCGGCTTCGTCCTCGCCGGCGGCCTCGAGACGTCGGTGCGCGTCATGGCCGCGCCGCCGGTCACCGGCCTGGGCGCGCTCGCCGCCACGACCAACCTCGTCCGCCTGGGCGGCGAGGTGCTCGGCCTCGGCCTCCGCTTCGTCGCGCCGGCGATGGTCGCGGCGCTCGCCGCCAACGCCGCCGTCGCGCTGGCGTCGCGCGCCGCCCCCGCGCTCAACGTCTTTTCCGTCGCGCTCGCGCTCATCCTCATCGTCGTCGGCGCGGTGCTGTTCGCCACCGCGCCGACGTTCGCGCGCGACGTCGGCCTCGTCGGCCGCCGCGCGGTGGACGGGATCCTCCAGGTGATCCGGTGAGCGAGCGAGCGGCGGCGCGGACCGACGCGACCCTGGAGCGAGGCGCAGCCGAGCGACCCGGAGCGCCGCGCCGCCGCGAGCGAGCGGTGCAACAGTGAGCGATCAGGATCGAAAGACCCACGCCCCCACACCCAAGCGGATCCACGAGTTCCGCAAGCGGGGCGAGATCGCGCTGTCGCGCGACGTCACCGCCGTCGCCACGTTCGCCGGCGGCGCCGCGGCCGTCGCGCTGTTCGGTCGCGCGTCGCTGGCCCAGCTCGGCGACTTCGTGCGCGACCAGCTGGCCGGGCTGGAGACGGTCCGCGCCGATGCGGCCGTCGCCGCGTTCACCGGCGCGACGTTCCCGCTGTGCGCGGGCGCGCTGCTCGGCTACCTCGTCGCCGCCGCCGCGCAGCTCGGCTTCCCGCCGGCGTGGAAGACCCCGGCGTTCGACCCGGCGCGCGTCTTCAACCCGCAGAACCTCGTCGCGTTCTTCAACCCGCGGGCGGCCGGGAAGCGCGCGTTCCTCAGCGTCGCCAAGGTCGCCGTCGTCGCCGTCGCCGCGGCGCTGGCCGTCGAGTCGGAGATCCGCCGCTTCGTCGATCAGCCGGCGGAGAACGCGATGGCCCTCGGCCAGCGCATCGCCGCCGCGCTCGCCCGCATCACGCTCATGGGCGGCGGGGCGCTGGCCGCCCTGGCCGCGCTCGACTACTGGTGGACCCGCCGCCAGCTACTGGCGAAGATGCGCATGACCCCGGAAGAGGTCAAGCGCGAGCACCGCGAGCAGGAAGGCGACCCGCAGATCAAGCGCCGCCGCCGCCAGCGGATGCGCGAGCTCGCCAAGCGCCGCATCGCGACGGCGGTCAAGTCTGCCGACGTGGTGGTGGTCAACCCGACCCACTACGCGGTGGCGCTGCGCTACAACGCCAAGGAGGCGTCGGCCCCGCGCGTCGTCGCCAAGGGGCGCGGCCACGTCGCCGCCCGCATCCGCGAGCTGGCGCGCGCCGCCGGCGTCCCCGTCCTCAGCCAGCCGCCGCTCGCGCGCCTCCTCCACAAGGTGGTGCCCGAGGGGCGCGAGATCCCGGCGAACCTGTACCAGGCGGTCGCCGAGGTCCTCGCCTACGTCTACCGCCTGCGCAACCGGAGGCGCGCCTAAATGGCCACCGAAGCCGCGAACCGCCCCCTCCTCGGCGACGCCGCCGGCGGGCTCCTCGTCGTCGGAGTGCTCGCGCTCGCGGTCGTGCCGCTGCCCGCCGCCGCGCTCGACCTGCTCCTGGCCGCCAGCCTGTGCCTGTCGGTCCTGGTGTTCCTCGTCGCCGTCTACGTCGAGCGCCCGCTCGAGTTCTCGGCGTTCCCGTCGGTGCTGCTGCTGGCGACGCTGTTCCGTCTGTCGCTCAACATCGCCTCCACCCGCATCATCCTCCTCCACGGCGGGGACGGCGGCCACGCCGCCGGCAAGGTCATCCAGGCGTTCGGCGAGTTCGCCGTCGGCGGCAACTTCGTCGTCGGCGCGGTCGTCTTCCTCATCCTCGTCATCGTCAACTTCATCGTCATCACCAAGGGCGCGGACCGCATCTCCGAGGTCGCCGCGCGCTTCACCCTCGACTCGATGCCCGGCAAGCAGATGGCGATCGACGCCGATCTGGGCGCCGGCCTGATCAACGAGAAGGAGGCGCGCGAGCGCCGCCGCGCGATCGAGCACGAGGCCGAGTTCCACGGCGCGATGGACGGCGCGTCCAAGTTCGTCCGCGGCGACGCCGTCGCCGGTCTGCTCATCGTCGGCATCAACATCGTCGGCGGCATCATCATCGGCGTGGCCCAGGCGGGCCTGTCGATCGGCGACGCGGCCCACACGTTCTCGATCCTGTCGATCGGCGACGGCCTGGTGTCGCAGATCCCGGCGCTGCTCATCTCCACGGGCTCGGCGCTGCTGGTGACGCGCGATTCGTCGGGGAAGGCGCTGGCGCCCAGCCTCGGCGCGCAGCTGTTCTCGCGGCCACGCCCGGCGGGTCTGGCCGCCGCGGTCCTGGGCGGGCTCGCGCTCGTCCCCGGCATGCCCCACGTCGCGTTCCTGGCGCTCGCCGGCGCGACCGGCGCGATCGCCCTGCGCGCCCGCCGCCACGCCGCCGCCGCGCCCACCCGCCACGCCGGCGAGCCGGCGCGCGGCGACAAGCCGGCCGACGGCCCGAACGCGCAGAAGGCGGAGATCGAATCGCTCCTCCCCATCGAGCTCCTGTCGCTCGACGTCGGCCTCGACCTCCTGCCGCTCGTCGACGGCGCGCGCAACGGCGAGCTCCTCGGCCGCATCGGCTCGCTGCGCAAGCAGATGGCGCTGGAGCTCGGGTTCATCGTGCCGCCGGTGCACGTGCGCGACGACCTGCGCCTGCGCCCGACCAACTACAAGGTGCTCATCTCCGGCGCCAAGGTGGCCGGCGGCGAGGTCCGCATGGGCAAGCTGCTGGCGATCGACCCGGCCGGCCGCGCCATCGCCGCCCTCCCCGGCGACGCGGTCAAGGAGCCCACGTTCGGCCTGCCGGCCAAGTGGATCGTCCCCGGCGACCGCGGCCGCGCCGAGGCCGCGGGCGCGACCGTCGTGGACCCGAGCGCCGTGGTCGCCACCCACCTCACCGAGGTCGTCCGCCGCCACGCCGCGGAGCTCCTCGGCCGCCGCGAGACGCAGGAGCTGCTCGACGTCGCCGCCAAGCAGAACGCCAAGGTGGTCGAGGAGCTCATCCCGCACCTCATGTCCACCGGCGACGTCATCAAGGTGCTGCGCAACCTCCTCGCCGAGGGCGTGTCCATCCGCGACGCGCGCACCATCCTCGAGACGCTCGCCGACCACGCCGCCCTGGTCAAGGATCCGGGCGAGCTCACCGAGCTCGCGCGCCAGCGCCTCGGCCGCCAGATCACGCTGCAGCACGTCAACGAGGCGGGCGAGCTGCGCGCGCTCGTCCTCGACCCGCGCGCCGAGGATACGTTCCGCGGCCGGCCCGACGCCGGCGCGCTCACCCGCATCACCGCCGCCCTCGAGGAGGCCGCCCGCCGCGCCACCGCCGAGGATCAGCCCGCGCTGATCGTGTGCGCCCCCGACGTCCGCCGCGCCGTCGCCGCCGTGGCCCTCCGCCACGTCCCCGGCCTCACCATCCTCTCGTACCGCGAGGTCGACCCGGCCGTGCCGCTCGTCACCCGCGGCGTCGTCACCACCAAGGAGCCCAAGTAAATGCGGATCCAGAAGTTCCAGGCGTCGTCGATGAAGGACGCCCTCGCGCTGATCAAGCGCGAGCTCGGCCCCGACGCGATGGTCGTCGCCACCGCGTCGCACAAGAAGGGCATCGAGGTCACCGCCGCCGTGGAAGACGGCGCGGCCGACCTCCCCGCGGCCGCCTACGGCCCCAAGCCCACCGCCAAGGCCCCGGGCCTGTCGGAGGAGGACGTCGAGCGCATCATGGCGCCGCTCCGCTCCGAGATCCGCTCGCTGCGCACCCTCGTGCGGTCGCTGTCCGAGGAGCGCCACGACGCCGACCTCCGCGGCGAGCTGGCCGCCGTCCGCCAGGCGATCGCCGCCCTGGCGCGCGGCACCGGCGAGCAGTCGCTGGCCGCGATCGCCGCGCGCGGCCCGCTCGCCGCGCGCAGCAGCAAGCGCATCGTCGCCCTCGTCGGCCCCACCGGCGTGGGCAAGACCACGACCATCGCCAAGCTGGCGGCGCGCACCGCGCTCGTCGAGCGCAAGAGCGTCGCGATCCTGACCCTCGACAACTACCGCGTGGGCGGCGAGGAGCAGATGCGCACGTTCGCCGACCTCATCGGCGCGCCGCTGACGCTGGTGTCGAACCCCGACGAGATGCTCCCCGCCATCGCCGCCCACAAGGGCGCGCACAAGATCTACATCGACACCGCCGGGCGCAGCCCCAAGGACGCGGGGGCGATCGCCGAGCTCGCCCGCGCGCTCGCGCCGGTGCGCGACCTCGAGGTCCATCTCACCATCGCCGCCACCACCGCGCCCGCCGCGATCGACGGCGTGTTCCGCCGCTACCAGCCGATCGGCATCGACCACCTGCTCGTCACCAAGCTCGACGAGGCGGACGACCTCGGCGAGCTGGTGCGCGCGCCGGCGCGCTTCGCCACGACGATCTGCCACCTGGCCACCGGCCAGCGCGTTCCCGAAGATCTCGAGGACGCCACGGACGAGAGCCTGCTGGCCCTCGCCCAGCCGCGGACGGAGGTGGCGCAGTGCCAGTGATGACCGACCAGGCGACGACGCTGCGCGGCGACGCCAAGCCGGTCACGCCGATCCGCCAGCCGAACCGGGTCATCTCCATCGCGGGCGGCAAGGGCGGCGTGGGCAAGTCCATGGTGGCGGTCAACCTTGCCGTCCTCTACGCCCAGCGCGGCTCGCGCACGCTCGCGCTCGACGGCGACGTCGGGATGGCGGACCTGAACCTGCTCCTCGGCGTCGCGCCCGGCCACTCGCTCCTCGACGTGGCCTACGGCTACCCCATCGACGACGTGCTCGTCGCGGCGCACGGCATCCACCTCCTCCCCGGGCTGAACGGCAGCTACACCCTCGCCAACCTCGACGAGCGCAGCCGCCACGCGCTGTGGGCCGCGGTGGACTCGCTCGAGTCGCGCTTCGACACGCTCATCGTCGACACCGCCGCCGGGATCGACGCGCTCACCGTCGAGCTCGCCGGCTCCGCCGCGCAGGTCGTCGTCGTCGCCAACCCCGAGCCGCTGTCCCTGGCCGACGCTTACGCCAACCTCAAGGCCCTGAAGCAAAAGCAGGGGCTGGAGCGGGCGTTCGTCCTGCCCAACCGCGTGCGCACCCCGTCGGAGGCCGACGAGGTGTTCGGCCCCCTGTCGGCGCTCGCCGATCGGTTCCTCGGCGTCGCCCTGACGCCGCTGCCGGCCATCCCGTTCGACGCCTCGGCGCCGCAGTCGGCCGCCGCCGGCGTGCCCCACGTGATCCAGTGCCCCGACGCTCCGGCGAGCCGCGCCCTCAAGCAGGTCGCGCGCCGCCTCGACGCGCTGGCGCGGCCCGACGACCGGGCCGGCGCGTTGCGCCTGTTCCTCAACAAGTCGCTGAAGCGGGAGAACAACGGATGAACCTGTACGCCAGAACCCGACGCGGGCGCGCCACGCGCGATCACCTCATCGCCGAGCATGTCGACGTTGCGCGGCGCATCGCGCTGCGCGTCGCGCGACGTACCCCCGACTGGGTCAGTCAGGACGACCTGATCGCGGCCGCCATGCTCGGGCTCGCCGAGGCGGCCGACCGCTACGATTCGACCCGCGGGGAGCCGTTCATCGCGTTCGCCCAGACGCGCATCCGCGGCGCCGTGCTCGACGAGCTGCGCCGCGGGGACATCATGCCGCGCCGCGTGCGCCAGACGGCGCGCAAGGTGGGCAAGGCGGTGCGCGATCTGGAGCAGAAGCTCGGCCGCCGCCCCGAGGACGAGGAGGTCGCCGGCGCGCTCGACGTTCCGGTCGAGCAGTACCGCGAGGAGCTCGAGCGGCTGACGCACGTCGCCGTGGTCGAGCTGGATCGCCACGCCGAGCACATGTCCGCCGAGGGCGCGACCGCCGACACCCAGCTCGAGCGCGCCCAGCTCATCGCCAAGGTCAAGCAAGGGCTCTCGCGCCTGCAAGAGCGCGACGCGCAGGTGCTGTCGCTCTACCACGTGGAGGAGCTGTCCTACTCGGAAATCGGCAAGCTCCTCGGCGTGTCCGAGAGCCGCGTGTGCCAGCTGCACGCCCGCGCGCTGGCCCGCCTGAAGGCCGAGATCGAGGCGGACGTCGAGGAGGCTGCTTAATCATGGCGAACGGCATCTACGTCGCCCTCAGCGGCGCGGTCGCCCAGTCGCAGGCGCTCGACGTCGTGTCGAACAACGTCGCCAACGCGTCGACCAGCGGGTACCGCGCCGTGCGCGTCACGTTCGGCGAGGCGCTCACCAAGGCCAAGGGCATGGACCAGCGCTTCGCCGTCACGCAGGGGACCGTCGTCGACGCGACGCAAGGCACGCTCGTCCAGACCGGCAATCCGCTCGACGTCGCGCTGCAGGGGGACGGCTACTTCGGCGTCAACGCGCCGCAGGGCGTGCGCTGGACCCGCGCCGGCGAGCTGCGCGTCGCCGCGGACGGCCGCCTGGTCAACGCCGACGGCCTGGAGGTGCGCGGCGCCGGCGGCAAGCCCATCGCCGTGCCGCCCGACGCCGCCGAAATCACCATCGGCGCCGACGGCGCGGTCAGCGCCGGCGACACGCAGCTCGGCAAGATGGAGCTCGCCCGCTTCGACCCGAAGTCGATGGCGCGCGAGGGCGCGACGCTCTACCGCGCCACCGCGGCGCCCGTCGCCGGCGCGCCCGAGGTCGTCGCCGGCGCGCTCGAATCGTCCAACATCAACGTGGTGCGCGGCATGGTGGATCTCATCCGCGTGTCGCGCACGTTCGAGGCGCTCCACCGCGCCATCGAGACGTACAAGGAAATCGACCAGCGCACGGCCCGCGAGATCGGCGGGCCCAAGTGAAAGTGAAAGTGAAAGGAGCCAGGTAGATGATCCGCTCGCTGTCGACCGCCGCGACGGGCATGGAGGCGCAGGAGAAGCGCCTCGATGTCACGGCCAACAACATCGCCAACGTGTCCACGAACGGGTTCAAGAAGAACCGCGCCGAGTTCGAGGACCTGATGTACCAGACGTACACCACGCCGGGCGCGGCGACGGGCGCGAACACGCGCACGCCGACCGGCCTCCAGGTCGGCATGGGCGTGCGCGTCGTCGCCACCCAGCGGATGCATACGCAGGGCGACATCCAGCAGACGGGCAACTCGCTCGACCTGGCCATCGAGGGCAACGGTTTCTTCCCGATCAATCTGCCGAGCGGCGAGGTCGCGTACACCCGCGACGGCGCGTTCAAGCTCGACGCCGAGGGGAAGATCGTGAACGCCAACGGCTACGCGCTGGCCTCGGACATCACCGTCCCGGCCAACGCCCAGACGGTCGCCATCGGCGCCGACGGCACCGTGACCGCGTCGGTAGCCGGCGAGAAGGAGCCGGTCTCCCTGGGCAAGATCGAGCTCGTCACGTTCGCCAACCCCGCCGGGCTCGTCGCCCGCGGCAAGAACCTCCTCCAGGAGACGGCGTCCTCGGGGACGCCGATCCAGGAGGCGCCGGGGCAGAACGGCATCGGGACGCTGGCGCAGGGCTCGCTCGAGGGCTCCAACGTCAAGGTGGTGGAGGAGATGATCGATCTCATCTCCGGGCAACGCGCGTACGAGGTGAACGCGCGCGTGGTGAAGGCGGCCGACGAGATGCTCCAGCAGTCGGCGAACTTGCGATGACAGCGAGCGAGCGTAGGCGAACGCACGGGCGACCCTGGAGCGAGGCGCAGCCGAGCGACCTGGAGCGCGGAGCCGGAGCGAGCGAGCGATGAAGATGAGGAGTGTAGTGGTCATGGCAGCAGCGGTTCTGAGCACGGTCGCCGGGGCGGCGGAGGCGAAGGGTGTGCAGTCGGCGATCGAGGCCGCGGCGGCGCGGGTCATACCCGCCGACCTCGCCGTGACGGGCGTGACGGTGCCGCCGAGCCTCCCCTGGCCCAGGGGCGCGGTCGCGTCGGTCGAGTGGCGCACCGCGCCGCGCGCCGGGAAGATGTCGGTCCGCGTCGCGGTCTACCAGAAGGAAAAGATCGTCGGGCAGGGCTGGGCCCAGCTCGACATCGCGCCGGTGCGCGAGGTGGTGGTGGCCCGGCGCGCGCTCCGCGCCGGCGACCCGGTGGCGGCGGCGGATGTGGCGCGCGAGCGCCGACCGTCGACGGAGGGAGGCGCCTGGGAGGTCGATCCGCAGGTCCTCGTCGGCTCGCCGGCGATGCGCGACATCCGCGCCGGCGAGGTCGTCACCAAGATCATGGTCGCCGGCCCGCCGCCCATCGCGCGCGGCACCGGCGTCGACGTGGTGGCCAGGCGCGGCGGCGTGGTCGTGTCGACGCGCGGCACGCTGGAGCGCGCGGCACGCCCCGGCGAGGCCACCGTCGCGCGCACCGCGTCGGGGCTGCTCGTCAAGGGGCGCCTCGCCGACGCGCACACGCTCATCGTGGAGGGAGACCGGTGAAGCACGCCCCGTTCATGTTCATGCTCGTCGCGCTGGGCGCCTGCGCGACCCACATTGCACCCTACAAGCCCAAGAAGCGCGCCTACGACGAGGGCGATCTCGCCCCGAAGATCCAGGCCACCGGCGGGAGCCTGTACGCCGCCAACGGGCGGGGCCTGTTCGAGGACGACCGCGCGCGCGGGCTCGGCGACGTGCTCGTCATCCGCATCGACGAGAACGAGGCGGCCTCGCGCGACGCCCAGACCAAGCTCGACAAGTCGAACAACCAGAAGATGGGCATCCCGTCGTCGCTGGGCCTCCTCGGCCAGCTCCAGGCGAAGGTCCCCGGGCTCGACCCGGCCTCGCTGGTCGCCGCCAACACCGACAATACGTTCAGCGGCAAGGGGCAGGTGTCGCGCAGCGGCAAGCTGACCGCCACCCTGCCGGTGCGCGTGCGCAAGGTGCTCGGCAACGGCGACCTGTTCGTCGAGGGCACCAAGGTCGTCATGGTTGACAACGAGGAGCACCACCTCTATGTGAGCGGAGTCGTGCGCCAGGCCGACATCCTGGCCGACAACTCCGTGCCCTCGTCGCGGGTCGCCGACGCGGAGATCGAATACGCGGGCCGGGGAGACGTTTCCGACCAGCAGCGGCCGGGGTGGCTGTCGCGCATCCTCGGCGCGATCTGGCCGTTCTGACGCCAGGCCCGCCGCTTGCAACGGAGAAGATCCATCATGCGTCGATTCCTGCCCCTGCTCCTTTGCCTCGCCGGAACCGCCCACGCGGCCAGGCTCAAGGAGCTCACCGACATCGAGGGCTTCCGCGACAACGCGCTCGTGGGCTATGGCCTCGTCGTGGGCCTCCAGGGCACCGGCGACGACGCGACCTCGGCGATCACGCGCCGCTCCCTCGCCCAGCTCATGAAGCACCTCGGCGTCCAGGTCGACCCGGCCGACGTCAAGGCCAAGAACGTGGCCACCGTCGTCGTCACCGCCAAGCTGCCGCCGTTCGCCAAGGCGGGGACGCCGCTCGACGTGACCGTGTCGTCGATGGGCACCGCAAAGAGCCTCCAGGGCGGCACGCTGGTCGCGACGCCGCTCAAGGGCGCCGACCTCCAGACCTACGCCATCGCCCAGGGATCCTTGTCCCTCGGCGGGTTCGCGGTCGAGGGCGGCACGGGCTCGGCGGCCAAGAAGAACCACGTCACCGTCGGCAACGTCCCGGGCGGCGCGACCATCGAGCGCGACTCGCCGGGGGAGATGCCGCGCCGCGCCGTCGTCCTCCACCTCAAGACGCCCGATTTCACCACCGCGACGCGCATCGCCGCGGCCATCGACCGGAGCCTGGGCGAGGGCGCCGCCGACGTCGCCGACCCCGCCACGATCTCGGTCGCGGTCGGGCCGTCCTGGAAGGGCAGAGTCCCCGCGCTCATCGCCGCGCTCGAGCCGATCGAGGTCGACCCCGACGTCGCCGCCAAGGTGGTGATCGACGAGCGCACCGGCACGATCGTCGTCGGCGCGAACGTGACGCTGGGGGCGGCGGCGATCGCCCACGGCGGCATCACGGTCAAGGTCGCCGAGACGCCCGTCGCGTCGCAGCCGAACGCGCTGTCGCCCGGCCAGACCGTCGTCACGCCGACGACCGACATCAAGGTCGACGAGGAGGGGGGCAAGCTGCAGATGATCCCGGGCGGCGCCACCGTCGCCGACGTGGCCGCGGCGCTGAACGCGCTGGGGGTGAAGCCGCGCGACCTGCCGCCGATCTTCCGCGCGCTCAAGGCGGCGGGGGCGCTGCGGGCGGAGATCGAGGTCATCTAGCCGGCGAGCGGAGGCGAGGATGCAGGCGACCCTGGAGCGCAGCACAGCGAAGCGACCTGGAGCCCCGAGCCGGCGCGAGCCGGCGGTGCGATTTTGAGTCGGATCCACGACAAGGCCGACGCCGCCCGCCAGCTCGAGGCGTACTTTCTGCGCCGCGTGCTGTCCGAGGCCCAGACCGGCTTCGGCGGCGACGGCATCGCCGGGTCCACGTTCCGCGACATGTTCAACGAGGCGCTCGCCGACGCGATGGCCAAGGGCCGCGGCGTCGGGCTGTCGCACATGATCGAGAAGCAGCTTCCCGATCAAGGAGCGCGCTCCTCGGAAGCCGTTCCCGGCATGCCACCTGTCGGCGGCGCGCGCATCGGCCGCCTCGAGCAGGGGCAGCGCGTCTACAGCTCGTCGGTGGAGTCGCTGCGCGGCAAGGTGGACGGCCTCGCGGCGCGGACCGGCATCCCCGCCGAGTTCATGATGGCGTGGATCTCGCATGAGTCGGGGGGAAACGTGAAGGACACGACCGACCTCAACGAGCGCGGCCTGTTCCAGATCATGGGCACCCACGACGGCATCCCGCTGGAGAAGACGGAGGCGGGCTCGCTGGGGCTGAGCGAGGCGGACCACCGGCGCCTGTCCACCGACGTGGATTTCTCCCTCGAGACGGGCGCGCGCCTGATCCAGCGCTACCGCGACAAGGCGGAGGCGACGGCCAGGGCGCAGGGGATGGCGTGGAACGACACCGACATGTGGCGCCTCACCAAGTTCTTCCACACCGGCCCGGCGTTCGTGACCCAGGCGCTGGCGGGCTTCTCCGCCGAGCGCGGCCGCGCGCCCGCGAGCTGGGGCGAGCTCTACAACCAGACCACGCCGGCGCTGCGCGCGCGCATGGACGCGCCGGGCCAGATCGGCGGCGTGCTGTCTCCGACAGGCTTGCGCAGATATGCGGAACTATCGGGATTTCCTAAGTAATGTAGACCCCTAAAGATTCTGCGGGTCTGGGCGAATCCTCTTCGTGGAGGACATCTCATGCGCATCGACGGCACCAAGATCGAGAAGATCGACGATTCGAGGAAGGACGCGAATGCGGGAGTCTCGCGCGTCAAGTCCTCGGACGATGCCGTGGTGGTGTCCGCCCGGGCCAAGAAACTGCATGCGCACGCGAGCGAAACGGCCGAGGCGCGCGAGAAGCGCGTCGCCCAGATCGGCGCCGCGCTCGACGGCGGCACGTACAAGGTCGATCACCAGAAGCTCGCCGAGCGGCTGGTGGACGAGGACCTGGCGCGATGGGGCCGGTAGCAGCGTCCTGGGAGCTAGTGGATGAGGCCGCCGAGGTGGCCGAATCGCTGAGCGCGGTCGCAGAGCTCGAGGAGATCCTCCTGCGCGAGCGCGGGCACATCGCCGTCCTCGACGTGGCGGGCATCGCGGCGCTCGCCCAGGAAAAACAGACCGCCGCCGATCGCCTGAAGATCCTGCTCCACCCGAACACGATCCGGGCGCGGTTCGGCGGGAACGAGGCGTCGCCCGCCCGCCGCCGCCTGCGCGACGCGCTGGCGCGGCTGCGCGCCGACGCCGAGGCCAACCGCGCCCTGCTCGACGATGTCATCTCGACGGTCGCGGAGGCGCGCGGCCTCGCGCGCGACTGCGGAACGTACGACGGGCGGGCCCGTCGCCGGATGTCGGTGACGGCGCGGCAGGCCAAGGGAGTGTGAGGTAGGGAGAACATGCCCGGCCTTCTCGGACTACTCGATCTCGGCGCCGGGGCGCTCGCCGCCCAGAACGCCGGGATTGCGGTCAGCGGTCGCAACACCGCCAACGTCAACACCGAAGGCTACGCGCGCGAGAGCGTGACGCTGAATTCCGAGCTCGCCGCCCCGACGATCGGGGGGGTGACCGCCTCGGGCGTGTCGCGTTCCGGAAGCGAGCTCCTCGCCGCGCGCGAGCGCCTCGTCGACTCCGACCGCGGCCAATCCGGGTCGCTGTCGGCGGCGCTCCTGTCCCTCGAGTCCGATCTGACGCCCAGCCAGGGGAGCGTCGTCGACGCCATCGCCGCGCTGTTCGGGGGCATCCTCGATCTCGCATCGGCGCCGTTCGACGCGTCGCTGCGCCAGGGCGTCGTCAACGCGGCCACCCAGGCCGGCATGAGCTTCGCCGCCGCCGCCGCGGCCATCGCGCGCGCGCGCTCCGACGCCGACGCGCGTCTGACCGATCAAACCAAGCAGGCGTCGAACCTGGCCGCGCAGATCGCCGCCGCCAACCGCGCGCTCGCCGGCCCCAACCCCGATCCGACGCTGCTCGACCAGCGGGACCTCGCGGCGCGCAAGCTGTCCGCGATCACGGGCGGCCAGGCGCGCGTCGACACCGACGGCAAGATGCGGTTCGTCCTGTCCGGGGGCACCGTCCTCGTCGACGGGGATCGCGCCGCCGCGCTCACGGCCACGAACGACGCCGCCTACGGCAACCACGTCCGCATCGACGTGGTCGACGGCGGCCACGCCGTCGACGTCACCCGGACGCTCGGCGGGGGCGGCATGGGCGGCGATCTGGCGTTCCGCGACGGCCAGGCGGTGCAGGCGGCGCAGAGCCTCGACCAGCTCGCCTACGACTTCGCCACGCAGGTGAACGCGGTCCACCGCGCCAACGCCGGGCAGGACGGGCAGACCGGACGGAGCCTGTTCGTCCCGCCTGCGCAGGTCGCCGGCGCCGCCGCCGCGATGGCCGTGGACCCGACCGTCGCGGCCGACCCGCGCAAGGTCGCGGTCGCCGGCCCCGGCGCGGCCGCGGGCGACAACGCCGGCGCGCTCGCGCTGGCCGCGCTCAAGGACAAGAACCTGGCGGGCGGCGGCACGCGCAGCTTCATCGACGAGGCGATTCGCTCCATCGGCGCCGTGGGCAGCGCCGCCGCGACCGCGAAGTCCAACCTCGCCGTGGCCGTGGCGCGCACCGACACGCTGGCGTCGGTGCGCGACAGCCTGTCGGGCGTGAGCCAGGACGAGGAGATGGCCAAGCTCGCCCAGTTCCAGCACGCCCACGAGGCCGCCGCCAAGTTCGTCGGCGTCGTCAACGACCTGCTCGATAACCTGATGACCACGCTCTAGGGAGACGCATGCGAGTCACCGAAACGCGAATGATCGACATGGTCACCGGGGGCGTCTCGCGCGCCCGCGAGCAGGCCGCCGACGCCGGGCAGAAGCTCCAGACGGGCCTCAAGGTCGCGCGCCCGTCGGACGACGCGTCGGCGTGGGCCGAGGGGCAGCGCGCCGCCGCGCGCCAGGTCGTGAGTCAGAACCGGGGGAGCTCGATCGCGCGCGCCCGCGACCGCCTGAACGAGGTGGACGGCGCGCTGGGCGGCGTCGGCTCGGTGCTGGCCCAGGTGACCGAGCTCGCCGTGCAGTTCGGCAACGACACCTACAACGCCACCGACCGCGCCGAGGGCGCCAAGGTGGTCCTCGCGCTGCGCGACGCGGCGCTGGCGTCGGCCAACGCGTCGACGGGCGACGGCGAGTACGTGCTCGCCGGCACCAAGGGCGGCGCGCCGCCGTTCGACGCCGGCGGCAACTATGTCGGCGACGCGGGGGCCCGCAACATCGAGGTCGGCGACGGCAAGAACCTCGTCTCGACGATGCCCGGCAGCGCGCTCACCGCGGCCGCGGGCGTCGATGTGTTCGGCGTGATCGCCAAGGTCGCGGCGGCGCTCGACGCCAACGACCCGGCGGCGCTGCGCGCCTCGCTCACCGACCTGCGCGCCGCCACCGCCCAGGTGGCCGACGCGCGCGCAGAGGTGGGCGGGCGCATGAAGGCGCTCGACAGCGCCGACGAGATTCGCCAGAACTTCGAGGAGGGGCTTGCGTCGACAAAAGCGCGCGCCACGGAGACCGACCCCATCGCCGGGGCCTCCGAGCTCGCCCGCGCCTCGTCGGCGCTCGACGCGTCCCGGACCGTCGCCCAGCAGATCATCTCCATCCTCCGCGGTTGATTCCCAGCTTCATGCCGAAGTGTGCTCCGGGTGGTGAAACCCGCTCTCAAGCTTTCGCGCGGCCGGACGACCCATACCGGTGAAGGCGCTGATGGATGCGCCACCCAAACAAGGAGAAGGAACAATGGCACTCACGATCATGACCAACACCGCGTCTCTCAGCGCGCAGCGGAACCTGGCCTCCACCCAGAAGGCTCTGGCGGGCAACGTCGCCCGTCTGTCGTCCGGCATGCGCATCAACCAGGCGTCCGACGACGCCGCCGGCCTGGGCATCTCGGAGAAGATGAAGGCCCAGCTCGGCTCGCTCGAGCAGGCCGGCCGCAACGCCAACGACGGCATCTCGATGATCCAGGTCGCCGAGGGCGCGATGAACGAGCAGGCGGGCATCCTGACCCGCCTCCGCGAGCTCGCCACCCAGTCGGCCAACGGCACGCTCGGCTCGACGGAGCGCGGGTTCATCACGACGGAGAAGACCCAGCTCCTGAACGAGCTCGACCGGATCTCCGCCGTCACCGACTTCAACGGCGTCAAGATGCTCGGCGCGAACGCCGGCTCGGTGTCGTTCCAGGTCGGCACGGGCGCGACGACCAACGACAGCATCTCGGTCACCTTCGACAAGACCGACGCCACCACGCTGGGCGTGAACGGCATCGACCTGTCCAGCGCGTCGGGCGCCCAGTCGGCGCTGTCGACGATCGACTCGGCGATCGACAAGCTGTCCACCAGCCGCGCCAACATCGGCGCCGTGCAGAACCGCTTGAACGTGACCGTGACCAACCTCGCCTCCGCGCACGAGAACGTCACCGCCGCCAACTCGCGCATCCGCGACGTGGACGTGGCGGCCGAGACCTCGATGCTCACGCGCAACCAGATCCTCAGCCAGGCCGGCATCGCCGTCCTCGCGCAGGCGAACCAGCTGCCGTCGATGGCGCTGTCGCTGCTCCGCGGTTAATTCCGACCGTAGTCCGGGCCGCCGGGACTGAACCGGCGGCCCGGTCGTTCTTCCTCTAGGAGGCTTCCGTGCCGCAGATCACCTTCTCCGGGCTGGCTTCGGGATTCGACAGCTCGGCGATCGTCGACAAGCTGGTGGCGGCCGAGCGCGCGCCCGAGACGACGTACCGGGCGCAGCAGTCGGCGGCCACCGCCCGCATCGGCGTGCTGAACGACCTCCTGTCGAAATTCACGGCGCTGCAGACGGCCGCCCAGGCGGTCAACACGGCCGACAAGGCCAAAGCTTTCAGCACGAGCTCCTCCGACAGCGGCCGCGTCAAGGTCGTGGCGTCGACGGCGGCGCAGGAGGGGACCTACCTCGTCGGCGTGGGGTCGCTCGCCCGCGCCGAGACCAGCCGTTCCGCCGCGTTCGCGTCGAACGCGGCGCCGGGAAACGGCTCGATCTCCATCGCCGTCGGCACCGGGACCGCCGTGAACGTGTCGTACGCGAGCGGCGACACGCTCGACGCCATCGCGGCGCGCATCAACGATCGAGTCGCGGGCGTCTCCGCGTCGGTGCTGGACACCGGCGCGGGGTTCCGCCTGGTCGTGAGCTCGAAGGCGACGGGGACGGCCAACGCCGTCACGTTCGCGGAGTCGGGCGCCGGGCTCGGGATGTCCGAGGTGATCGCCGCGCAGGACGCGACGGTCACCGTGAACGGCACCACCGTCACCCGGTCGTCCAACACGGCGAGCGACATCATCCCCGGCGTGACCCTCCAGCTCATGTCCGCCACCCCCGTCGGGGAGGGGGAGACGGAGCTGACCGTGTCGCGCGACGCCGGCGCCACCCAGACCAAGGTGCAGGGCCTGGTGAACGCGTTCAACGCGGTGGCGGGCGCGGTGTCCAAGCAGCTCAGCCACGATGCGTCGAACAAGTCGGCGACCGCCAACCCGATGTTCGGCGATTCGATGCTGCAGGCGCTGCAGCGGCGGATGGGCGGCCTCGTCGCCACGGCGTACGCCCACGGCGCGGGGACGGTGTCGGCGCGGCAGCTCGGGATCAGCCTCAACACCGACGGGACACTCGCGGTCGACACCGCCAAGCTGGCCGAGGTTGCCGGCGACGACCCCACCGCCGTCGACGATCTCGTCTCCGGGCTGGGCGCCGCGATAGCCGGCATGGCCGACGACTACACCAGGTCCTCGACCGGCCTCATCGCCGGGAAGATCGACGCCAATCGCACCCTGATCACCGGGTACGACAAGCAGATCCAGAGCATCGAGGACGCGGCGACCGCGCTCGGCACCCGGCTCAGCCGGCAGTTCACCGATCTGGAGGCGCTGATGACGCAGCTCCAGTCGCAATCGTCCTTCCTCACCGCGCTCACGTCGAAGGGCTAGGGGAAGCCATGTACTCGCGAGTCGCGGTCTATCGCAAGGTCTCGATCGAATCGGCGTCGCCGACGCGCATGCTCGACGAGGTGTACGAGCGGATGCTGCGCGCGTGCCGCGAGGCGGGCGAGGCGATCGGGCGGAAGGACCTCGCCGCCAAGGGCACGGCCATCGGCAAGGCGCTCGCGTTCCTGGGCGCGCTCGAGGCGGCGCTCGATCGTGAGGCCGCGCCCGAGCTGACCGCCAACCTCGCGCGGCTCTACCGGTTCGTGTTCGCCAAGCTCAGCGAGGCCAACATCAAGAACGCGGCCCAGCCGCTCGCCGAGGTCGAGAAGATCGTCGTCGATCTGCGCGACGCGTTCCGCGAGGCGTCGGCGTGACCCCGGGCGTGTTCGAGGCCCTGCGCGACGTCCTGGCCGCCACGCCGGAGCCGCCGCGCGACGCCGATCCCGCCGACCTCCTCACCGCGGGGCAGGCGATGGCGGACGCGCGCGAAGCGCCGCTGGCGCGCCTCCGCGCGCTCATGTCGGACAGCGTGGAGCTCCACGCCGAGTGCAAGCCGCTCCTCGACGAGATCAACGACCGCGACGTGCGCTGGCAGGCGGCGCTCTCGCGCGCCGGCGTCGAGATGACCCGCCGCGCCGCGGCGGTGCGGCGGGTGCGGCATAGGACGTACTGACATACGGTACCCCGCGGGGGCACGCCGGTCCGCGCGCGCGCTGCGTCGCTCCTGTCCGATGTTCACCAGGCGTTGACGCGCTTGTGGACGGCCGCCTGGCTGCCGACGATGCGCGAAGCGAGCGGCCGCCCACAAGCGCATGGAATCCACACCGCCCTACTTCCTCACGACCGAACGCATCGGCTTCCGTACCTGGCAGCCCCGCATCCTCGAGCTCGGCGTCCATCTCCGGACGGCGTTCTGGCGCCGGGGCGGTTCGTCTCTGGCTCAGTACGCACGACGAGCTGTACCCGGCCACCGGGCTCATGCACCCGTCGTACGCGCTGACACGATAGCTACTGGACGACGAACTCGGTGAAGAACAGCCGCTTGACCTTGCCGCCGCCGAGCTGCTTGTCGATGCGCCCGCTCACCGATTCCTGGATCTTGGCCTTG
>DATFWE010000006.1:0-4015 GCA_035259575.1 Haliangiales bacterium
CGCTCCGGCGGATCGCCTGGATGACCCGTGCCGGCGTGATCGGCTGGTCGGTGAGCATCACGCCCAGCGGGGCCAGCGCGTCGTTGACCGCGTTGAGGATCGCCGCGGGCGCGCCCGTCGCGCCCGCCTCGCCGGCGCCCTTGAAGCCGCCCGCGATGCCGGGGGCCGGCGTCTCGATGTGGTGCGTCTCGATCGGCGGCACGTCGTCGGCGGTTGGCAGCGCGTAATCCATCAACGTGGTTGAGAGAAGCTGCCCGGCGTCGTCGTAGACGCAGTGCTCGCAGAGCGCGCCGCCGAGCCCCTGGGCGACCCCGCCGGCGATCTGGCCCTCCACGAGCGCCGGGTTGACGATCCGCCCGCAGTCATCGACGGCGACGTAACGCAGCACGCGCACTCTCCCCGTCTCGATGTCGACGTCGACGACCGCCAGGTGCGCCCCGTTGGTGAAGGTCCACGCCGCGGGATTGGTGTAGTGCACGGTCGCCTCGAGGCGCGGCTCGACGCCGCGCAGCTCGTTCGAGCGGAAGTGAACCGTGCGGGCCAGGTCGGCGAAGCTCAGACCTCGCTCGGGGCTTCCGCGGATCAGCGCACGGCCCTGGACGAGCTCGACGTCACCGGGATGCGCCTCGAGGAGCGCCGCCGCGATTGTCCGAATTCGCTCGCCGAGGGCGCGTGCGGCCAGCAGAGTGGCGCTGCCGCCGATCGGCATCCCGCGGCTCGCCCACGTGCCGCCGCCGTACGGCACCATGCTCGTGTCGCCCGAGCGCACGGCGACGCGATCGAGCGGCACGTCGAGCTCGGCCGCGATGATCTGCGCCAGCGCCGTGTGGGTGCCCTGCCCCTGCTCGGTGACGCCGACCAGCGCGGTGACGGCGCCGCCGGGCTCCAGGCGGACGGTCGTCCCCTCCTGGCCGGAGATCGGCGCACCGCCTACGCCATAAAACTGCGCGCCCGGGCCGGTCAGCTCCACGAAGCACGCGAGCCCGATCCCGACGTGCCGCCCCTCGCGGCGCGCGGCCGCCTGCTCACGCCGGAGGCGGTCGTACGCCGCGGCCTCCAGGAGCCGCGCGAGCGCGGCGTGATAGCTGCCGCTGTCATAGACGTTGCCGGAGGCGGTCGTGTACGGGAATTCTTCGGGGCGCACGAGATTGCGGCGGCGTAGCTCGGCCGGATCGATCCCGAGATCGCGGGCGATGAGCTCGACCATGCTCTCGGTGACGGCGGCGGCGATCGGATGCCCCACCGCGCGGTACTGCGAGGTGATGACCTTGTTCTGCGCGACGACGCGCAGGGCGGCGTCATAATGCCGCACGCGGTAGGGGCCGGGCAGGAGGCGCAGCACCTGGCCTCCCTCCACCACGCTCGAGCGCGGATAGGCCGAGTAGGGGCCGACCGCCGCCTCGATCGAGGCGCGCATCGCCGTCACGACGCCGTCGCGGTCCGCGGCGACATCGATGCGGATGGTCTGCTCACGAGCGTGGATGTCAGACAGGAAAGATTCGCGTCGGTCGGCGACGAACTTCACGGGGCGCCCCAGCGTCAGCGCCATCGCGCAGGCCGCCATGTCGTCCTGGTAGACGTGGATCTTGATCCCGAAGCTACCGCCGACGTCGGGCGCGACGACGCGCAGGCGGTGCTCCGGAAGGCCGAAAAGCTCGGCGAGGACCGCCTGCATCATGTGCGGCACCTGGGTGGAGATCCACACCGTGAGCGCGCGCGTCGCCGGCTCGTAGTCGGCGACGAGGCCGCGCGGCTCGATCGGCACGCCGGTGTGCCGCCCGGTTGTGAACAAGCGCGTCCAGACTCGATGGGCGGCGGCGAAGGCGCCGTCAGGGTCGCCCGCGGCGATCCGCGTCTCATAGAGCAGATTGTCGCCGAGCTCCTGGTGGATCAGTGGCGCGCCCGGGGCGAGCGCCTCGGCCGGCGTGAGCAGGGGCGGCAGCGCCTCGTACTCGACGTCGACGAGGGCGGCGGCGTCCTCCGCGGCGGCACGGCTCTCGGCGGCCAGCGCGACGATCGGCTCACCGACGTACCGGACGCGCTCCAGCGCGAGCGGGAGCATGGCGCCGGTCTTCATGCCCTTGTAGTGGAGCAGCACGCCGCGGTAAGGCTTGCAGAGGTGCCGGGCGTCCTCGCCGGTGAGCAATCCAATGACGCCGGGCGCGCGCCGCGCGCTATCGAGCCCCACGCGCGTCAGGCGCGCGTGGGCGTGCGCGCTGCGCATGAATGCGACGTGGACCATGCGCGGCAGCGTCAGGTCGTCGACGTAGCGGCCGCGGCCGGTGAGTAGGCGCGGATCGTCGCCGCGTTTGACGCGCGCCCCGATGTAGCTCACCGGGCGTCGCCCGCGCTCGCGCGCGGGTTACTTCTGTCCGCCGATGAGGAGATTTCCCTCGCCGTCCAGGGCCAGGCCAGTGTCCCGCGCCCGCTCCAAGACCTGTGGCGCCCAGCTGACATGACCGGCATCAGTGCCGCCCAAAATGGCCATGAGGTAGGCTTCGGCCGAGCCGGCGTTGCGAAAGCCGCGCATGACACCGGGAGGCACCGAGACGGTGTCCCACGATTCCAGCACGATCTCATGCTCGCCCCGGACGCCCCAGTACACCGCCCAGCGGCCGGACAACGCCACGAAGACCTCCACGGTCGGATGCGCGTGGAGCGCCGCGCCCCTGCCGGGCTCCGCGCGAACCAGGGTGAGGTTGAAGTCACGGGCGTCGGTGATCGCCGGGGCCAGCGCGGTGTCTTCCGTGACGCCACGGCCGATAACGTTGAAGATCTCACGTTCGTGACCGGGAATGAGGCTGTCCACGAACGCTCTGGGGCTCGGCCGAAAGTCCTTGAAGCGAGCGACGCGCCTCAACATCTCGTCCATTCCAATCTCGACCGTCTTCATGGTGGCCTCCGCGGTCGCGACCGAGCGTGCGTCGCGGATGCCATTGTACTCGCGGGACCGAAGTGGCGGAGGCGCTTGGCATTCCTTCGAAGCTGTGATACCCAGGGCTGACCCGCCGTTCAATGGAGGACTCAGATGAGACGGAGCCGCAGTTGTACGTTCGCCTGGACCGTGGTCAGCCTCCTGATCGCGGCGTTGCTCGCCGCGGGCGCCTGGCCCCGCTCGGGGGGCGCCGCTGAGCCCATCAAGATCGGATTCGGTATGGCGTTGACCGGAGGTCTGGCCGCCAACGGCAAAGCCGCCCTGCTCGCCATGCAACTCTGGGAAGCCGATGTGAACAAGAAGGGCGGTCTCCTGGGCCGGCCCGTCAAGCTTGTCTATTACGACGACCAGACCAAGGGAGCGACGGTACCCGGTATCTACACGAAGCTGCTCGACGTCGACAAAGTCGACTTCGTGGTGTCCGGCTACGGTACGAACCTCATTGCGCCCGCCATGCCGATCGTGATGGAGCGTAAGCTCGTGTTCCCGGCGCTGTTCGGGCTGGCCAACAACGAGAAGCTGAACTATCGAGGATACTTTCAGATCATGCCGGCCGGGCCCCGGCCGGCGCTCGACTGGACGGCGACCTACCTCGAGGTCGCCACGAGACAAACGCCGAAGCCGCAGACGATCGCGATCGTCGGCGCCGACGCCGAGTACCCGCACAACGCGCTGGCGGCGATGCGCGAGAACGTCAAGCAGTTTGGCCTGAAGACGGTCTACGACAGCACCTATCCCCCCACCACGGTGGACTACACGCCGATTGCCCGGTCGATCAAGGCGACGAACCCCGACGTCGTCTTCGTCGCCTCGTATCCTCCCGACACCGTGGGAATGGTGCTCGCGGCCCACGAAGTCGGCCTCAGACCCAAGATGTTCGGCGGTGGGATGGTCGGCCTTCAGTTCGCGGCCCTACTCACGAAGCTCGGCCCGAAGCTGAACGGGATCGTGAACTATGACTTCTGGGTTCCTGAGCCCACGCTGAATTTTTCGGGAATCAACGAATTCCTGAAGCGCTACCAGGCGCGGTCGGCGATAGAGGGCGTCGACCCGCTCGGCCATTACCTGCCGCCGTGGGCG
>DATFWE010000007.1:0-4364 GCA_035259575.1 Haliangiales bacterium
CCGCCTCTGGCAGGCGACCGGCGAGGAGGCGTTCCGCGCCGCGGCGATCCGCTGGGCCGAACGGACGCTGGCGATGCGCGGCGAGGGGGTCGGCGGCTACCGGAGCTACAACCCCATCCTGGCCGCCAAGTGGGACGACGATCCCGGGCTCCTCACCGGCGCAGCGGGCGTCGCGTTGGCGCTCCTCGGCGCGACGACGCAGGTCGAGCCGCGGTGGGACATCGTGCTGCTGTGCGACGTGGCGCCGCGATGAGGCATCAGCCGAGCTGGGCCAGCCTTCGCGCGCGCGACCGATAGCGGAACGCATGCCGCAGGAGCGCGCCGACGAGGCGCCGCCGCTGGTCCGCCAGGACCAGGCCGCCGGCGACGCGCGCGGCGTACAGCTCGAGCATGTCGCGGTCGAACAGGACCAGCGGCAGCCAGCGCCGCCACCCGCCGCGGCCGTAGAGCAAGCGCGCCAGGCGGCCGTCGAGCACGAGCTCGCGGCCGACCACGGCGCGGCGGAGCGCGCGCCGGTAGCCGCGGAAGCGGAAGTCGCCCCGCGCGAACGCGGCGGCGAGCTCGTCGGCGGCGACGAGCGCGTGCTCCATGGCGACCGCGATCCCCTCGCCGGTGAGGGCGTCGATGCCGGCGGCGTCGCCGACGAGGAGGAGCCGCGGCGCCGACACCGCGGCGCGCCCGCGGTAGGCCCACGCCGGCCAGCCGCGCGCCTCGCCGCCGAGCTCGATGCCGTGCGCCCGCAGCCCCCGGCGGAGGAGCTCGGTGAGCTGCGCCCCGCCCAGCCTGTCCGACGGGTAGTGCATGAGCCCGACGTTGAGGCGATCGCCAGGCACCGGAAACACCCACAGGTAGCCGGCGAGCCCCTCGCCGAACAGGGAGAAGTCGTACACCATGTCGTCGCGGCCGACCCAGTCGGGCGGCGCCGCGACCTCGGCGCGGAACAGGCGGATCGGCGTCGGCTCGCGCCGCACCAGGCGCCTGCGCACGACGCTGGCGGCCCCGTCGGCGCCGACGAGCGCCGCGGCGCGGAAGGTGCGGCGCGCGGTACGGACGGTGACGCCGCCCGCGTCCACGTCGAAGCCGCGCACGCCCTCCCCCTCGCAGATGTCGACCCCGGCGGCGCGCGCCGCCGCCACCAGCGACGCGTCGAACTCCTCCCGCCGGACGACGTTCACCGGTCGCGGCAGACGCACCTCGCGCTCGAACGCGCCGAAGCGGACGCGCGCGCCCGGCGCCGGCACGGCCGGCACGTCGAGCGCCAGCCCGATCGCGGCCATCGCCTCGGTCGCGTGCCCGGTCAGCCCGCCGCCGCACGGCTTGGCGCGGGGAAAACGCGCCCGCTCGACGACGAGCGTGCGCATGCCCGGCAGTCGCCGCGCCAGGGCCACTGCCAGCGACGCGCCCCCCGGGCCGGCACCGGCAATGACGACGTCGTAGTCGATCATGGAGTCACGGGCATGGAGTCACGGGCATCGAGTCACGGGCATCGCGTCACAGGCTCAGGCTGGCCTTGGCGATCGCGTTCACCTGCCCCACCATCCGCCCCGTCGGAGACGCCTGGCCGCCGTGCACGATCACCACGCCGAAAATGATCGCGCGGAACGGCGTGTGAAAGTCGTCCATGTACTTCTTCACGATGTCCGGTCCGTTGGAGGAGAACGCCACTGGGAAGTGTCCGGTCTGGCCCGCGGGGACCGCCGGGATGGTCCCGACGAGCTCGGCGCCGGGGTCGTTGGGGCCGGTGATCGACGTCGGGCCGAAGTACACCGACAGCGACGGCGTGGCGAGGTTCAGCGTGTTCTCGCTGATGTCGAACGTCACGCTCTGCACCGTCACGGAGACCGCCGGCAGCGTCGATACCTGGTGGTAGCTCGGCGCGTCGCGCGCCAGATCGAAATCGTTCTTCAGCGAGATCGTTACCTTGGCGTAGCAGACCGAGTCCGAGCCGCACGCCACCGAGCAGTTCTGCTGGGTGCATACCGCCGCGGACAGCGCGCTGCAGTCGCCGGCGCACGGGATGATCGGCGTCGCGCCCGGCGGCATCCTCCAGTCGGACGAATCGATGCGGAAATCCTGGGGGGGCAGGGCCAGGCTGATGTTCGTGACGTCACTCGAGATGAGGCCGCACCCCACGGCCACCACCCCCAAGACGAACGGCACACTTCGCATAAGCAAGACTCCCTGCCGCGATTATACCAACTTGGCCGCCGCGACGACCTCGTCTGCGACCGAGTAGGGGTCGCGCCGCCGCGCAGCGATGTCCTCGGCCAGCGCCGCCAGCCCCCCGCGCGCCGACAGCGCCGCCTGCGCCGCGTGGTTCAGCCGATCCCGCACCAGGTCGAGCAGCTGCGCCGCCGCGCGGTCGCGCGCCCGACGGGAGCCATCGTCTTTCTGCCGGTGGCGGTCGATCGCCGCGACGAGCTCGTCGATCCCCTGCCCGGTCGTCGCCGTCGTCTTCACGATCTCCACCGGCTCGCCGGCGCGCAGATCGAGCATGTGCGTGAGATCACGCACCGTGCGGTCCGCGCCCTCGCGATCGGCCTTGTTGACGACGAGGACGTCGGCGATCTCGAGGATCCCCGCCTTGATCGCCTGGATGTCGTCGCCCAGGCCGGGGACGGTCACCACCACCGCGGTGTGGGCGGTGGACACGATCTCGACCTCGTCCTGCCCGACGCCCACCGTCTCGATGATGACGACGTCGAACCCCATCGCATCGAGGACGGCGACGACGTCGCCGGTGGAGCGGGACAGGCCGCCCAGGTGCCCGCGCGTCGCCAGCGAGCGGATGAACACGCCGTCGTCGGTCGCGTGCCGCTGCATGCGGATGCGGTCGCCGAGGATCGCCCCGCCGGAGAACGGCGACGTCGGGTCCACCGCCACGACGCCGACGCGCTTGCCCCGCTTGCGGTAGCGCTCGATGAGCGCATCGACGACGGTCGACTTGCCCGCGCCGGGGTTGCCGGTCACGCCGAGCACGAACGCGCGCCCCGTGTGGGGGTGGAGCGCGCGCAGCTCGTCGATCGCCGACGGAATACGGTCGTCGAGGTCGCGCATGAGGCGCGCCGCCGCGCGGCCGTCGCCCGCGAGCACCTTCTCGGCGAGCATCAGGCCCCCAGCCCGAGGAGCTGGCGCGCGAGCACCATCCGCTGCACCTCGTTGGTCCCCTCGCCGATCTCGGTGAGCTTGCAGTCGCGCAGGTAGCGCTCCACCGGGAACTCGCGCGTGTAGCCGTAGCCGCCGTGGATCTGGATGGCCGCGTCGCAGGCGCGCATCGCCGCGCGCGCGCCGAACAGCTTGGCCACAGATGATTCCCGCGGCGTGCGTCGGCCGCGGTCCTGCAGCCAGGCCGCCCGCTGCCACAGCAGGCGCGCCGCGGCCATCTCCGTCGCCATGTCCGCGAGCATCATCTGGATCGCCTGGTGCTGCGCGATGGGCACGCCGAACTGCACGCGCTCGCGCGCGTAGCGGCTCGCCTCCTCCAGCGCGCCGCGGCCCAGGCCCGACGCCATGGCGGCGATGCCGATGCGCCCCTTCTCGAGGATGCGCAGGGTATGGGTGAAGCCGGCGTCGACCTCGCCGAGGCGGTTGGCGTCGGGGATCTCCACGTCCTCGAGGATCACCTCGGTCGTGTCCGACGCGTGCAGGCCCATCTTCTCCAGCTTCCGCCCGGCGCGCAGCCCCGGCGTCCCCCGCTCAACCACGAACGCGGTGAGGCCCTTCTGCTTCTTCTCCGGCGAGGTGGACGCCATGATCACGTAGATGCCGGCCACAGAGCCCTGGGTGATGAACGTCTTGGTGCCGTTCAGGCGCCAGCCGTCGCGCGTGCGCACCGCGACGGTGCGGGCGGCGGCGGCGTCGGACCCCGACCCCGGCTCGGTCAACCCCCAGGCGCCGAGCGTCTTGCCGGTGGCGAGCTGGGGCACCCAGCGGCGCTTCTGCTCCGGCGTGCCGGCGATGCGGATGTGACCCGTCGCCAGCGAGTTGTGCGACGCGACGGTGAGGCAGATCGAGCCGTCCCACCGCCCGAGCTCCTCGATCACCAGCGCGCCCTCGAGCATGCCCATCCCGGCCCCGCCGTACTCCTCCTCGGCGAACAGACCCAGCAGGCTCAGCTCGGCCAGCTTGGGGACGATCTCCTCGGGAAAGCGCTCCTCCTCGTCCCACCGGCGCGAGTTCGGCGCGATCTCGCGCTGGCAGAAATCGCGCACGCTGTCGACGAGGATCCGCTGGTCTTGGGTCAATTCGAAGTTCATTCTTGTACCGCTCCCTCGCGGCGGCTCGGGGCGCCAGGTCGCTTGGCTGCGCCTCGCTCCAGGGGCGCCCTCCTCCTCGCCGCCGCTCGCTCGCTCATGGGGTCTTGA
>DATFWE010000008.1:0-3356 GCA_035259575.1 Haliangiales bacterium
GCTCCGCCCGACCCCGCTCGACCTTGCCCGTTCCCCCGCTATAGTACCGCGCATGGCCGAGACGGGATCGCCGCCGTCCGCATTGCGCCTCCTCCGCGGCTCGGGGCTCGACACGTCCAACGGTGCCGAGTTCATCCAGCAGCGGATCGCGCTGTTCGCCAAGATCATGGCGGGGATCGCGTTCGCGTTCTTCGCGGTCGGGGCCGTCGTGGGCATCGTCATGTCGCGGCGCGGGAACGCCGCCCCCGTCGAGGGGACGACGATCGCGAACGGGGTCGGCCTGACCGTCATCGCCGTGGTGTGGCTCGTGGTCCGCCGCGGGCGCCTGTCCCTTGGGAAGCTGGAGATCATCGACGCGGTGGCGCTGATCGGGTGCTGCTCGGCGTGGGCGTTCTTCGCCACGCCGGAGATGCCGAGCTCGATCTTCGGGGCCGTCGTATCGGTGACGCTCACCTCGCTGGCGCGCGCGATCATCGTGCCGTCGTCCGCGGCGCGCACCCTCCGCCTGAGCTTGCTCGCGGCGGTGCCGCTCCTGGGGACCATGTGGTGGTGGGTGCGGGGCGTGCGGACGCTGGACGGGCAGCCGCCGGAAGTGACGGCGGTGTTTCAGCTCCTGCTGCTCGGCGTGGGCGTCCTCATGTCGACGGTGACGTCGCGCATCATCTACGAGCTGCGCCGGACCGTGCGCGAGGCCAACGAGCTCGGCTCGTACACGCTGGAGGAGAAGCTCGGGTCGGGCGGCATGGGCGAGGTATGGCGGGCGCGCCACCGCTTCCTCGTACGCACCGCCGCGGTGAAGCTGATCCGGCCGGAGCTGCTGGCGTCGAGCAAGGTCGATCCGCAGGTCCTCCTCCGGCGCTTCGAGCGCGAGGCGCGCGCGACCGCCGCGCTGCGCTCGCCCCACACCGTCGAGCTCTACGACTTCGGCCAGGCCGAGGACGGTGCGCTGTTCTACGTCATGGAGATGCTGGCGGGGATCGACCTCGAGGAGCTGGTGTCGCGCTTCGGCCCGGTGCCGGCGGAGCGCGCGATCCACATCCTCCGCCAGGTGTGCCATTCGCTCGGCGAGGCGCACGACAACGGCCTCACCCACCGCGACATCAAGCCCGCGAACATCTTCGTGAGCTGCGTCGGCACCGACACCGACTTCGCCAAGGTGCTCGACTTCGGGCTGGTGCGCCTGCAGCAAGAGCGCCCCGCCGCGGACCAGGTCAAGCTCACCGCCGACGGCACGGTGGGCGGCACCCCGGCGTACGCGGCGCCCGAGATCGTCCTCGGCCACGATCGCTACGACCACCGCGTGGACATCTACGCCCTCGGCTGCGTCGGCTACTGGCTGCTCACCGGCAAGATGGTGTTCGAGGGCGACACCGCGCTGCGGATGATGCTCGACCACGCGAACACCCCGCCGCCGCGGCCGCAGACGCGCACCGAGGTGCCGATCCCCACCGACGTCGAGGACGTCATCATGGCGTGCCTGGAGAAGGACCCGGCGCGCCGGCCGGCGAGCGCGGCGGCGCTGGCGGCGCGTCTGGCGGCGTGCGCGTCGGCCCAGGCGTGGACGCCGGAGCGCGCCGAGCGCTGGTGGCGCACCCACATGCCCGATCAGGTGCGCGACCGTTCGGTCGCGGAGCTGCTGCTCAACGAGGAGAGCGCGCCCGGCGGCGTGCGCGCGCTCACGCCCCGCCGCGCGGCCCCGCGCGCCAAGTAGCTCGGCTACTCCGACCCGTCCCCCTTGCCGATGCCGTGCTCCTCCATCTTGGCGTAGAGCTGCGGCCGGCCGATGCCGAGCTGGCGCGCCGCCTCGGAGCGGTTGCCGCCGGAGCGCTCCAGCGCGCGCAGGATCATCCGCTTCTCCAGCGCGGCGACGGCCTCGCGTAGCGTGCCGTCCGGCGCCGGCTCGACGGGAGCCGGCCGCCGGTCGCGCACCGCCTCGGGCAGGTTGGGCACGTCGATGATCTCGCCGCCGGCGAGCGCGGCCGCCCGCTGGATCACGTGGATCAGCTCGCGCACGTTGCCCGGCCAGCGGTACGCGGTGAGCAGCTCCATCGCCTCCTCGGACACCGCGCGCGCCGGCGAGTCGCGCAGCGCGTGCGCCACCAGCAAGGGCACGTCGCTGCGGCGCGCGCGCAGGGGCGGGACGTCGATCTCGATCACCGCCAGACGATAGTAGAGGTCCTCGCGCAGCGCGCACCCGGGCTCGCCCGGCCGCACCGGCCGGTGCGTCGCGCTCACGATGCGGGCCCGGCCGACGAGCGGCTCGTTGCCGCCGACGCGCTCGTAGGTTCCGTCGGACAGCACGCGCAGCAGCTTGGTCTGCAGCGATCCGTCGAGGTCGCCGATCTCGTCGAGGAACAGCGTCCCCGCGTCCGCCGTCTCCAGCCGCCCGCTCCGCCGCGCGGCGGCGCCGGTGTAGGCGCCCTTCTCGTGGCCGAACAGCTCGCTCTCGAGGAGGGTGGGGGGCAGCGCCGCCAGATTGACCGCCACGAACGGCGCCGTCCGCCGCGACGAGTAGTCGTGGATCGCCCGCGCCACCAGCTCCTTGCCCGTGCCGGTCTCGCCGGTGATGAGCACCGGCGCGTCGGACGCCGCCGCCCGGCCGATGAGCTTCCAGATGTGGAGCATGGCGGTGCTGGTGCCGACGAGCCCGCCGGCGGCGCGGCGCGGCTCCGGCGCGGGCGACGCGATCGACTGGGCGAGCGCTCGCTGCTTGATCGCTCGCTCCACGGTCGCCAGGAGCTCCGGGAAGTCGAACGGCTTGGTCAAGTAGTCGAATGCGCCGTCGCGCATGGCGCCGATCGTGCGCTCGCTGTCGCCGTAGGCGGTGGCGACGATCACCGGCACCTCGCGCTGCGCCCCCGCCCGCATCTCGCGCAGGAGGTCGAGCCCGTCGCCGTCGCGCAGGCGGATGTCGAGCAGCACGCAGTCCACGCCCTCCGTGCCGAGCAGGCGGCGCGCGTCGCCCAGCCCCGCCGCGGGCAGCGCGCGGTAGCCGAGCGTCTCCACCGCCGCGACCAGGCCTTCGCGCAGGCCGGGCTCGTCCTCGACGACGAGGACGGTGGTCACGCCGCCGCCTCGCCGCGCGGCAGCGACAGGGAGAAGCGCGTGACGTCGCCGGCGCGGCCGTAGACCACGTCGCCGCCGTGCGCGCGCGCGATGGCGCGCGAGATGGCCAGGCCGAGGCCGGTTCCCTCGGCCTTGGTGGTGAAGAACGGCTCGAACAGCTCGCCCACGCGCGCGGCCTCCACGCCCACGCCGCGGTCCTCCACCTGCACCTCCACGCCGCGCGCCGCGTCGACGACGCGCGCCCGCACCGTGGTGCCGTGGGGGGACGCCTCGACGGCGTTGCGCAGCAG
>DATFWE010000009.1:0-117094 GCA_035259575.1 Haliangiales bacterium
CCGGGCCGACGGCCTTCATGATCTTGCCGAAGTCGATCGTCAGGTCGCCCGACAGCGAGCCGCCGTACCCAAGGCTCGCGAATAGCTTGCCGCCGATGTGGAACTTCCCGTCCTTGTAGCTGATGTCACCGTCCGCGCCGATGCCGGCGCCGACCATTCCCGACGCCCCGAGCTTCGCGCCCAGGGGCCCGAGGTTGCCGTGGATGTCGCCGGCCAGCTCGGCGCCGGCGAATGCGCCGATGTTGCCCTTGGCGCCGATGAAGTCGGGGCCGAGGCCGAGCATGCCGCTGGCGCCCAACTTGGCGCCGAGGAACGTGTCGCCGTGGACGCCGATCCCCGCGTCGAAATCCTGGCCGCCGATCTTGATCGAGCGGCTCTTGGCGTCCGCGTCGGCCTGCGCGTAGAGCCCCGATTTGGCGCCGATGCCGCCGCTCGCGTACAGCCCCCGTTCGGTGTCGAGGCCGAGCTCGCCGCTCAGGCCGGCGTTGGCGACCATCCCCGCCTCCGCCGACGCCGAGTACCGCTTGTCGTCGTTGAACGCGACGGCGCGGTAGCCCTCCTTCTCCTCGATTCCCGCCTGGTACCCCGTGCTGTAGATCGAGGTCGAGCCCTTGCCCGTGCCCGGGTTGAACTTCATCTTGCCCGACCAGCCCGACATCGTCGGGTCGTTCCAGTCGCTGTGGCTGCCGTACGCGTGCTCGGCGAAATGGCCCGCGCCGACCACGTCGGTCGTCTGCCCCTCGATGCGTCTCGGAATCTTGCTCAGGTCCGGCTGGTAGATCTCGGGGGCCGCGACCTTGATCCGCTTTTCGTTCTCGGAGCCGTCGGGATTCGGCCGCGCGTCGATGTCGCTCTGGCGATTTCCGTACGATCTGCCCACCGCATCCCAGTTCTGATAATTGGGCAGGTTGAAACCGCCGACCGTCTTCGTCTTGCCGTCCGCGTCCGTGACCGTCTTGCCGAAATAGTTCTGCGGGGTCGATTCCCGCTGTCCGGTGACCTCGTTCCCGTAGTAGGTCGATCCGCCGGCCACCGGGATGTGGCCCGCCCGGAGATCGGCCATCTCGCGCGGCGTCGCCATGCGGTCCTCGGGCGGCGCCTCATGCGCCGTCGGCCCGATGCCGAGCATCTTCATGAACGGGGCGAGGCCGGTGGCCTTCCCGAAGTCCGTATTGTCGTACATGTTCCGGGCGCCCTGGGCGACCGGCGACGCCATCGCCGCCTGCGCCCCCGCCGCCGTGCTCCCCGACGGCATGCCCGTCCACATGTCGAGGAGATGACCGAGCCCGCTTCCGATGCTGTCGTACCAGCTCATGGTTCACCCACGGTATAGGCCGCGCCCTTGGTACGGCAAGGCCAAAGGAATTCTTCCCCCGCGGTCCCGCTAGCTTCGCCACACGTGGTACGTGACACCCGCCGCCTCACCATCGACCGCCTCCAGCCGGAACAGCCAGTAACCGCCCCCGTAGATGAGATCGCCGCGCGTTTGTGCCGGGCTGCCCGGCGCCGCCTCGATGTAGCGGTATTCCTTGCCATCCATGAGGTAGGCGCGCACCCGACCCCTTTCGGTCGAGATCTCGAGGTTCACGGTCGGGCCCAGGAGATCCTGTTTGATCGTCGAGACAGTGACCGACCCGGTCAAGCTGCCGAAGCGGGTGGTGATGTCGAGGTGGCCGACCTTCTGCTGGACCGCGTCCTTGGCGCGACCGTTCGACGGCGGAAGCTCGGACACGTGGACCGACGGCGAGAGATTCGTGACGGTAGGTGAGCTCATGGAATGCTCCGTTTGGCCGCGGTCACATGCCGCCAACGCGACCACCAGCAGCACGACCCGCGCGCACATGGGAGCGTTAGCGTAGCACGCGACCTGTATGATCCGCTTGGAGGATCCCATGATGATTCGAGCGTTCGTGGTGGCGGTCGCATGCGTGTGCGCGGCGGTGCCGGCGCGCGCTGCGGTGGTCGAAGCGGTCGATCTGCCCACGCTGTGTCGCGACGCCACGCGCATCGTCCACGGCGTCGTGGTGGGAGAGGCGAGCGCCTGGCGCGACGGCATCATCGTGACCCGCGTGACGGTGGCGGTGCGGCGCGCCCTCAAGGGTCCGGCCGCGCGGACGCTCGTCGTCAGCCGGCTGGGCGGCGTCGTCGACGGCATCGGCCAGGTCGCTCCGGGCGAAGCCGAGCTGGCGCCGGGCGAGGAGATCGTCCTGTTCGTGGAGCCGGTTCTCGGCGAGCTGCGCGTCGTGGGCATGGCGCAGGGCGTGTTCCACGTCGCCGACGGCCGCGCGGCCCAGCGGCTCGCGGGCCTGACGCTCGTCGGCGCGAAGGCGCGCGAGCGGACCTACACGCTGCGCGCGCTGCTTGCCGCGATCGCGCGCGAGGCGCGCTGATGCGCCCCTCGCGCGCATCAGCGCGCCTCGTGGTGCTCGCGCTGGCGGTCGCGGCTCCCGCGCGCGCGTACGTGCGCACGACCACGAAGTCCTCGAATCCGCCCTGCCCGGGCCCGACCGCGGTTCCGCTCCAATGGCGGCAGGTGGTGATCCCGTACGTGGTCGACGCCGCGACCACCCCGGACGTTCCGGGCGGCGCGGTCGACGCGGTGCGCGCGTCGTTCCAGACGTGGGACGACGTCGCGTCGTCCTACGTGACGTTCCGCTTCGACGGCACGATGGCGAACGCCCCTGTCGGATACGTGATGGGCGGGCCGAACGAGAACGTCGTCAAGTGGATCGAGTCGAATTGGTCGCAGTCCACGCGCGCCATCGCCGTGACCCTCAACACGTTCGACTGCAATTCGGGCGAGATCTTCGACGCCGACATCCTGCTCAACGGGCAGAACTTCCTGTTCACCATCGCGCCGACGGGGCCGACCGCGGCCGACGTGCAGAACACCGTCACCCACGAGGTCGGGCACCTGCTCGGGTTCGACCATGCGCCCGATCCGGAGTCGACCATGTACGCCGACGCGCCGCTCGGCGAGACCAAGAAGCGGGACCTCACGGCCGACGACGCGCAGGGGATGTGCGACGTCTACGGGCTCGGCCACGAGCCGGCCGACGCGGGCCCGCCCGATGCGGCCGGCCCCGATGCCGGCTCACCCCGCGCCGACGACGGCGGCTGCGCGGTCGCCGGACAAGGCGCAGGCGGCCGCGGCCTGCTCCTCGTCCTTTTGTGGGCCGCCGCCCGCTACGGACCGGGCCGCCGCGCCACCGCGCTCATCTCGCGCGCGTTCGGGCGGCGCACGCCCTCGAGGTCGCGCGTCCACCGGCGGAGGTCCTTCCATCGCTGCGGGTACGTGTGGCGCGTGATGAGCATGTCGTGCGTGTCCATGAGCGCCCACTCGTCGATCTGCTCGGGGGTGAGCGCCAGGCGGCCGCGGTAATCGGCGACCGGCACCGCGCGGCGCAGCCAGCGCCCGATCGCGGGCACCCGCCCGAGCGCGCCGCTCACGGCCATCGCCTTGGGCACGTACCACTCGATGAACCGCGTCGCCCGCGGCTCGCGCATGCCGCGGGTAAGCCGGCGCAGCCAGTACGACGGCTGCGGCACGAGCCATCGACGGTACACCCACACCGCGATCTCGCCCCCCGCGCGGACGAGCGGGATGAGCGCGCGGAACGCCCGCTCGGGGTCGGGGGTGTGCTGCACCACCCCGAACGTGTACAGGCGATCGGCCACGCCCGGCCGCACCGGCGGGGCGAAGATGTCCCCCTGGGCGAGGTGGACGTTGGGCCGCCGGCCGTGGAGCCGGTACGCCGCGTCGATCGCGACCGACAGGTCGAACGCCACGACGGCGGCGGCGTGCCGCTCCGCCACGTCGACGTACGCGCCGGGGCCGCAGCCCGCATCGACGACGACCTTGCCGGCGAACGACTCCGGCGTCCAGTCGGTGTAGCGCCGCATGCGGTCGGCGTAGATCGTCGTGCCGTTGGCGCTGTCGTGCTGCGTCGCCGTCCAGCGGTTCCACTGCCGCCCGAACGTGTCGGCGTAGGCCTCGCCGGCGACGAAGCGGGGCACGCCGCGCACGATCGGCCAGCGCGTGCCGCAGGCGCCGCAGACGAGCGTGCCCTCCTCGATCTCTTCCGTCCCGGGCGCGGCGGGCGCGGCGAGCGCAAGATCGCCGCGACAGGTGGGGCAGGCGAAGTATCGCAGCGCCTCGGGCTTCAGGACTTCCACTCCGCGCGCCAGCGCTCGAACGCGAGGAGCGTCCACAGCGCCTTGCGGTGGTCGGCGGTGCCGTCGACGTGCTCCTTCACCCACCGGCGCACGACCGCCGCGTCGAACAGACCCCCCTCGCGCAGGCTGCGCTCCGCCAGCGTGTCCTCGAGGAGCCCGCGCAGCTCGCCGCGCAGCCACGGGCCGATCGGCATCGCGAACCCCTGCTTGCGCCGTCCGAGGATCGTGTCGGGGAGAAGCCCCTTCATCGCCCGCTTCAGCAGGTACTTGGTGGTGAGGCCGCGCAGGCGCAGCGACGGATCGAGCCGTGTCGCCAGCCCGACGACGCGCGTGGCGAGCATGGGCGCCCGCCCCTCCAGCCCCACGGCCATCGTCGCGCGATCGACCTTCTGCAGCACCTGGTCGGCGAGGAAGCCCTTGGCGTAGAAGTACATCAGGCGATCCCAGCGGTCGGCCGAGCGGCACCCCGCCAGGCGCCGATCGAGGACGCCGTCCCAGCCGTTCGCGTCCCGCCCGAGCACCGCGGAGATCTCCTCGCCGCCGAGCGCGCCGATCCACGCCTGGTGCCGCCGCGCCCCCGTCTCGCGCGCCCCGCGCAGGAAGCGCCGGATCTTGAAGTCGAGCGGCATGTACCCGAACGTCGTGGGCAGCGCCGCGGCGAGCGTCTCCCCGGCGGAGAACGCGGCGACGCGCAACGCGCGCGGCACCACGTCGATGATCTGCGCCACCCGCTCCGCCTGGAACGTCTGGTACCCGGCGAACAGCTCGTCCCCGCCGTCGCCCCCGAGCGCGACGGTGACGTGGCGGCGCGCGAACCGGGCCAGCAAGTGCGTGGGCACGATCGACGCGTCGCCGATCGGCTCGTCGAGGATCTTGCCGATCGCCGGCATGAGCTCGAGCGCCGTCGCCGGCGACAACCGCTCCTCGTGGTGACGCGAGCCGATGTGCCTGGCCACCATGCGCGCCGCCGGCGATTCGTCGAAGCGCGGGTCCTCGAACGCCACCGAGAACGTGTCGATGTCCCCGCCGCGCGCCTCGGCGGCCAGCGCCGCCACCGTCGACGAGTCGATCCCCCCGGACAGGAACACCCCCAGCGGCACGTCCGACACCAGGCGCGCGCGCACCGACGCGCGCAGCTCCTCGCGCAGCGCCGCGGCCGCCGCCTCCGCGTCGCGCAGGCGTTCCCCCTCGGGAAACGCCAGGTCCCAGTAGACGAACGTCGCCGGCGCCCGCCCCGGGCTCGCGCGCAGCGCCGTCCCCGGCTCGAGCTTGCGCACGCCGCGGATCATGCTGCGCGGCGCCGGCACGTACTCGTACGCCAGATACTGCGCGAGCGAGTCGGGGTCGACGTCGCGCGGCACGCCCGGCGCGTGCTTCAGCGCCTTGAGCTCGGAGGCGAACGCGACGCCGCCGCCGGGGAGCTCCGCCCAGAACAGCGGCTTTTCGCCCATGCGATCGCGCGCGAGCAGCATGCTCCGCTCGCGTCCGTCCCAGATGACGAGCGCGAACATGCCCTCGATGCGATCGAGCACCCCCTCGCCCCACTCCTCGTAGCCGTGGACGATCGTCTCCGAATCGGAGCGCGTGGCGAAGCGGTGCCCGGCGCGCACCAGCTCCTCGCGCAGCGCCGGGAAGTTGTAGATCTCGCCGTTCACGATCGTCGCGACGCGGCCATCCTCGGAGTAGAGCGGCTGCCGTCCGCCCTCGACGTCGATGATGGCGAGGCGGCGGTGGCCGAGGCCGATGGGGCCGTCGAGGTGGTAGCCTTCGCCGTCCGGTCCGCGCGCCTCGAGGGCGCGGGTCATCCGCCGGAGAGCGTCTTCGGGGACGGGACCTTCACCGACGAGGATCCCGGCGATTCCACACACGGATCGTTGACCTCCTCCGCCACGAGGTACGTGGGCTTGGCCTGCGCCTCGTGGTAGGTGCGCACCTGCAGCTCGGCCAGGAGCCCGAGGCCGATGAGCTGGATGCCGACAATGAACAGGAGCACGGCCAGGAGCAGGAGCGGGTTGCGGTGCACCCAGGTGCCCTCGAAGATCTTCTGCACGAGCGTGACGATCCCGACGCCGACGCCGGCCGCGCACAAGAGGAACCCGTATTTGCCGAAGAAGTAGAGCGGCTTCGTCGAGTAGTCGCCCAGGAGCTTGACCGTCATCAGGTCGAGGAGCACCTTGAGCGTCCGCCCCAGGCCGTACTTGGACTTGCCCTCAGTGCGCGGGTGGTGGCGGACGACCATCTCCGTCACGCTCGCCCCGGCCCAGCGGGCGTAGATCGGGATGAACCGATGCATCTCGCCGTAGAGGCGCACCGGCTCGAGCACCTCGCGGCGGTAGGCCTTGAGCGTGCACCCGTAGTCGTGGAGGCGCAGCCCGGAGACGCGCCCGATCAGCCAGTTGGCGATGCGCGACGGGATCCTGCGCGTCACCGCCGCGTCGTGGCGGTCCTTGCGCCAGCCGGACACGACGTCGAACCCCTCGTCGACCGTGTCAAGCATCGCCGGGATGTCGGCCGGATCGTTCTGCAGATCGGCGTCCATGGGGACGATGACGTCCCCCCGCGCGCGCGCGAAGCCGGCCGCCATCGCCGCGGTCTGCCCGAAGTTGCGGCGGAAGCGGACCAGGCGCAGCCACGGGCGCGAGCCGGCCGCCTCGCACAGGCGCGCCCAGGTCCGGTCGCGCGAGCCATCGTCCACGACGATCGCCTCGGTGGGGCGGCGCTGGCCGCCGAGCGTCGCGACGGCATCGTCGAGCGCGGCCACCAGCCGGGGGACCGTCGCTTCCTCGTCGAAGCAGGGGATGACGATGGAGACCTTCGGGGTCACGCGGGGCAGATATACCATTGATTCCCTGTCGGTCGCGTCACTTGCGCACCCAGACGCCGCCGCGCAGGCGCCATTCCTCCGTGTACCTCTCGTCGTGGGCCGGGGCGACCTCGCGCTTGATCTCGCCGCCGTCGATCGTCCACTTCTCGTCCCACCTGCCGTCGCCGTCGAGGTCGATCCTGAGCCGGTTCACCGACGTCTTGCCGGCGTCCTGGTAGAGATTCACCTTCCAGCCCGACTCGGGAACCGCGTTCTTGCCTTTGTCGCCGAGCGGCTGCTTGATCCGCTCGAGGATCTTCTGGTCGCCGGGACGAAGCACGAGGACGCCCTTGGGCGCCTCGGCCGGCGCGGGTCCCGGCGCGGCGCCCTCGGCAGCCTCGCCGACCCAGCGCTCGCCGCGGAGGACGACCTCGGTGGTGTAGACCTCGTCGTCCTTGGGCGCGATGCGGCGCTTCCACGTGTCGCCGTCGCGCGACCACTTCTCGTCCCACTTGCCGTTGCCGTTGAGATCGACCTTGACGCGGTTGATCTTGGGCTCGCCGGCGTCCTGGTAGAGGTTCACCTTGTACTTTCCGCCGGGCACCGCGTTTTTCTTCTCGCTGGTGCCGTCCGATTTGTCGACGAGCGCGAGGATCTTGCGATCCATCTCGCGCAGCGGGGCGTCGCGGCCGGGGATGAGCGGCGCGCGCGCCGGCTGCGGCGGGGGCGGAGGCGGGGTCGGCGGCGGCGCGGGGGAGACGGGGGCGGGCTCCGTCGCGACCGGCGCCGGTTTGTCGGCGGGCGCCGACGAGCGCCGCGTCGCGATCCAGGCGATGATGCCCACCCCGACGGCGGCAACGCCCCCGCGCACCACCCAGCGAAACGTCGTGTACTTCATCAAGGAATCCTCCCCAGCTTGCGCACCTCCGCCAGGAAGTAGTCCGCCGCGCGGCCGAGCTGCTCGGCGGTGGACACGTCCTTCTCGTCGATGAGGAGGACGTGGATCTCGCCGAAGCCCATGCGCAGCTCGAGCGCCTCGAGCGCCTGCCAGGTGATCTCGTCGCGATCGCCCGCCTCCGTGGTGAGAAACTCGTATCCGACGCGACGCGTCGCATCCCACCCGTCGAGCGTGATCGGGGGATCGTCGAGCGCGAAGTCCTCCTCGATGGTCAAGCCGGCGGCCTCGAAACGCGCCCGGAGGACCGCGCGCCCCTCCTTCTCGGTCAGCACGGGCGGGATGGTACAACGAAACGGCGCGCCCGGAGGGGATCGTGTAATCTTGTCAAGCGGGATGCGTCGGGTCGTCCTTAGTGTGGTTTTCGTCGTCGCGGCGGCGGCCGTGGCGCGCGCCGACGAGGGCGAGGAGGACATCGCGCTCCTCGAGCGGTTCGCGGCGATCGTGGATCAGAACCGGTCGACCTGCGACAAGATGGCCGAGGAGCTGAACCGGTTCTTCGACGCCAACGCCGCCCGGCTGAACGCGATGCGCGAGCGCGAGAAGCGCCGCAGCGCCGCCGAGAAGAAGGCATGGCAGGAGAAGTACGGCGAGCGGGCGCAGGCGGCCCAGGACAAGATCAAGGCCGGCGTGACCGCGTGCGCCAAGAACCCCGCGACGCTGGCGGCGCTAAAGCGATTCCCAAAATAGAGCTAGTCAAGGAGATACGAATGAAGAAGCTGATTGTGTCGATCCTGCTCGTCTGCGCGGCCTCGGTCGCCTACGCCGAGGAGAAGAAGCCGGCGCCCGCGCCGGCGGCGCCCGCCTTCGACGTGGAGAAGTTCGTCGTCTTCCTCGAGAAGGTCATGGACACCATCGCGGCGAACAAGGACGACTGCGCCAAGATGGCGAGCGCCGTCCACAAGCTCGCCGACGACAACAAGACCCTCCTCGAACAGGTGCGCGCCCACAAGCCGACCGAGGAGCAGCAGAAGGAGATGCGGGCGAAATATCAGGCGCGCGTCAAGGCGGCGTTCGACAAGGCCAAGGACGGCGCGATGAAGTGCAAGGACGCCGCAGAGTTCAAGTCGGCGATGGACAAGATCCCCCATTGATCATTCGTAGAGCCTAGGCGGCTCGAACCGGATGACCACGCCGCGCCCGCCCTCGATCACGTCCTTGCACACCGACTCGGTCACGTAGAGCATCCCCGTCTCGGCCTTGTAGAAGAAGAACCGGCCCTTGGCGTAGGGCAGGTCCGGGTCGGACAGGTTGCCCACCGTCGTCGCGCCTTGCTTGCGCGCGTCGTCGATGACCTCCTCGTCGCCCAGGCCCGCGCTGAGGAAAATGTGGACGTCGGAGGGGTCGGGCGGGGCGGGCTCGAGCGGCCCCATCTCGCAGGCGATGAGCGCCGCGATCTTCTTGAACTGGTCGGCCAGCTCGGCGCCGGTGTGCCCCTGGCGGTAGTAGGTCCCGTCGGGGTGCGCGTCGGGCGGACCCGAGATGCTGCGCATGAACGCCTCGAGCTGGTGAATCTGCGCGGTCTGGTTGGACGGCAGGTTCTGGATCTGCAGCGTCCAGATCGTCGTCTGGTCGGCCCACAGCGCCGCGGCGGAGGCCTGCGACTTGGCGATGCCCGCCGCGACGTTGCCGTTCACATGCGGCTGGCCGTCGGAGACGAGGAGCACGTGGCGCGCCTCGTTCCCCGGGACGGCGTCGTGCATCGCCCGCGCGCGATCGAGCGCCAGCCACGTCGACGTCATGTTGCCGAGCTGGGTGGAGTTGACGACCTGGCGGATCTGCTCGTCGTAGCCGGGCGTGGGCTCCCCCGACGACGTCCCCGGATCGAGGGGGACGGTCTTCATCACGTTCGTGGAGAAGATGACCAGCCCGTACTTGATCTTGGCGTGGAGGTCGAGCATCCCGTTGACGCTCGACTTGAGGATGTCGATCGAGTTGGGATGGCCGTTGCCGCCGTTGAGGTCGGCGGCCATCGACCCCGAGTAGTCGAGGACGAGGATGAAGCGCGGGAACTTGCGGTTGGCCTGGGTGAGCCGCTGCTGCCCCAGCCCGCCGACGGCGTGCGCGCTGACCTGCTTCGTCCCGGTCGGGGAGAGGAAGCGCGGCGCGTCCATGGCGATCGTCGCCAGGACGTCGAACGACACACGGTCGTGATCGGCCGATTCCCGCACGCCCCAGGCGAACGCGAGCGGCAGGCGCGAGTTCTGGCGGGCGACCTCCTCCGCCTTGACGCGCTTGGCGTCGTCGAAGGGAAAGCCGAGGTCGCGGATGATCAACGACGCGGCCAGCGTGGCGGCGTCGGCGGCGTTCTGCGCCTCGTTGCGGGCGACGACCATGCGGCCGATGAACGCGCCGCCGATGCCGAGCACGCCGAGGACGACGCAGGCGCCGGCGACCATCACGGTCATGGAGCCGCGCTCGCGGCGCACCGCTACCTCACGGACTCCAGCTTGATCGGCGCCACGACCGAGCCCTGTCCCGCGCCCATCGTCCCGCCGCCGGTGCCGACGAGGACCGGCGTCTGGAACGTGGCGCCGCCGTAGCCGGCGGCGCCGGGCTGCTGCACCTTGTTGCGGTGGCGCGCGAGGATGAGCCTGGCGTCCTCGGCGTCGATCATCCCCTCGCCCGTGCCGGGGGCCTCCGCCTGGGCCTGGAACACGGCGCGGGTCTTCTTCCCGTAGTCGTCGCCGAGGTGCACGTCGGCGCACGCCCCGAGGACGAGGACCGGAAGCACGAGCACGACAAAGCGCGCCATCAGGGAACCTCCACTTTCGGATCTTTGGCCTTGGCCTCGGCGCGCAGGCGCGCCGCGGTGTCGGCGTCGCCGTTCCGCTCGTAGACGATCGCCATGTTCACCAGGGCCGCCAGGTCGCCGCCGGCGGTGCGGAAGCTGCGCTCGGCGTCCGCCATCCGTCGCGCCCGGCCGTAGGCGAAGCCGAGGTTGTTGTAGGCGACGGTGAGGCCGGGATCGAGCGCGAGCGACTTCTCCAGCGCGTCCACCGCCTCGTCGGTGCGGCCGGCGACGTAGAGCGAGAAGCCGAGGTTGTTCCAATACGATGCGCTCGCCGGCGCCAGCGTCAAGGCCTGCCGGTGCGCGCGCTCCGCGTCGTCGCCGCGGTGCTCGAGATCATAGAGGATGCCCATCTCGGCCCACGCCGACGCGCCCCTGGGATTGAGGTCGATCGCTGCCTTGAGCTCGCGCTCGGCCTGCGGGTAGAGGCCCTTCTCCCGCAGCACGGTGCCGTAGAGCGTCCGCACATAGGCGTCCTTGGGCGCCTGCGCGGCGGCGCGCGTGAGCAGCGGGATCGCGGCGTCGTACGCGCCCTTCTTGATGTACGTCTCGGCGAGCTCGACGCGGAGGTGCTCGCCTTCTTCCTGGGTGCGCCTGACGTGCGAGTCCGTCGCGCATCCGCCGAGAGCAATGAGTACCATCGTGATCCGTTTCACGGGTCATCCTACTTGAGCGCCCGCATCAGCTCCACGGCCGCCGGGCCGAGGATCAACATCAGCGCCGCCGGCAGCAGGCACAAGGCCAGCGGCAGCGTGAGCTTGGTGGTGAGCTTGCCCGCCTTCTCCTCGAGGTACGATACGCGCTGCCTCCGCGACGCGACCGCGTACTCGCGCAGCATCTGGGCGATGGGCGCGCCCAGCGCCGACGCCTGGGCGATCACGCCGCACATCGCCGACAGCTCGTCGAGCCCGACGCGCCGGGCCAGCCGCCGGAGCGCGTCCGCCATCGGCACGCCCGCGTCGAGCTCGCTCGCGGTGAGGCGCAGCTCCTCGGCGAGGATCGGCTCGGAGTGGGCGAGGTCCTGCGCCACCCGCCCGATCGCGGCGTTCAGCGCCAGACCGGCGTCGAGGCACGTCACCAGCAGGTCCACCGCGGCGGGGAGGCCGCGCGCGATCTGACCGCGCCGCTCCTGCGCCCGGCCGTCGAGCAGCTTGTCGGCGCCGAAGAGCCCGGCGGCGAGCGCGAGGAGCGCGAGGAGCGGCCCGAGCGGCGCGTCCAGGACGAAAAACAGCACGGCCGCGGCGAACGCGCCCGCGGTGCCGGCGAGTACCTTCTCCTCGCACAGGCGGTCGATCTCGTCGCGCCCGCGCCGGCCGGCGTTCATGAGCCGGGTCTCGAGCTTCTCGAGCTCGATGGTGGTGGCGGGGCGGAGGTGCGCCGCGACCGGGCGAACGAGCTGGCGCAGGAGCCCGCGCGGGCGGATCGGCGTCCCATCGGGGGACATCGCGCGCGCGGCCTCGACGAGCGCGCGGCGGCGCAGGCGCCGGTAGGCGACGAACGCCGAGCCGGCGCCCGTCATCGCCGTTCCCATCGCCACCACGTCGAGGAGCATCGGATCCGCCTGCATCTTCTACCTCCGCGATTCGCTGCGGGCGGCGGGGCTCCAGGTCGCTCGGCTGCGCCTTGCTCCAGGGTCGCCTGATCCGCCGCCCTTGCTCATCGCTAGTACTCCGCGCGCACGAGGCGCGTGACCCACACGATGCCGGCCAGCCACAGCGCCGCGGCAAGGACGAGCACGACGTTGCCGCCGGACGTTGTGAACAGCGTGGCGATGTACGAGGGGTCGATGGTCGCCGCGATCGCGCCGAACGCCAGCGGCATGAGCGCGAGCATCTTGGCGCTCATCCGCCCCTCCGAGGTCAGCGCGCGCAGCTTCGCGAAGTACTGCTGGCGTGCGCGCGCGTTCTCGACGATGCGCTCGACCACCTGGATGAGGTTGCCGCCCGTCTGCTGGAGGACGAGCACCGCGGTGACGAACGTATGGACCGACTGCGAGCGGGGCAGGCGCGCGCCCAGGTTCACGACGACGTCGCCGATGGGGCGGCCGAGGTCGTGCTCGTCGCAGGCGCGCTTGAGCTCCTCGGCGATGGGCGACGGCGCCTCGCCGGCGGCGATGGCGAGCGCCGTCGGCAGCGGGTGGCCGGCGCGCAGCGCGAGCTGGACGATCTCCAGCGCCTGCGGCATCTGCTGGTCGCACAGCTCCTGCCGCTTGTCGCGGGCGACGCGCAGGTAGAGCGGGAACGCGCCGGCGCCGAGGAGGCCGAACGCGAACGCGGCGAACGGGCCGCCGAGGATCAGGCCGAACAGGACGCCCACCACGGCGGCGGCGACGACGCGCATGGTGAGCACCGAGCGCGACCAGGGAAGGCCGCTCTCGCGGAGGAGGCGGTCGATCGCCGACTCCTGATCCTGGCGCAGGAGCGCCGCGTCGCTGAGGCCGGCGCCCAGGCGGCGCCGCAGGCTGTCCTTGGCGCGCGTCCGCCGGGCGACGTGAAACAGGTATCCGGAGATGAGAAGCCCGAACACCGACGCGAACGCGAGGAGGGGGACGTTCTGTTCCATCATCGCTCCTGGCACCCGACCTCGCCGGCCACGGCGCCGGCCACGAGCCCGGCGGCGCGGAACCGGCCGGCCATCGCCGACGCGTTTTTCTGCACGTGGCGGCCGATGATCGCGCCGTCGGAGGCGAGCCCGGTGCGCTCGAACGCGAACACCGGCTGCATCTGGATGTCGGTGCCGGCCTGGCCGAGGATCTCGGAGATCCCGGTCACGCGGCGCTTCCCGTCCTGCATGCGCGACACGTGGACGACGATGTGGAGCGCGCGCCCGATGAGCGTCGCCATCGTCTCCTCGGAGAACGCGGTGCCCGCCATGCCGAGCATCGTCATGAGGCGGGCGATCGCGTCCTCGGCGCTGTTGGCGTGGATCGTGGCCAGCGAGCCCTCGTGGCCGGTGTTCATGGCCTGGAGCATGTCGAGCACCTCGGCGCCGCGGACCTCGCCGACGATGATGCGGTCCGGACGCATGCGCAGCGCGTTGCGCACGAGGTCGCGGATGGTGACCTCGCCCTTGCCCTCGAGGTTGGGCGGGCGGGCCTCGAGCCGCACCACGTGCGGCTGCGCCAGGCGCAGCTCGGCCGCGTCCTCGACCGTCAGGATGCGCTCCGTCGGGGGGAGGAACGACGACAGCGCGTTCAGCATCGTCGTCTTGCCCGCGCCGGTGCCCCCGGCGATGAGGATGGTGCAGCGGGCCCTGACCGCGTAGGCCAGGTAGTTCATCATCTCCTGCGAGCAGGCGTTGGTGCGCACGAGCTCCTGGCAGGTGAGCGGCGACGTGCCGAAACGCCGGATCGACAGCGTCGGCCCATCGAGCGCGAGCGGCGGGATGATGGCGTTCACGCGGGAGCCGTCGGGGAGGCGGGCGTCGCACATCGGCGACGATTCGTCGATGCGCCGCCCCACGCGCGCGACCATGCGCTGGATGGTGTGGATGAGGTGGCGGTCGTCGCGGAAGCGGATGTCCACCGGGACGAGCTTGCCGCCCCGCTCGACGAACACGCGGTCGTGCCCGTTGACGAGGACGTCGGAGATGGTCGGGTCCTTGAGCAGCGTCTCGAGCGGTCCGAGGCCGGTGAGCTCGTCGAGGATGCCGGCGACGATGGCCTCGCGCTCCGACTCGCTGACCGCCATGCGCTCGGCGACGACGAGCTGCTCGACGAGCGTCCGCAGGCGCCCCTTGAGCTCGTCGGGCGACAGCTGCGCGATCGCCGCGAGGTCGAGGCGGTCGAGGATCTTCGGGTGGAGGCGCGCGGTGATCGACTGCAGGTCCTGGATCGGCGCCGGCGCGCCGAGCCCGGGACGTTCGGACAGGCGCTCGCCGCCCGGCTCCTTGCGCCCGAGCCGTTCGGACAGGCGCACTTACCGATTCCTCCCCAGGAGGCGGGCGAAGAGGCCTCGGCGGGGCTCGGCCGGCGCGCGGTGGCGCGGCTCGGCGAACACGGCGCGGGCCACCTCGGCGACGTCGTGGGTCACCGGCGCGGTGCGGGCGATGTCGTGGAGCAGCGCGCCCTCGTCGAGCGACTGGCGGAGCCGCGCGTAGTCGTTGCGCACCGTCGCCGCGATAGGCATCGACAGGACGCGCTCGATCTCGCTCTCCTCCACCGGCGCCTTCGCCGACTGGCGGTTGACCACGACCTGCACCTTGTGCTCCGGGTAGCCGAGCTTGCGGAAGAGCTGGGTCACGCGCGCCGCGCGGCGGACGGCCTGCACGTCCTGCGTGAGGACGAGCGCGACGCGGTCCGCCATGTCGAGGACCGGCAGGGCGGCGTCGCCGAAGTCGCGCACGCCGTCGGCGATCACGAAGTCGAAGTGTCCGAGGAGGAACGTCAACAGCGCGGGCAGCCGCTCGGGGAACGCGGCGTCGACGTCGTCGAGGCGGCCGGTCTGCGACAGGGCGTACACGCCGCTCTCGTGGCGGACGAGGCGGCGGCGCAGCGCGGCGGCGTCGAGCGCGTCCATCTCGCGGGCGACGCCGGCAAGCGACGTGTTCGGCTCGAGGTCGAGGGCGACGAATACGTCGCCGAGCTGGAGGTCGAGATCGACGACGCACACGCCCGCGCCGGCGCGCGCGAGGGAGGAGGCGACGTTGACAGACAGCATCGTCGCCCCGGCGCCGCCGCGGCAGCCGAAGAAGACGAGAAGCTTGCCGCGCTTCCGCGGGGCGGGGCGCTCCGTCGGAAAAGCGGCCTGTGGGGAGGAGCCGATGGGCATCACCGGCCGCGGCGTGGGGATGTGCGGCGGCGCCGCGCCGAACGGCGTGGTCTGCGGCTCGATCGTCCCCGAGAACGGCGCGTAGGGCACGACTTTCAGCGGGGCGAGCGGAGGTGGAGGAGGCGTGGCGCGCGGCGGGCGCGGGCTCCGGTTGCCCTCTTCGCGGATGATCGTCTCGACGGTGTCCCACCCGGCTTCGTGGCCGTCGGCCCGGTCGACGTTCACGTCCGTGTACTCCGCCTCGAACTGGGGGTCAACGCGCCGCATGACGCCCCGAGTAGTGCAACCCTCGGTCCGGACGGATACCGAATCACTTCAGAGGGTTGCGGCGACGATGGGGTCTTCGGGCCTGGGGTCTTCTGGGTCCCGGAAAACTTCCCCACCCCCAAACGAAAGATCCCCTACGAAAGGAGGGAAGGATTTTCTGCCGCGTCGTGTATCATGGCTTGAAATTCGCGCCAGATGTTGGTGGGAAACGCCAACCCGCGGGCACGAGGGCACTTGAAATTGCAGCAGAAACTGGCGGTCTGCGTCTTGCAAACCACCGCCAGGCAACAGAGCTGAAGAAGGAGAAGCCAACATGTGGAACCCGTTCGGCGGAGCGATGAACGTCGCGCGTGACGCGATGAGTGGGGACTCGATTTGGGGTGGCATGGCTCGCTCGCTGGGGCTCGGGGCCTCGCAGGCGGGCGGCGCGGTCGCGGGCCAGGAAGGTCAGGCCGCGGGCCTCATGCCGGTCATCTCCGGCGTCGGCCGCGGCATCGGCACGGCGGCGGGAGGCGTGGCGGACGCGGCGCGCACCATCGGCGGCGACGTCGCCGGCGGTCTCGGCGGCATGGGTCGCATGGGCGGCGCCCTCGGCAGCGGCATCATGGCCGGCGGCAGCCAGGCGTTCGGCGGCATCATGGCCGGTCTGCGCCAGGCCGGCGGCGCGATCTCGGGCCAGGAAGGTCAGGCTGCGGGACTCATGCCCGTGCTGCGTGGGATCGGCGGCGGCATCGGCACCGGTCTCTCCGGCATCGCCGGCGGCATCGGCACCGGCATCAGCACCATCGGCCACGAGCTCGCGGGCGGCGCCGGCGACATGCTCCACGCGGGCGGCGACTTCCTCAGACACCTCGGCATCACCCAGGCGGTGAGCGGTATCGGCCAGCGCGCGGGCTCGGCGATCGGCCAAGGCGTCGGCGCGGTGACCGGCGGCGCGCGCGAGGCGGCCGGCGGCATCATGGGCGGTCTGTCGAGCGCGTGGGGCGGGATCTCCGGAGGCGCCCACTCGGCGTGGGACGCGATCACCGGTCACGGCGACCACCAGCGCGCCGGCATCATGCCGGTGCTCTCGGGCATCGGCGGCGGCATCGGCCAGGCCGTGTCGGGCATCGGCAGCGGCATCACCCAGGGCATCGGCGGCGTCGCCAGCGGCGTCGGCCACGCCATCAGCGGCGGCCTCGGCGCCGTCGGCAATCTCCTCACCTCCTGGTAGTCCCCCCTTACCCCCGAGATTACTCTTCGAACGCGCTGCCCGCCGCCGCGGCGGCCGTCGCGTTCGCCTGCTGCGCCGCCACGGCGAGAGCCTCCTCGCCGGGCGCGCCGTCGACGACGCCCTTCAGCGCGACGAAGAAGTCGCGCGCGTTGTGCACGGCCGCCATCATCATGAGCCGGTAGAACGACGCCTCCATCCCGCCCGGCTCGATGGGCACGGTGAGGCGGAAATACGCGAAGCGCTGCTCCGGCTCGACGCAGAACCCCGGCAGGGCGATGGCGTGGTTGATGCGCATGCATGCGCGCTCCACCTCCGCCATCCGCTCCTCCGGGATCTGGAACACGACGGGACAGATCGCGTTGACGTAGGGGAGGGTCCTGTCCCACCGGATGAACAGGTTGCCCTTGAATGGACCCAGCTCCGTGGGGATCTGGACCATCTGCTCCGTCTCGTTCTTGACGTGGGTGACCCCGTCGGCGGCGAGCAGCTCCACCATGTCTGCGAACCCGGTGATGCGCGTCGGCGGCATGCGCGGCGTCCTTTCTCGTCAGTTGTCCTTCCACAGCGTCGACGGAGCCTTGGTCTGTCCCAGGAGCGCCAGCGCCGTGCGCAGCGCGCCTTCGGGGGCCTCCCCGTTCGCCACGCCGTGGAGCGCCAGCCAGAAATCGCGCGAGTTGTTCAAGCACGCGAGCACCATCGTGCGGAAAAAGTCCGCCTGCATTCCGGCCGGCTCGATGGGGAGGACGAGCCGGAAGTAGGCGAAGCGCTGGTCGCGGTCCACGCCGAACCCGGGCAGGAGGATGGCGTGGTTGAGGAGCGTCACGCACTCGGTCATGGCGGCGAGGCGCTCGGGCGCGACGTTCATGACGATGGGGTGGATCACCGTCGCGTAGGGCACCTCGGTCTCCCAGCGGATGAGCATCGCGCCCTTGGCGGGCCCGGAGTCGGTCGCGAGCTCGACGATCTTCTGCGCGTCGTGACGGGTGTGGGGAACGCCGTCGGCCTCGAGGAGGGCGATGACGTCGGCAAACCCGGCGACGCGTTCGGGGCGCGGCATGGTTGCCTATTCCTGGTAGCCGGGCGTCGGCGCCGCCTTGCCCTGCCGGTGGGCGATGGCCGCGGCGAGCGCGCCCTCGGGCGGGTCGCCGTGGACGACCGCGCTCACCGCGCGCGCGAAATCGGTGGCGTTGTTCACGCAGGCGCGCGCCATCAGGCCGAAGAACTTGGCGTCCATGCCGCCCGGCTCGATCGGGATCGTGAGGCGGAAGTAGATGTACTTCTTCTCGTGGTCGAAGCCGAATCCCGGCAGGGCGATCGCGTGGTTGAGGCGCGCGCACACGCTCTCCATCGCCGCCACGCGGTCGTCCGGGACGTTGAGATGGACCGGACACACCGCCTGGCAGTAGGGGAGGTTGGGCTCCCAGCGGAGATAGAGCGTGCTGGCGAACCCTTCGATCTGGATGGCCATGGTGGCGACGAGGTCGGCCTCGTCCTTCTGGAACTGCACCTTCTCCTGCTCGAGGAGGGCGCATAGATCCTGGTAATTGGCGACGCGTTCGACGGGCATGAGCACGCTCTCCGTGGTTGGGCGGCCAGTCTATCACCGACCGCCGCGCCCGATCACTGTCGATCAGGCGCTTTGCCACTCCCGACGGCGAATCGACGCGCGCATCCACCCGTGCGACAGGGTGGGGCCGACGACGTCGTCGCCGGCGAACCAGCCGCCGAAGAACCGCGTCGCTTCCTCGACGAACCGGTCGCACTCCGCCGCGGACAGGAGCGACCCGCCGGTCGCCTTCCAGGTGAACGCGATGCGCTCGTGGCGCGGGCGCGGGTCGGGGAGGAGCGTCAGGCCGTGGGCGGCGGGGTCGCGAAAGAGCGGCGTCCCGCGGACGAGGAGGAACGGCGTGAGCGAGAAGTGCGCGATGCGGAAGACGTGCCGCTGGAGGAACGCGAGCGTCTCGCGCGCCTCGTCGGCGGTCTCGCCCGGGTAACCCACCATGCACAGCGCGCGCACGCGGATGCCCGCCTCGGCGGCGTCGACGAGGATGCGCTCGACGACCTTCTGCGCCACGCCCTTGACCATGAGGTTGCGCACGCGCGCCGACGCCGATTCCAGGCCGAGCCACAGCTCCTCCAGCCCGGCGGCGGCGGCGGCGCGCAGCGTGTCGCGATCGAGGCCGGCCTCGAAGCGCGCGCGCGCCGTCCAGCGCGGCCGGAACGACAGCGACGGCACGAGCTCGCTGAGCTCGCGCAGCTGCGCCGGCGTGAGCAGATCGTCGCGGAAGCGGAAGAACGAGCTGCCGAGCCGGCGGTGCGCCTCCTCCATGTCGCGCCCGGCCCCGGCCGCCGGCCGCGCGCGGTAGCCCTGCTGGTGGAGCGTGATCGCGCAGAACGTGCACCGGCCCCACGGGCAGCTGCGGCTGATGCGCAGGTCGATCACCGGCTCGGGGAAGGGATAGATCGACGGATCGACGAGTTCGTAGTCGCGCGGCGGCAGGGCGGCGAGGTCCTCGGCGGTGGTGCGGGGGAGCGCGTCGAGCCCCCACGTGGGCGCGACGAGGCCGGGCACGCCCTCGCGCGGCCGTTCGCCGATCACCGCCTCCCACAGCGCCACGAGCGCCGACTCGGCCTCGCCGACGACGACGCCGTCGAGATCCTCGAAGAGGACGTGACGCGGCGAGCCCACCAGGTCCTCGGCGAAGTCCTCGGGAGACACGACGTCCTCGTGGGCGCCGTAGAGGCAGAGGAAGCCGCGGAATCCGGCGCGGCGGAGGAGGCGCGCCAGGACCGGCGCCTGGACGATCTGGTCGGGGTGAACCAGGGCGATGGCGACGACCGCGGGATCGCCGGCGAGGATCTTCGGGACGGCGGCCTCGAGCGCGGCGAGCGCGGGGTTGCGGGCGGCGTCGAGGCCGACCTCGCGCGCCGACGGCACGTGCCCCTCATCGACGCCGGGGAAGCCGAATCGGTTGTAATTGAGGAGGACCCGGTGGCGCGCCGCGACGTCCTCGAACGCCTGCGTCACACCGGCGGCGGCGGCGCGGAACGCGGTCCGGTCGGCGTACGTGTCGCGCCGGCGCAGCGCCGCGAACGCGGGCGCCGCCGCGAGGACGCCCGCGGTGAACCCCGCCGACAGGTCGAACGCCTCGACCGGCACCCCGCGCGAGCGCAGGAACGACCCGGTGTCGAGGAGATCGCCCGGGACGCTGGCGTAGTACCACAGCGGCGGAAACACCAGCGCGACGGGCGTCCGCGAGCGCGGGCGCCGGAGGGTCACCACATCCACGGGGAGAGCTTACCGCGCGAACCCCACCTTGCCGGCCGGCTTCTTGTGGGGGCGGCCGGGGTCGCGCCCTTCCTTGGACTCGACCGTGCCGAGGAGGAAGAGCTCGAGGTCGCTCGGGTCGCTGAGCGTGTCCTCGCCGGGGAGGAAGGGGCGATCGCCCCCGGCGCGCACGAGGTGCGCGGTCACGACGACGAGGAGCTCGGTCTCCTCGCGGCGGTAGCTCGTGGACCGGAACAGCATGCCCAGGACGGGCAGGTCGCCGAGCCCCGGGATCTTGTCCACCGACGAGCGCACCTTGTCGCTGAGCAGGCCGGCGACGGCGAAGCTCTCGCCGTCCTTGAGCCGCACCGTCGTGTCGCTGTAGCGGCTGGTGAGCCCCGGAACCGTCACCGCCGCCAGGCGCAGGCCGAGCGAGAAATCGATGTCGGACACGGTGGCCTGCATCTTGAGCTGGATCGTCCCGCCCACCACCGTCGGGGTGAACGACAGCTGCACGCCGAACTTCTTGTAGTCCACGCCGACGGTGCCGAGCGCCTGCGGCATCGGCACCGGGAACTCGCCGCCCGCGAGGAACGTCGCCGTCTGCCCGGACAGCGCCACCAGCGTCGGCTCGGACAGGGTGCGCGCGTAGCCGCGCGACGCCAGCACCGACAGGGCCGCGGAGAACGGGAACTTCGAGCTCGCCGCCGTGGAGAACACCGCGCCGAACGCGCCGCCGAGCGGCGACGCGATGATGGGCATGCCGCCGGGGAGGGACAGGCTGTCGGTCGCGTTCGGCTGCTGGAGCGCGGGGATGAGCCCCGACGACGACGAGCCGGGGTTGAGCAGGCCCCCGGACCACTGGGCGTCCTTGTCGCGCGCCCAGAAGTTGAGGCCGACCTCCTTGAGCGCGCTGCGCGACACCTCGGCGAACGACACCTCGAGCTGGACCTGGTTCTCGCCGGCCACCGTGAGGAGGTTCACGATCTGCGCCCCCTCGGCGGTGGCGTAGCCCTTCACGATCTGCTCGGCGTGCTCGATGTCGGCCACCGTCGGGACCTGGCCGGTCAGGATGACGTTGTTCCCCGCGGGCTGGACGCGCACGTCCTTGGCGTCGGGGATGGCGCGGACGAGCGCGTCGTTGATGTGGCGGATCGGGTGCTCGACCCGGATCATGTAGATCTGAACCTCGTCGTTGCGGAACCACACCGTGACCGACGTCTGGCCGATGCGCTTGCCGGTGACGAGCACCTGGTCGGGCGGAAACGCCGCCACGTCCGCCACCTCGCCGGCGCCGACGGACACACGGGAGATGCTCTGGCCGAGACGCAGGTGATAGGAGGAGTTCACCTCGACGATGATGGGCTTGGGCTCGGCGGCGTGGACGCGCTCGGGGGCGAATGCCGCAACAACCGCCAGGAGAGCAAGGGCTCGCTTAGCGGGCATTGTACGTCTCGATCTTGTCGCTGCGCTCGCGCACGGCGTCCAGAGAGATGCGGCCCTTGCCCTCCTTTCGCTTCGCCGCCGCCGACCCCTTCTCCACCTTCTTCAGCTCGGCGTTCTGCTCCGCCGCCGTCTGGAGGAGGCTCAGCGCCGGGGGCGGCGCGCCGTCCTCCTGGACCGGGGCGAATGCGGAGAACATCAGCGGAATGGCCCCCTTGGTATCGACCTTGGCGCGATCGGCGCCGTTGCGCAGCGCGAGGTCGACCTTGCCCTCGCGGGCGACGAGGCTCACGACCTCGGCGTCGGCCGGCGTCACCTCGAGGGTGACGACCGTGCCCTGGTAGATGTTCTTCTGCGAGACCTCGCCCATGCCGCCGGTGTCTGTGGTCTTGGGGCGGCGCGTGGCGACGTCGGTCTCGAGCTCGACCGCGAGGACGCGCACGTCGGCGACGGCGATGCGGGTCGACGGGCCGCGGCCGTTGGGGTCCTTCACCGTGGCGAGGACGTCGACGAACGCGCCGGGGTAGACGAGACCGCTGCGCCCGACGGAGTCGTCGGCCTTGACCGCGACCGCGCGGTAGCCTTCGCGCACTAGGGCGGCGAGCGCGGTGCCCTGGCGGGCGCCGGCCAGGCGCGCCGGCAGGACCGGCTCGCCCTGGAGGATGGCGTTCGTCGGCACCGGCGTCTTGTTTCCGGCGAAGAGCGCCTTGGGATCGGAGACCGCGCCCGGGGGGACGCTCGATTCCGGCCACTGCACGACGGTGAGATCCTCCTCGCCGAACGGCTGCGCCGCCGGCAGCGCCCGCTTGGCGACGACGACGGGGTGGACCTTGTCCTTCGAGTACCCCTTGGCGTCCATCATCCGCGCGAGGAGGTACGCGGCCAGGGCGGCGCACCCCAGCGCGACGGCCGCGAAGCCGATGGCGCCGAGCTGGGTGGCACGAGAACGGGCGCTGGTGCTCATGGGGCTGCCTTTCTCACTGGAGCGGCATCGACGCCGTCGCCGTGACGCTCGACGGGCCGATGACGCCGAGGATGTTGTGGCCGAACGGCGGCGGCAGCGCGCAGGTCGCCGTCACCTGCAGGCGCGTGACCTGGCCGGCGCCGATCTGGCTGACGACGCGGTTGACCGCGATCGCCGGGGCGCCGGTGCACAGCGGCGTCGTCTGCCCCTGGGCCATGCGCTGCGCCACGATCGCGGCGATCGCGCCCTGGTCCGAGCTGCCGGCGACCGCGGCGAGGCGCGTGGCGACGCCGACGGCGTCGTTGAGGCGATGGCGCGCATGGATCGCGCGGGCGAGATGGAGCCCGCCGAGGAGGAGGAGAAGCAGCACGGGCAGGGACATGCCCAGCTCGACGGCGATGACGCCCCGCTCGGCACGCTTGGGGCGCCTCACGCGAAGCCTCCGCGCGCGAAGACGACGAGGGCGGCGCCGCCGAGCGCCAGCGCCATGGGCACGAGCTTGCCGCGGGCGCGCCGGGGCGCGTCGGGGGCGCTCAGCGACAGCGCGGCGGTCTTGAGGTTCAGCGCCACCTCGGCGCGGAGCGACCGGCCGCCCGCGGCGAGGACCGCGAGCGACAGCAGGCCGCCGGCGGCGAGCCCGCCGAGGACTGCCGCGAGGGCCGGGATCGGGCCCAGCCAGGCGCCGGCGGCCGCGCCAAGCTTGACGTCGCCGCCGCCGATCCATCCGGCGCGGAACAGCAGAAACAGCGGGACGAATCCGCTCAGCGCCCCGGCCAGGCCCTCGACGACGCTCGCGCCGGCGACCGCGCGCGCGGCGATCCCGGCGACGAGGATCGCCACGTTGAGCGCGTTCGGGATGCGGCGCCAGCGGAGGTCGCAGGCCGCTGCGGCCGCGATCCCGATGCCGAGGGCGAACGTCCAGACCATGGTGCGCTACTGGGTGCCGCCCGCGCTGTCGACGGCGTTGCCGGCGCGGCTGAACATGCCGGTGATCTGCGTGCGGAAGGCGAACAGCAGCGCAATCAGCGCGACGGCGATGACGGCGGTGATGATGCCGTACTCCACCGCGTTGGCGCCTTCCTCGTCCTTCCAGAGCCGAATCATTGCGTTCTTCATGGTCGTGTCTCCCTCGGGGGGTCCGTGTCCGGAACCGGGGGATGCAAGGGGGCTGCCACGGAGAAGCTGAGCAAAGACGGGAGGTTGGCGATTTGGGGAACGTGAGTCACCAGGGACGGCGGACCCCAGAGAAAACAACAGAGAACAGAGAATGGGAATGGGAACAGAGAATGTCGGAGAGTCGGAGAGTCGGCTAGTGGCGCGAGGAGGCGCGAGAGCCGCGAAAGCTGTGAAGGACCTCGATGGGACCAACGAGGTTCTTGTTCAGATCGGCAAGATCCTCGGCGGGAATGCGGTACTCGCGATGGTGCTCGACCCCGCCCGCGGTGACCGGGTCGTAGCGTTCGATGAACGCCCTTCGCACGCGAAACCGTAGTACGTAGCCGACGTAGCCGGACGCGGGGTCCTGCGTGTGGTGGCCGCGGGCGACCTCTACGGCATACGACTCCTCGAGCATCGGGCAAAACAGGGGTTGCCACGGCATCCTCGCCGGAAACTTGCCGCTCTCCTTCACCATGTCGTGCTCACCCTGCCCCACCGCCCTGAACAACTCGATCGTCTCTCCTTTGTCTTTGTCTTTCTCTTCCATTCGAATTCGAATTCTCTGTTCTCTGTTCTCTGTTCGCTTTTCACTCCATACGCCAGCTCATCCCCTCGATCAAAAACCGACTCGGCCCCGGAACCCCCGCCACCACCTCCGCCGCCTCTCCCGTCCCCCTCGTCATGTACTCCGCATCCCACGGCAGGAACAACGCGACGCCGCCCTCCGCGGTCTCGCCGAAGCGCGGCAGGATCGGGAACACCCGGCGCGCCGGCGCGGCGGCGACGAGCGACGCCACGTCGCCGTAGCGCGCGAGCTCCCAGAACGTCCGCAGCTGCGGCGGCGGCAGGCGCGCCGCGCCCGACGCGTGGATCGACAGCGCCTCCTCGGGCGCCACCCACATCTCCTCGACGGTCTCCTTGCGGTCGTACGACGGCACCTGCCCGGGGGGCAGCAGCGCCACGTAGAAGCGCGCGTCGAACCGCTTCGGCTCCGCCGACGGCGTGATCCACCGCGACCACGGGTGAAGCAGCTCGGGCGCGAGCGTCACGCCCAGCTCGGCCAGGACGCCGGCGAACGTCGTCTCCCCGCCGACGAGCCGCCGCCGCGCGTCGACCCACCGCGCATCGGGCGGCTCGCGCACGAGGAGGACGCCCGCCTCCTCGAAGAGCTCGCGCACCGCCGCGCCCTCCGCCGTCTCGCCCGGGTCGACCTTGCCGCCCGGGAAGACCATGGCGTTGGACATGAACGACGACGCGCGGTGGCGGCGCACCATGAACGCCTCGATCCCGCCCGCGGCGCGCTCGCGGACCAAGATCACACTGGCGGCGGGGATCGGCACCCCGAGTGGATAGCACGCCGGTCGGCGCTCGGGCTAGCATGGGGAATGCGCATCGCCCTCGCCCTGCTCCTCGTCACGCTGTCCGCCTCGGCCCAGGAGGCCGGCCCGGCGCCGGCCCCCGCCCCCCCGCGGGCGACGACGCTCAACCTCCAGATCAAGGGGGCGCAGAAGCCGCTCATCGACACGATCCAGGGCACGATGTTCGAGAAGTCCGCCGCCTATTCCCTGCTCATCCTCGGCGGCAAGGGCAAGGGCACGTTCTCGTGCGAGGTGCGCAGCGCCAGCCCCTACGTGCTCATGGAGGTCATGCACACCGTCCTCACCGCGCACGAGGTCACCGTGAGCTGCCTCAACGCCAACACCTCCGGGCGCGGCGGCGCGCTCGTCGATCTCGAGGACCCCAAGTCGGGGTCGTTCGTCATCTCAGCCGTGCGCTGACCGCCCAGCTCATCTTGCGGTGCCAGCGCACCGTTGCGTCCGGCAGATCCGCGACCCAGCTCCGCACCTCCTCCTCGGGGAGATAGTGCGCGATGGGCGTCACCAGCTGATCGAACACGATGCTGTGCACCTCGCGGAGCGGCAGCTTGGCGAGCGCGGCGAAGTACGGCGACCGCCGCGACAGGCCGAGCCGACACGCGCCCAGCAGCGCCGCCGACGGCGGCAGCGTCAACCAGTAGAGCAGCCCCGGCGGCATGCGCGCGGTGACGCGCTCGCGCAGCGGGTTCACCCATCTGACGATCCACTCGTTGGATTCGAGGCCGTACACCCATACGGCGATCCGTCCGCCCGGCACGACCAGCGACCGCAGCGAGTCGAACCCGGCGCGCGGATCGGGGAGATGGTGGATGACGCCGACGGAGAACGCGACGTCGAACACCCGCTTGACCGGCGGATGGAGGAGGTCGCCCTGGATCACGTGGACGTTCTTGCGCTCGCGCGTGTGGGCGAACGCGACCTCGACGGCGTCGCCGAGGTCGAGCGACACGAGGTGGCGCGCGCCCCAGTCGGACACGACCACGGCGTGGCGCCCCTTGCCGCACCCGCCCTCGAAGACGACCTTGCCCGCGAACGCCTCCTTGGGCGTGGGGGCGAGCCACCCGGCGAGCCACTCTTCCTGGTACGTCGCCATGTGGTCGAACGTCTTCCACTCCGCGGCGAAGCGCTCGGCGGTGCGGCTGGCGGCGTCGGCGACCGTGCCGGGGACGAGGCGAGGGATCCCGTCGCGGATCGGGTAGGCGGCGCGGCAGGCGGCGCAGGCGAGCGTGCCCGACATCACGTGGTCGCCGGCGCGGGCGGTCTCGTCGAGCGATAGCTCGCCGCGACAGACGGGGCACGCAAGGAACGCCGTGGCCTCTACGCGCATTCGTCGTTTCGCCTTCTCGCGTCGGCTCGGCGCTCCACCTCGCTCAGCTGCGCCTCGCTCGAAGTCGCGCTCTCCTCGCCTCGCTCGGAGGCTGCGGGCGCATCCTAGCGCATTCATTGCCCAACGCATCCCTCATTTGCTATGAAAGTCGCCTATGTCGCGCATCCTCGTGACCGGCGGCGCTGGCTTCGTCGGCTCGCACCTGTGCGAGCGTCTGCTCGGCGCGGGGCACGAGGTCCTGTGCCTCGACAACTTCTTCACCGGGAAGCGCCGCAACGTCGATCACCTGCTCGACGACCATCGCTTCGAGCTGTTCCGCCACGACGTCACCCAGCCGATCGTCGTCGAGTTCGACCGGGTGTTCCACCTCGCCTGCCCCGCCTCGCCGATCCACTACCAGCGGAACCCGGTGCGCACGATCCGCACCGCCGTCCAGGGCACGCTCAACATGCTCGACCTCACGCGCGACGTGCGCGGCCGCATCCTCATCGCGTCGACGAGCGAGATCTACGGCGACCCCGAGGAGCACCCGCAGCGCGAGGGCTACTGGGGGCACGTGAACCCGATCGGCCCGCGCGCCTGCTACGACGAGGGCAAGCGCTGCGCCGAGGCGCTCACCGTGTCCTACGCCCGCCAGTACGGCGTGGAGACGCGCATCGCGCGCATCTTCAACACCTACGGGCCGCGCATGCACGAGAACGACGGGCGCGTGGTGTCGAACTTCATCCTCCAGGCGCTGCGCGGCGAGCCGATCACCCTCTACGGCGACGGCTCGCAGACGCGGTCGTTCTGCTACGTGAGCGATCTCGTCGACGGGCTCATCCGCCTCATGGATCATCCCGCCGACCCGGGCCCGATGAACCTGGGCAACCCGCGCGAGCAGACGATCCGCGAGCTGGCCGAGCTGGTGCTGCGGCTCACCGGCTCGACGAGCTCGATCCTCCACGAGCCGCTGCCGCAGGACGACCCGACCCGCCGCAAGCCGGACATCACGCGCGCGCGGGAGCTCCTCGGCTGGTCCCCCGGCGTGCCGGTGGAGGAGGGCCTCCTGCGCACGATCGAGGACTTCCGCGCGCGGCTGTGAAGCGCGTGCGAAGCGCCCCACGATCGGCCGCTCGCCCGGGTATCCTAGACGCATGCGCGTGCCCTTATTGGATCTCGGCGCCCAGAACGGACCGCTGCGCGAGGCCCTCCTCGCCGCGGCGGCGCGCGTCGTCGACCACGGCCAGTTCATCCTCGGGCCCGAGGTCGACGGGCTCGAGCGCGACCTCACCGCCGCGCTCGCCGTCAAGCACGCCGTCGGCGTGTCGTCGGGCACCGACGCGCTGCTGGTGGCGCTCATGGCGCTCGGCGTGGGACCGGGCCACGAGGTCGTGACGTCGACCTACTCGTTCTTCGCCACCGCCGGCGTCGTGTCGCGCCTGGGCGCGCGGCCGGTCTTCGTCGACATCGAGGACGCGACGTTCAACCTCGACCCCGCCGCCGCCGCGACCGCGTGCGGGCCGCGCACCCGCGCGATCATCCCCGTCCATCTGTTCGGCCGACCGGCCGAGCTGCCCCGGGCCGACGCGCCCATCGTCGAGGACGCGGCGCAGTCGATCGGCGCCGCCCCGCTCCGGGGCGTCGGCGGCTGCCTGTCGTTCTTCCCGTCGAAGAATCTGGGCGCGTTCGGCGACGCCGGCGCCGTCGTCTCCGACGACGACGCCTTCGCCGACCGCGTCAAGCTCCTGCGCACCCACGGCGGCCGCCCCAAGTACGTGCACCACGCCATCGGCGGAAACTTCCGCCTCGACGCGCTCCAGGCGGCGATGCTGCGGGTCAAGCTGCCGCACTTGCCCGGCTGGACGTCCGCCCGCCGGCGCAACGCCGATCGCTACCGCGCGCTGTTCGCCGCCGCGCGCGTGCCGCCCGAGGTGCGCCTCCCTGGCGACGCGCCCGGCCACATCTACAACCAGTTCGTCGTCCGCGCCCCCCGCCGCGACGCGCTGCGCGAGCGCCTCGCCAAGAACGGCGTCGGCACGGAGGTCTATTACCCCATCCCGTTCCATCGCCAGCCGTGCTTCCAGGATCTCGGCTACCGCGAGGGCCAGCTCCCCATCGCCGAGGCGGCGGCGCGCGAGTCGCTCGCGCTGCCCATCTACCCCGAGCTCACCGAGGCCCAGCAGGCATACGTCGTGGAACAAATCGCGGCTTTCTATTAACGTGATGAGGATGCGGCTCGCCATCGTCGGCGCCGGCGCGTGGGGCGTGAACCACGTGCGCGCGTTCGCCCGGCAAAAGGGCGCCCAGGTCGTGGTCGTGTGCGATCCCTCGGAGGAGGCGCTCGCGCGCGCCCTGCCGCTGGCCCCGGGCGCGCGCGGCGCGCGCGAGCCCGACGCTGCGCTCGCCGACCCGTCGGTCGATGCCGTGATCCTCGCCACACCCGCGGTCACCCACGCGCGGCTCGCCCGCGACGCGCTGGCGGCGGGCAAGCACGTCCTCGTCGAGAAGCCGCTCGCGCTGTCCGCTGCCGACGCCGAGGCGGTCGTCGCCGAGGCCGATCGCGCCGGCAGGACGCTCATGGTCGGCCACCTCATGCTCTACCACCCCGCGATGGACCGCCTGGGCAAGATGGTCGCCGCCGGCGACCTCGGCACGCTCCACTACGTCTACGCGCTGCGCGTGAACCTCGGGCGCCTCCGCCGCGACGAGAACGCGATGTGGAGCCTGGCGCCGCACGACGTATCGATGATCCTCCACCTCCTGGGCGAGGAGCCGGACTCGGTGACGGCGCGCGGCGGCTCGTACCTGCAGAAGGGCATCCCCGACGTCGCGTTCGTGAACCTGCGCTTCCCCAGCGGCGTCCTGGCGCAGATCCAGCTGTCGTGGCTCGATCCGCGCAAGGAGCGCCGGCTCACGCTCGTCGGCTCGAAGAAGATGGTCGAGTTCGACGACGTCCATCCCGTCGAGAAGCTCCGCATCTACGACAAGGGCTACGACCGTCCGCCCGCGTTCACCGACTACGCCGAGTACCTGTCGATCCGCAACGGCGACATCCACATCCCGCAGGTGCCGATGACCGAGCCGCTCGAGATCCAGTGCCGGCATTTCCTCGACTGCGCGTCCGCGGGCAAGCGGCCCCTCTCCGATGGGCGGTCGGCGCTGCGGGTCGTGAAGGTCCTCGAGGCCGCGCAGCGCTCGCTCGAAGCCGACGGCGCCCCGATCCGCGTGAGTTGATTGCCGGACCCGTCGGTGCTATCTACCGTGAACCCGGTGGCCTCCGGGGACAACCAACGGTGTAGCCAAACATGGACAGGGACAGGGAAACCGAGAGCCGCGGCGAGGCGAAGGAGCCGGGCGCGCCGAGCTCCGAGTTCGACGCGCGCCTATACCTGCGCATCGTCAAGAAACGCTGGTGGCTCATCACCTTGGTCGTGGCCGCGGTGGTCGGGGTCGTCGCCGCCTGGACGATGCAAAAGCCGAAGATCTATGAGGCGATGGCCACGGTGATCATCGACCCGCAGGCGCCCAAGGTGCTCCCGACCCAAGACGTCGTCGAGCTGGGCGCGGGCAACTTCTGGGACAGCCACGAGTATTACAACACGCAGGCGCGGATCCTGCGCAGCCGCTGGCTGGCCCAGGAAGTCGTGCGCCGGTACCCCCATCTCCTCGCCGTCAAGGCGGTGGCCGGCAGCGTCCCGGGCAAGGAGGCGGACTCGGCGGCGGGTTACCTGCAGGCCGGGCTGGTGGTGTCGCCGGTGCGCGAGAGCCGCATCTTCGGCATCGGCTTCCGCGACACCGACCCGCAGCTCGCCGCCGAGCTGGCGAACGACATCGTCGCCGTCTACATCGAGCAGAACCGCGCGGTGAAGCTCGCCGCCACCAACGACGCCACCCGCTGGGTCGCCAAGCAGCTCGACGAGGCGCGCACCGAGCTCGGCAAGTCCGAGACGGCGCTCTACGAGTTCAAGAAGGCGAACAACATCCTGTCGGTGAACATGGAGGAGCGCCAGAACCTCATCTCCAAATCGCTCGACGGGTTCTCCTCGGCGCTGAACGAGACCAAGAAGAAGCGCATCGACCTGCAGGCCCGCCGCCGCGCGGTCACCGACCTCATGAGCGGCGACGAAACGAACGCACCGTCGTCGTATGTGGCGGAGTCGCAGACGATCGGGCCGCTGCGGGCGGCGTACCTGGAGGAGCGCCGCAAGCTGCGCGGCCTGACCGATCGCTACGGCGAGAAGTGGCCCGAACTCGAGGCGCAGCAGGCGCGCGTGAAGTCGTCGCTCGACGACCTGCGCGCCGAGGGGCAGCGCCTGCTTCACTCGATCGACGCAGAGATCAAGGCGTTGCTCGAGGCCGAGGGGCGCTACGGCGCGGAGGTGACGCGCCTCACCACCGAGGCGTTCGACCTGAACCAGAAGGAGATCGAGTACAAGCGCTTGACGCGCGACGCGGTCAACGCCGAGCAGGTGTACGCGCTTCTGCTCAAGCGCCTCAACGAGAGCGGCCTGCAGGCGCAGGACCAGACGAACAATATCCGTCCGCTCGACTCGGCGGACGTGCCCACCGTCGCCGCCGAGCCGCGGCTCCGCCAGTCGCTGGCGTTCGCGTTCCTCGGCGGGCTCGTCTTCGCCGTCGTGCTGGCGTTCTTCCTCGAGCAGCTCGATCGCAGCGTGAAGAGCCAGGAGGAGGTAGAGCAGGTGCTGGGCCTGCCGTTCCTCGGCCTCATCCCGTCGGTGAAGCAGGCGGCCGACACGCCCATCCGCGAGCTCCACATCGTCAAGCATCCCAAGTCGTTGGTGGCCGAATCGTGCCGCGTCGTGCGCACGAACATCCTGTTCTGCTCACCCGACCGCCCGCTGCGCACGCTGCTGGTCACGTCGCCCAACCCGCTCGAGGGGAAGACGTTGATGACGGTGAACCTCGGCGTGGCGATGGCGCAGAACGGATCGCGTACGCTCCTCGTCGACACCGACATGCGCCGGCCGCGCCTGCACCGCATCCTGCAGGCCTCGGTGGAGCACGGCGTGTCGCGCGTCATCGTCGGCGAGGGCGCGCTCGACGACGCGATCAAGTCCACCGACGTGCCCAACCTGTTCATCCTCCCCTGCGGTCCGCTGCCCCCGAACCCCGCGGAGCTGCTGCAGACGGAGCGCTTCCTCGCGCTGGTCAAGCGCTTGGGCGAGAAGTTCGATCGCGTCCTGTTCGACTCGCCACCGGTCATGGCGGTGACCGACGCGACGATCCTGAGCCGCATCATGGACGGCACGATCGTCGTCGCGCGCGCCACCAAGACGGGGCGCGACGGCCTCGCGCGCACCGCCGACCAAATCAAGGCGGTGGGCTCGAACCTCGTCGGCATCGTGCTCAACGACGTCGATGTCTCCGGCCCCGGGTACAGCCGCTACTACGCCTACAAGTACCAGTACTACGGCGTCCCCGAGCCCGAGAAGAAGGGTGCCGAGGGATAGGCGCGCGGGGCTGCTTATGCTGGCGCGGGCCGTCGGGCCGGGGCCGGCCGAGGAGCTCGACGCGGACCTTTGCGACCTGGCTGCGCGCGAGGGGCTCGCGCCGCTGCTCGGCGCGCGGATCGCCCGGGGCGAGATCGACGCCGGCAGCGCGGGGGCCGCGCTCGCGCGCGCGCATCGCGAGGAGCTGGCGCGGGGCCTGATGCGCGAGCGTGCGGTGCGCCTGCTCGGGCGCGCGCTCGCGCAGGCGGGAATCCCGTGGCTGCTGCTGAAAGGCGCGGCCCTCGAGCGCAGTGTCTACGCGCCGGGAGAACGGCCCATGCACGACGTGGACGTCCTGGTGCCGGCGGCGCGCTTCGCCGACGCGGGGCGTCTCGCGCGAGGCGTCGGCGCGGAGCCGCTCGGGCCGGCGAGCCGCCCCGTGACCGGCCGGTTCGAGTACGCGGCCGCGTTCGCGCTGCCGCCGGGCGTGGGCGTCGAGATCCACCGTGCCGTCGGTCCGTCGCCGCTGTTCGCGGTGGACGTCGCGGCCCTGTTCCGGCGCGCGAGCGCGTGCACCGACGGCGCGCTCGTTCCGGACGCGACCGACCTGTTCCTGCTGCTGGCGTTGCACGCGGCGAAGCATGGGTTCTGCCTGCCGTTCCGCTCGGTCGTCGACGGTCTGCGCCTGGCGGCGGCGGGCACGGTCGATCGGGGCGCGCTCGTCGCCCGCGCGCGCGCGTTCCGAGCGCGCCGGGCCCTCGCGGCGTGGGTGGGCGTGCTCGAGTCGTTCGGCCTCGACGCCGACTTCGCCGCCGCAGTGCGGGCGGCGCTGCCGCCGACCGCCGTCGCCGCGGCCGCGATGCTCGCCCGCTCCGCGCCCTGGCCCCACGACGGCGGGGGATGGCCGCGCCGCGCGCGCATCGCCCTCTCCGTCGAGGGCTGGCGCGGGGCCGGCTGGCTGCTGCTGCGCGCGGCGCTGCGCGTCGCGGATCTCGTGGCGGCGCGGTCGTAGACGAAGAAACCCGTGAACGGTGCCCTAATAGCTTCCCGACAGTCGGTCGTAGAGCGCCTCGTACGCGCGCACGCTGGCCTGGATATCGTAGGCGCGGGTGATCGTTTCGCGGGCGCGCCGGCCGATCGTAGCCGCCTCGGCGCGATGGTGCGCGATCCACACCATTCGGTCGACCAGCGCCGCGATATCGCGGGGTGGCACGAGCCAGCCAGTACGCTCGGGCTCGATGAACTCGGGGAGCGCGTCGGTCGCCGCCCCGATCGTCGGCAGTCCGGCCGACATCGCCTCGAGCACCGCAATGCCGAGCGCCTCGGTGGTGGCTGGGTGGACGTAGGCGTCGAACCCGCCGAGGAGCCGCGGGATGTCGGTCCGCTCCCCCAGGAAATGGACCCGCCCGCGGGCCCCGACGGCGTCGGCCTGCCGCTCGAGCTCCTCCCGCAGGGGGCCGATGCCGCACAGGAACAGGCGCGCGGTGGGAACGCGCGCCAGCGTCTGCGCGAACGCATCGATCACGTAGCGCTGCCCCTTGACGGGGACGAGCCGCGCCACGTTGGCGAAAGCGAGGTCGTCGGACCCGATGCCCAGCTCAGCCCGTACCGCCGCGCGGCTCCCGTCCGCGGCGACGGCAATCGCGCGCGCGTCGATCCCGTTGGGGATGATGGTCGGCTCGCTTCGTCGCAGCTCCGGATGCTGCTTCGCGGTGGCGTCGAAGCAGGCGCGGCTGATGAAGACGTTCACGTGGGACAGGCCGAGCGTGAGGTCGAGCGCGTTCCGGGTCCTGGGCTGGTACTGATAGTGCATCCCCTGCTCTGTGGTCACGACCGCCTTCACCCGCGCCAGTCTGCCCACCAGCCGCGCCGCGATCACCGCGTACGGGTTGTGCGCCTGCAGGATCTGGGGGCGCCGGCGGCCGAGCAAGACCGCCAGCCGCGCCAGCGAGCGCGGGTCGGGGCGGCGCCGTTCGCGGAGGTTGAACACCTCGACGCCGAGCGCTTCGATCGCCGCGCGCAGGGTGTCGCTTCCGCCGATCTGGCAGACGCTGGGCTCGAAGCGCGCGCGGTCGGTGTAGCGGAGCTGGTTCAGGACGAAGTTCTCTGCACCTCCGGCCGCGAGCGAATTGATGAGGATGAGCAGGCGGCGCGGCCCCGGCATCAGAGAACTTGTCGCAAGGTCGCGGGCTCGGACCGATCGGTCGGGGGACCGTCCGCCGGGTCCACGCGCACGCCACGAGACTCGATCTCCTCCACGCTCGCCTTGCGATGGAGCTTCACCCGCAGCGGCTCGCCCGCCTCGGCGAACCGCGTCCCGGTGGCGGCAACGCGGTACGGGGTGACGACCACGTCGTTGTACCCCTCCTCGCGGTACCACTCGAGGACCTCCTCCACCGAATGGAGGAACGTGTACTTGCACGCATACATGTCGTAATTGCGGACTACGTTGAATGCCGCGTTCTCCATCGGCTTGTAGGCATCCGGCGGCACCCGCGCGATGACGTCGGCGATGCGTCGGAAGCCGAGCCGCCGGATCCCCTCGGCGAAACGCCGCTTCGCCCACAGCCCCCGGCAGAACGCCTCGAGGAGCGGGTGAGGAAGGTTCGACACCGCCCCGCGCAGGGGGCCGAACCCATACCACGCGAGGTCGGGCGGGAGTGGATCGTCCCACTTCGTCATCGGGCGCTCGTACACATAGATGCTGAGCCGTCCGCCGACCTTGACGGTATGCGCGAGCTCGCGGAACCCGCGCTGGGGGTCCGGCGTGATCATCAGGACGCCGAAGGTCACCGTGTGGTCGAAGGTTCCGGTCTTCACGGGCGGCATCAACAGGTTCCCCTGGATCACATGGACGTTCGGGTGCGCGGCGGCGTGGTCGGCCGCCATCTCGCATGCGGTGGACAGGTCCATGGCAAGGACGGCCTTCGCGCCCGCCGCAACATACGTGGGAAGAAAGCGACCGCCGCCGCACCCCGCGTCGAAGACCAGCTTGCCGGCGAGCTCGCTCGGGGGAACGCCCGTTCGGGCCTCGAAGATCGCTTCGTTGTCGAGATGGTAGGACTGATCGCGCTGCATCTTCTTCCACCAGTTGCCGTAGGCAACCTTGGTGGTGGAGACGTCCTCGACCAGCGCCTTGTCGAAGTCGACGAGGTTCTTCGGCATGCGCGCGCGCAGCGCCGCCTGGTGCTTGCGAACGAACGCGGGGCGGTCCTGGAACGCCTCGGCGAGCAGCCGGGGGATCGATCCGACGATGGGGTAGGCGGCGCCGCAGCCGCAGCGCAGAAGACCCTCGGTGACGTGGTCGCCGCTCGACTCGAACGGCTGGACCGTCAGGTCACGGCGGCACAGCGGACAGGCGATCCAAGCGAGCAACTCCCGGCGCATCCCAGCCTCCTCGTGGCTCAGTGAGTAGCAGGAAGCGGGATGGCCCGCAAGACGCGCGCCGCGGTCCCGCTCGGTGGCTCAGCTCGCCTTGCTGCCGTCCGCCTCCGCCCGGTCGAGGACGTCGAGGACGCGCATCGGCTGGCTCCAGCTGGCCCGAGGGCGCGGTTCCGCAAACTCGGGCACCATCCGGTGGAGGAGCTCGAGCACCCCATCGCGATCGTGCTCGTCCACGGCCCGGCGCATCTCCTCGACCTGCGCTTCGAACGCGGCGATATCGATGGGCCGATGGCGCGCCACGAGGATCTTGGGGTGCGCGGTATGCTCCGCCTGCTCGGCCTCGAGGTAGAGCTCCTCGTAGAGCTTCTCGCCGGGACGGATCCCCGTGTACACGACCTCGATATCCACCTCGGGGCGCAGCCCCGACAGCGTGATGAGGTCGTGCGCGAGGTCCACGATCTTCACCGGCTCGCCCATGTCCAGCATGAACACCTCGTTGGCCTTGCCCATGGCAGACGCCTGGATGACGAGCTGCACCGCCTCGGGGATGGTCATGAAGTAGCGTCGCATCTCCGGGTGGGTGATGGTGACCGGCCCGCCGACCGCAATCTGCTCCTTGAGCACCGGCACCACGCTCCCTTGCGAGCCGAGCACGTTGCCGAAGCGTACCGACGTGTAGCGCGTGGGGCCGGGACGGCAGCGGATCCACAGCTCGGCGGCCCGCTTGGTCGCGCCCATCACGCTCGACGGGTTCACCGCCTTGTCGGTGGAGATGAGCACGAACGTCTCGGCGCCGAGCTGCCCCGCGAGCCGGGCGACGACCTCCGTCCCGAACAGGTTGTTGCGCACGCCCTCGACGGGGTTGGCCTCGAGCACGGGGACGTGCTTGTGCGCCGCGGCGTGGAAGATCACCTGCGGGTTCTCCGCCGCGAACAACGCTTCCATGTAGGGCAAATCGGTGATGTCGCCCAGACGGTAGGCGACGTTGCCGCGCTCGCCGGCCCTGCCGAGCGCCCGCTCCAGGTAGAACAGCGCGTTCTCGTCGTGGTCCAGGCAGACGAGGCTCTTCGGCTGATGATGGAGGACCTGCCGCGCCACCTCCGAGCCGATCGAACCCGCAGCCCCGGTGACGAGTACGCGCTTGCCGCGGAGGAACTTGCCGATCGCGACGAGGTCGAGCTCGATGGGCGGGCGGCGCAGGAGGTCGTTGATGTTCACCTCGCGCGCCGAGCCGAGGCCGATCTTACGATCGAGCACCTCCCACAGCGCCGGCATCACGCGGAACGGTACGCCCGCGTCGCGGCAATGCCCGATGATGCCGCGCATCTCCGCGCCCGACGCCGACGGCGTGGCCACCACGATCTCGTCGATGCGGAACCGCTTCACCGCGTCGGCGACGCGCGCGACCGTCCCCCACACGGGCACGCCGTTGATGTAGGCGCCGCGCTTTTCCGCCGCGTCATCGAGGAACGCCACGACGTGGTAGTTCATACGCAGGCTTTGGCGCGTCTCGCGGAGGAGCGCCTCGCCGGTGTCGCCGGCGCCGATGATGAGCAGGCGCTTGCGGTGGCCGGGCTCGCGCTCCCCGGGGAGCTGGCGCATGAGTCGGACGATGAGCCGGCTGCCGATCGACAGGCCCACCACCAGCACCGCGTTCACGAAGAACACCGAGCGCGGGAACTGGTCGTGCTTGTGGAAGATGACCACGTACGTCGCCAGGCCGAGCGCCCCCAGGAACGCGGCCTTGAGGGCGTTCAGGAAGTCGGAGATGCCGACGTAGCGCCACCACCCGCGCGTGAGCTTGAACGCGTAAAAGGCGGCGTACTGGATCGCGATCGCGGCGGGAAGGGTCCTGACGAACACCTTCTCCATGAACGCCGGGACCCCGAAGTCGAAACGGAGGAGGACGGCCAGCGAATACGCCGTGGCCGCCACGACCAGGTTCGCGATCGTCGTGAGCGCCACGCGATGGCGCAGGAGGCGCGGAGCGGGTACGGAGTCTATGTGGGACACGGGGCGCCCATCCTATTCCACACCCAGGTTTTCGCAAGTGAACTCGCGCACTCGCGCACTACCAGGGTTGGTGCCCCGCGGCGTGCGGGATGTTCATTCGTCGCGCGTCAGAAGACGCGCTCGGGGACAAACACCACATCCCCGGGACGAAGGAGGAAGTTCGGCGCTTTTCCCTGCCCGATCTCCTCCACGGCCACCTCGATGCGCTCGGTCGTGGCGCCTGTGCCGCGCGTGACGCGGACGCTGTTCTTCTTCGCCATGGCCGTGAACCCGCCGGCGCGCGAGATGACCTCGACGATCGACATGTTTTCGGTGTAGGGGAATGTGCCTGGAGATCGCACCTGGCCGAACACGCTCACGCGGCGCGAGCGATAGTCGGTGACGCGCACCGACACCGAGGGTCGCTTGATGTAGCCGTCGGCGAGCCGCGTCTCGATCTCCCGCTCGATCTGGGGCGGCGTCTTGCCCGCGACCTCGACCACGCCGATGAGCGGGAAGTTGATCGTCCCGTCGACGGCGACCTCGTAGGCCGCGGTCAGCGCGGCCTCACCGTACACGCGCACGTCGAACACGTCCCCCGGTCCGACCGCGCTGTCCGCTGCCGGGGGCGGCCCCGACGTGGGGTACGGGCCGCCGGCCGCGTCGGCGCACCCCGCCACCGCCATCCACAGCGCCAGCGCTCGCAGCCGCATGTTCCGGTCAGCTCTTCGGGCTGCCCACGGGCAGCGGATCCACGACGGGGAAGCCGGGCTCGCCGAACACCGTGGGGTCCTCGGGGATCCTGGGCTCCTCCACCGTGACGGTGGTCTTGCCGAGGTAGGTCAGTTCCTCTCCGACGCACTGCTCCGCCTCGGCGGAGATGCGCTGGGACTCCTGGTACGCCAGGGTGATCCGACCGAACTGATGATAGCGATCCGCCTCGTCGCCGCGCGCGATGGCGGTGACGAGGTTGGTGTTGGCTTGGTCGGCGATGTTCAGCACCGCCTTGAGCTGCAGCTCCTTGTCGTTGATGCAGTTGAGCTTGATGACGTCCTTCAGCCGCTTGGCCTGATCCTGAAGCTGTACGATGTGCTTAAGCATCTCCTCCATGCGCGTCTTGTAGTCGGCGACCTGCTTGACCATGTCGCTCGGGGAGATCTCGGCGCGGGTGGCGCCGGGCACCTCGACGTCCGGCTTGGCCGGCACCGGGCCCGCGTCCTGCGCGAGCACGATCCCGCCCGTCAGCAGCGCGCCGACGGTCGCAACCAGGCCAAAAGTAAGACGCGTTCGCACCATCGGTGAGTATAGGAACCCCGTCCGGGGGTGTCAAACGGGTTGGTTGCCGGAGTGTGATGGATCGTTCACAGCTTGCGGAGGATGAACGGGATCTCGAACTCCGCCGGGGCCTGGGGCTTCGTGAAGCGCCAGCGGCGCACCTCCTGCTCGATGCAGCTGTCGACCGACGAATCGAAACCGCTGACCGACGCCTTGATGACGTTCCCCGCCACGCCGACGGTGAACGCGATGTCCACGCGCCCGCCGAGGTTGGGGTTGGTCTTGAGCCCCCGCTGGTAGCAGGCATTCACTTTCTGCTTGTAGAGTCGCCCGATGGTGGTCGCCACCACGTTGGGATCGAGGCCGACCTCCCCTTCGCCCTCGAGCCTGCCCGCCTCGGTGCGGGTCTTGATCTGCTCCTCGACCTTCTCCCGCCCGGTCGAGCCGGGCCCCTCGGGCCCGGTGACGCCGATCTCCTTGCCCGACGCCACGTCGCCGGTGCCGGTGGTGCGCGTCCCGCTGGACGTCGTCGCGATCTGCACGCCGCCCTCCTGCCCGACCTTCTTCAGACCCTTGTCGAGGTCGCCCCACGCCTCCTTGTCCGACGTCGCGATCGCCGTGCCGTTCTTGCCCTTCGCCGCGAGCTGATTGAGCGTGCGGATGACCGCGCTCGATTCCACCTTGGCCTTGATGTCGGCAGCGCTCGGCTTCTCCTTCTCCTCGACCTTGGGCTTGTCCTCGCCCTTCTTCTCCGCCTTCTTCTCTTCCTTCTTCTCCCCCTCGTTCTGCATGCCCGGCTTCTCCGGCTCTTTCGGCGGGGTGGGCGGCTTGGGCCGCGTCATGACGACGCGCGCGAACTGGTCGGGAATGACGTCCGGCGGCGGCGGGTTCGTGTCCTTCACGAAGAACTTGAAGTAACAGAACACGATGATGTGCACCGCGAGCGAGATGGACAGCACCACCGACAGGTAGGGGTCGATGCGGTCGGTGAAGCTGCCCTTGACCGAATGCGGCAGTTGGGGGCGCGGCTGCAGCGGGGGCGCCTGCACGAACTGGAACAGCAGCGTCATCTCGCCGATGACGATCTTCCCGCGCGAGGCCTCGGTGACCGCTATGAGCCAGCCCGACTTGGTCGGGCCCTGGCCCACCCGCTGGGCTCGGCCCGTCTGCTTGAGCTGCGCGAGCGTGAGCACCTGGCCGCCGTCGCTGATGCGGCCGTCCATCGTCTCGGACACGTGGAGGACGTAGCGCCCCCCCGTGAGCTGGAACAACGGCCAGCTGCGCGGCAGCTCCGGCGTGGGCACCGAGAACGTATTCCTGGCCGACTGGCCGATGCTCACCGGCCCCCGGTCGCGGATGAGCCGCTCCTCGACGATCTTGTCGCCGAGGATCACCCCGATGCGCAGGATCTTCGGCCGGGGGACCGCGTCGGCTCGCGGCGGGGATTGGGCTTGCTGTGGCATCTGAGGCTGCATATGTCCTCTCAGAACGGGCTGTCTTCCACCGTGCGGAAGACCTTGGGCAGGAAGTTCTGCTTCAGCGTCTCCCACTCGTAGTTGATCGTCGAGCTGAGGAGCCCGTACAGGATCTCCGGCTTGGGGACCTTGCCGCAGATGACGAAGCCGGTCTTGATGCGAAAGATCTTCTTCCCGTCGGGCCCGATGACCACCTCGTACTTGGTCTTCTGCTCACCTTGCGGCACCTCGTCCGAGCAGCGCGGCTGCGCCTTCTGCGCCGCCGCGGACAGCGATGCCAGGAGGAGCACTGGGATGATCGCCGCTTTCACTTGTCACCCGCTTTCTTCTTCTGCTGCTGCGCGTCCTTCTTCTTCTTGCGCTCGAGCGCCTTCTGCTCGCGCTCGATGCCCTTCTGCGCGGCGGCGATGTGATCGTCGACGATCGGCACGCCGCCGGGCCCCGCCCGCTGCTTGTACTCGGCGAGGAACTTCTGCGCGCTCTGCATGCGCGGCAGCCCGTCGAGCCCGGGGAACGGATCCGCGTCGAGGTAGAGGATCCCCAGGTTGAAGTACGCGGGCGCGTAGCCGGGGTTGATCTGCTGCGCGAGCTTCAGCTCCATCTCCGCCTTGCGCAGGAGGGTGTCGCGCGCCGTCGGGTCGTCGGCCGAGCGCCCGCGGTAGGCGGCGCCGAGGTAGGTGTGCGCGCGCGCCGACTGGCTCTGGAGCGACACGAGCCGCTCGAACACGTTGACGGCGTCGGCGTAGCGCTTGCGCTTGAGGTAGATCGTCCCCTTGTTGTGGAGCGCGGCGATGTAATCCGGCCGCAGGGACGTCGACCGTTCGTACGCCGACAGCGCCTCGTCCTCGCGGTGGGTGCGGTCGTAGGTGAGACCGAGGAGCATCCACAGGACCGGGCTCTGGTCGCCCTCGCGCTGGCGCTTGGCGATGGTGAGCACCGCCTCGACCTTGTCGTCGTACCCCTTGAGATAGTACGCGTGCGCCAGCCGGATCATCGCCGGGACGCTGGACTCGTCTGCGTCGAGCGCGGCGCGGGCGGCGCGCATCGCCGTGTCGGCGTCGCGGGCCTTGAGCGCCTGGTCGGCCTTGCGCAGCTGCTCCTGGACGATGGCTGAGCGCTTGTCCGCCGGCAGATCCAGCGTCGGCGGCTTGGGACCCGTCAGGGCCGGAGCGGCGGGCTCCGGCGCGGGCGGAGGAGGAGCCGGCGTCGCCGTCGCCGGCTGCGGCTCGGGCGGAAGGTCGGTGTAGGTGACCTCGGCGTCGCTCGCGGGCTTCGGCGCCGCCGCCTTCGCGGCCGGCGTCGTCGGCTGCCGGGCCGGCTTCGAGCCGCCGCAGGCCGCCAGCGCCAACGCCCACGTCAAGACACACCACCGCACGGACGTACCGACGCGTGAGCCCGAGAAACGATCTGGCGGGCTCATGGATTCTGCTCCTTGTCCACGAGCTCGTCCCGCTGGACCGGATACTGGTCCGCGGCGATGTACGAATTCAGCCGCTGCTGCGCCAGCTTGGACCACTCGTTGGCCACACCTGCCTTCTTGGCCGTTTCGACCGCGCGCAGCCATTGTTTCTTGGCGAGCTCGGTGTTGGGCGCGACCTGCTGCTCCAGGCTCTCCTGGTAGGACCCGAGCACATTCTGTTCGGGATACTGCTTGTCCAGGCGCGTGATCTCGGCCGGCACTGGAGCGTCGAGGAGCTTCTGCCCGGCGAAGAACGCGATGTCCCCCAGGCGCACGATCGCCGCCAGCGACCACGACGCCTCGAACCGGGCCACCGCCTCGTAGCCGGCCGACGTCGCCTTCGCCACCTTCTGCAGCTCGTCGATGGTCTTGACCACCGCCGCCGAGGCGCGCGTCTGGTTCTTGTCGGCGATGTTGCCCAGCCAGCGCACCTTGTACTTCTCGAACTCCTTCTTGTAGTACTGCTCGGCCAGCCAGAACTGCGCCTCCCCCGCCAGCTCCGACGCCGGCGACGCCGGCTTTTCCCCCGATTCGTCGTACGCGCGGATCGTCGCCTTGTAGTACTTGTCGGCGGCGTCCTTGTCGCGCGCCTTCTCCATCGCCTTCGCCGTCTTGTGCTGCGCCAGGACGAGCTTGAACCCGGCGCCCGCGTCCTTGCCGTACTGGCGCTTCCACTGGTCGAACGTGGCGATCATGTCCTTGGTGTTGCCGGCCTTCTCGTAGACGAGCGCCGCGTTGAAGAAGGCGTCGCGCGCCCGCTCGCGGTTCTTCTGGTCGAACGCAGCGTAGCGCTTGTACAGCGTCGCCGCGCCCGGGTCGTTCTTGCCCCGGTCGTAGTAGACGCGATCGAGATCGCGCAGGAGCGCCGCGTTGTAGAGCGCGTTCACGCGCGCCTCCTCGAGGTTGAACTCCGGCCGCGATGTGCGCCCCGGCTTGGCCGCCTCGTCGACGACCTGGAGGTACGTGTCCACGGCCGCCTCGTAATCGAACGCTGCCTGGTAGGACTCCGCAGTGCGGTAGAGCGCCTCGATGTAGTACTCCGACTTGGCGAACTCGGGGACCTTGACGAATTCCTGGTACAGCGCGACGGCCGTCTTGGGCTTGCCCGCCTTGGTATAGGCGAGCGCCGCGTTGAACATCGCGCCGGCGCGATCGGCGAACACGTCCGTGCCCGCCTTGTACAGGCCGTAGAACCGCTGCCCCGCCTCGTCGAACCGCCCGTCCTTGTAGGCGTTGATCGCGACGGTGTACTCGTTCGACAGCTTCTGCTTCTGCGCGACGAGGACGTCCTGCGGCGTCGACCCGCACTTGTCGCCGATGAACTTGTCGGCGGTCGCCTGGAACTTGTCCGTCTGCCCTCGCCCCTGGTAGATGGCCAGCATGCCCTCCTTGGCCTGCACCGCCTCGGAGGTCTTGCAGTACGTCGTCATGATGCCCTGGAAGCGGGCGAGCGCGTCGTCGAGCTGGACGTGGCGGTAGGAGATCATCGCCGCCGCCAGCGCCTTCTGCGACGCCGTGGAATCGTTCGGCACCAGCTTGGCGTACTCGTCGTAGGCGCCCTGGAGGTCCCGGTACAGCGACGGGACCGACAGCGAGCGCGCGCCCTTGGCGAACGTCTCGGGCGTCGGCACCGGCGGCTCCTTGAGCGCCCCCTGGGCCTTGGCCTGGGCCACCGCCTCCTCGTACGCCTTGACCACCGAATCCGCGGCGTCGTCGTGGTACTTGGTGCCGAGCTCCTGGTGGTCGCGCACCCACCGGTAGCGCTCGACCGAGGCCACGTACTGCTCGCTGAAATAGAGGCAGTCGGCGAGGCGGTAGGTCACCTCGTAGGCGTCGGACGAGTTGGGAAACTCCTGCAGGTACGCCTGGTACAGGTTGGCCGCCTCGGCGTAGAGGCGCAGGTAGCCGCGCTTCCCGTCGGGCGTCGGCGCCTTCTGGTACTGCTGCTTGGCCAGCTGCGCGCTGCGGTGCTGGTTGCGCGCCGCCTCGATCAGCGAGCCCTCGGTGAGGCGGCTGGCGTTGTCCATCGCCTCGCGGTTGGTCTCGTTCGCCGTGTACCACGGGGTGCCGCGCTTGTACGCCGTGGCCAGTCTCGCCCGCTCGTCGCCCGCCGCCTGCGCGTCGCCCATGAACGCGAGCGCGTCGACGATCTTCTGGTGCACGACGGGGTTCCTCGGGTGGGTCGGGTAATGATCGAGCGTGAACCGCCAGGCGTTGATCGCCTCGCGGTAGGCGGTGCGGATCTCCGGCGGCACCTCGCCCCCCGGCGGCGTCCCCGCGGACAGGCGCAGGACGTCGCCGACCTGCTCGTAGACGTCGCGCACGTGCCGCTCGTTCGTCCGGCCCTTGTAGAACGCGTTCAGGCGCTCCATCGCCTTCACCGGGTCGGACAGCGTGTTCTCCTCCCACGGGTCGGTGAAGCTGATCGCCAGGTACTGCACCGACTCGCCGCGGAGATCGTTTTTCGGCTGCCCCTGATCCTCGAGCTTGTCGGAGTAGGCGACCAGCTCGTCGAACGCCTGGATCCCGTCCATGAACTGGTTGTTGCGGTAGTAGGACCAGGCGAGCTTGTAGAGCGCGATGTCGTAGAACTTGGACTTCGTGTTGTGCGCGACGCGCTTGTAGGCGGCGATGGCGGTGGGCAGCGAGCCGGGCGTGTCGAAGTCGATCTCGCCGACGCGGATCCAGCCCTCGTCGATGAGGTCCTGGTTCTGCGTCATCGGCTCGCAGCCCTGGTATGGGTCGACCGTCTGCGGCCGCGCGCCCGCGGCCAGGCGGCGGCGGAGCTCGCGCGGATCCGGCGGAGGCGGCGGCGTCCCCAGCGGGTCGAACTTGTTCCGGCACACGAGGCCCAGGAACGCCTGGCGCGACTCGGGCGTCTGGCGCATCTCGCCGCGGTAGTAGGCGTATAGGTAGATGGCCCCGTCGACCTGCCGGTACTTCGGGAACCGTTCGTTGATCTGCCGCCAGATGTCGAGGGACGGCGTGTAGTCCGGCCCCGCGTACTGCGGCGGAGCCTCGGGGTCGACCGGCGGCGGCGGCGTGTCGGCGGAGGCCGCCTCCTTCTCGTCCCACTCCCACTTGGCCTTGTCGAGGTAGAGATCCGCCAGGCGGAACATCGCGTCCGGCGTCCACTTCGGATCGTCGGGGTACTTGACGAGGAACTTCTGCAACGCCTCGAGCGCGCTCATGTGACGCGCGCGGTAGTCCTTCTCCGCCCCGTCCATCGCCTTGTGGTAGCGCTCGGCGGCTGCCCTCACCTTGTCCTGGTACTCGCGGCGGAGGATGCCGCGCATCTGCTCGACGTGGTCGCCGACGGCGCCGGCGTAGCGATCGGCGTCGCGCTCCACCTCCTTGAGCACATCGAGCTCCTGCGGGGTGAGCTCGCGCGGCGGCGCCCCCGGTTTGGGCCTCGGCGGCGCGGGCTGCTGCTGCGCCCAGGCCGTCGACGCGACCAGCGCAATGAGGAGCGCCATCATTGTTGCACCGCCGGCTCGCGTCCGCGCGGGGGCTCCAGGTCGCGTGGCTGCGCCTCGCTCCAGGGTCGCGCCCGTCCGCGCTTCCGCTCGCCAGCTCGTGGTTGCACCGCCGGCTCGCGTCCGCGCGGGCGCTCCAGGTCGCGTGGCTGCGCCTCGCTCCACGGTCGCGCTCGGCCGCGCTGCCGCTCGCCGGCTCATGGCTTCTCTCCCGGCTTGGGCGGCTCCGCCTGCTTGTCCTGGATGACGTCGCGAAACTCCGCCTCGAGCGTGTTCTTCTCGCGCGCGAAATCGATGCGCAGGCGGTCGGCGTACTTCTGCGCCTGCTCCTTCTGCGCCCACGTCACGTCGAGGAGCCCCACGTCGGAACGGACCACGAAGTCCTTGAACTTCCGCGCGACGCGCCCGAACGACCCGGCGACAACGTCGGAGCCGACGTCCACCGTCTCGCCGTCGTAGCTGCCGAGCTGCTGCTGATAGCCCACCAGCGCCGCTTTCTCCTCGGCGATCGCCACCTTGACCTCGCGGAGCTGCCCCTCCACCGCCTGGTCGATGCGGCCGTTGACCCGGCCCACGGTTTGCTCCACGTTGTCGGCGCGCGCGAGCTGGGACTCGATGTCGCGGACGCGCCCCGCCGAGTCGCCGCCGGCGCGCGACGCGGCCCGCGCGACGACGTCGTGCTCGGCCTTCACGGCTGCGCGCATCTGCTTCCGCAGCTCCTGCTCCTCGAGGGCCAGCTCGTCGCCGATTCCGGCCTCGTCCGCCGCCAGCTCGGTCTCGTGGTGGAACTTCTCGAGCTGGCCCCGCAGCGCGGCGATGTCGTCGCGGATCGGCTTGCGCTCGCGCTCGAACTGCTCGGGCGTCATCTTGACCGGCTGGGTGGCGTAGTAGCGCTCGAGCGCCACCATCTGCGCCTCGAGGCTGTACAGGAACACCTCCACCTCGGTGGCGCGCTTGTCGATCTCGTCCACCGCCTCGCGCGCCTTGCGCTGGCGCTCCTCGTAGGCGTCGCCGCTGTTGGGCAGCGCGGCGAGCTTGCGCGCCAGCCCCTCGCGCACCGCCGCGACGCGCTGGAGCTCCGCCTGCTCTCCCGCCGACAGGCTGCCGAGGACGAGCACGCGCTCCTCGTTGCCGAGCGATGTGCGGACGCGCGTCAGCCCCTCCTGGATCTCCTCCGCCTGGGCGCGCCGCGACGCCAGCTCGGGGAAGATGCGCACGCGCGACGGCGACGCCACCGCGCGCTCGAGGCGCGCGATACCCTTGGCCGCGTCGTCGAGGTCGACGCGCACCTCGTCGAGCGTCTTGGTCACGCCGAGGACGCGCCCGGCCTCCGGATCCTCCTTCACCGCCTCCAGCGCCGTCTTGGGCACCTCGATCTGGACGTCGAGCGCCTCCCCCCCCTTGCCCGTCAGCGCGTTGAAGTATGCCCTGCGGTCGCCGTGCGCAGCCAGGAGCTTGTCGATCTCGTCCTTGCTCTTCTGATAGGTGTCGCGCATCTGCTCGAACGTCGTCGTCGCCTTTGCATACTCCTCGCTGGTGTTGCCGAGGCCCTCGGCGCCGATCCCCTGCGCCTTGCGCAGGCGGAGGTTCCCCTCGAGGAGGCGGATCTCCGGCAGGTCCGACGCCTTGGGGCTGGCGAGCTGCAGGAGCTCGAGCGCGCGCAGCGCACGGTCGTACTGCTTGGCCTTCACGTAGGCCCAGGCGATCTCCTGCAGCGCGTCGCCGAATGCGGGCGACCGCCGGCTGATCGCCTGGTAGGCGTCGATCGCCTCCTGCGTCTGATTGCGCTCGTAGAACACGCGCCCCAGCGCGAGGCGCGACAGCTCCACGATCATCTCCTCGTCCTTGTTCTTCGTCGGCTCGCGCGTGACGCCCTGGAACGCCTTGGCCGCGGCTGCGAGGTCGCCCTTCTGGGCGTGGGTCACGCCGATGAAGTAGTGCGCCTGCATGGCGTAGGACGACGTCGGCGGGATCGCCTCGAAGAACCGCAGCGCTTCGTCGTAGCGGCCGGCCGAGTAGGCGTACTTGCCGCGCACGTAGGGCACCGACTCGAGCGCCTTGCCCGCCGGGAGGCGGTCGAGGCGGGCCAGGTAGTCCTGGATGCGGGCCGGATCTTTGGTGCGGACGACGAGCTCGACCAGGCGCCCCAGCGCCTCGCCGTAGTGCGGCGAGCTCTCGCCGAGCGTGTCGATGACCTTGTGGAAGTAATCGCGGGCGAGGAGATTGTCGCCCTTCTTGAACAGGCAGTCGGCGAGGAAGAACAGCGCGTCGGGGTACGAGCGCGTCGTCGCGTGCTTCTCCACGACGTCGTAGAGGAGGACGGCCGCATCGTCGTAGTGGCCCACGCCGTACAGGACCTGCGCGCGGATGAGGCGGCGCTCGGCCATGTCGGCCTCGTTCTCCTTGGCCGGGGTCAGCTTGGCGAGCCCGTTCTCGAGCTCGATCGCCCGCTGCTCGAGGTAAGACAGCCGGCTTTGCGGATCCTCCTGCGCCTGGGCCGCCGCGGCGAAGCCGAGGGCGGCCACCCAGAGGAAAGCTCTCATGTCAGTTCCCCGTCGAGGGCGCGGCGGTGGGCTTTTCTGCCACCACGTTGACCTTGAATTCGACGGCCGGGCGATCCTTGAGCTGCGTGGTGATCCCGCCCTTCTCGAGGCCGACGACGGTGACCTGGGTCTGCTTGCCCTCGGCCGCGGTGAACGTGTAGCTCGAGCGTACGGTGAACTTGTACTCTTTGAGATAGGCGAACACGCCGTAGCCGTTCCCGCGGTAGTCGATGAGCACGCTGATCGTGTGGTTCCCCGGGGCGATCGGTCCGGACAGGATCTCTATATTTTTGAGATCGTTGAGCTTTCCCGTGTCATCGGCGCGGGCAAAAATCTGCACGCCGTCGAGCGCATACACAAGGCGGACCATACGGAAGGACCCGCCCATCTGGTTGTCGTGGATGATGGAGGCGCGGGCGCCGACGCCGCCGCCGAGGACCGCCTCTTTGAGCATCCCGACGCGCGCCTTCACGCGCCAGGCTTGCTCCTTCAGGACCTCGACCTTCTGCTCCAGGTTGCGCAGGCGCATGTTGGGCGGAGGCACCTCTTCGGACGGTGCGGCGGGTTGCGCCGGGCCGGTGTCCGGCTTCGGCTGCGCCCACGCGAGGCCGGAGAACGAGAGGAAGGCGAGGAATGACGCGCAGCGCGATGGCAGGCGAGAAGAAAGCATGGACGCACCCCGAAAGGGCTGGTTAATGGGGGGGCGTGTCCGGCCGGCGCTCCCCCCGGTCTTCGGACGAGAACCTTGTATATCACGCGCACTTGCGCCGAGCAACACCGTGCCGAAGCGGGTGCTCTACATCACTTCCCGAGGAGGGACCAGAGGCGCTCGAGGACGGCAGGCACACCCTCGCCCGTCGCCCCGGACACCGCATGGAGCTCGATGCCGCGGTCGGCGAAACGCTCGCGTAGGGCGGAGTAGGCCTCGCGGGCGTGGGTGAGGTCGATCTTGTTGAGGGCGACCACCTGAGGTCGCCGGGCCAGGACCGGGTCGTACTTGGCGAGCTCGCGGTTGACCACGTCGTGGTCCGCCTCGGGGTCCCGCCCCTCTGCGACCTCGAACAGATGGAGCAGCACCCGGGTGCGCTCGACGTGGCGAAGGAAGCGGTGACCGAGCCCTGCCCCTTCGGCCGCTCCCTCGATGAGGCCGGGGATGTCGGCGAGGACGAAGCTGCGGCCGTCGCCGAGGCCGACCACGCCGAGGTTCGGCGTGAGCGTCGTGAACGGGTAGTCGGCAATTTTCGGGCGGGCCCGCGAGGCCGCGGCCAGGAACGTGGACTTCCCCGCGTTGGGGAAGCCGATGATGCCCGCGTCGGCCAGGAGCTTCAGCTCGAGGCGCACGGTGCGCTCCTCGCCCGGCGTGCCCGGCTCGGCGGTGCGCGGCGCCTGGTTCCACGGCGACTTGAAATGGATGTTGCCGCGCCCGCCGTGGCCGCCGCGCGCGACGACCGCGCGCGCCCCCGGCTGGTCGAGGTCGTGGAGCACCTCGCCCGTGTCGGCGTCCATCACGACCGTCCCGAGCGGCACCTTGACGACGAGGTCCTCGCCGGCCTTGCCGTACTGGTCGCGGTTGCGGCCCGGCTCGCCGCTCTGGGCGCGGTAGTGCTGCTGGTACTTGAAATCGAGGAGCGTGGACAGCTGCTCGTCGGCGACGAACACCACGCTGCCGCCGTCGCCGCCGTCGCCGCCCGACGGGCCGCCGCGGGGAACGTGCGCCTCGCGCCGGAAGGTCGCGACGCCGTTGCCGCCGTCGCCGGCCTTGACGTAGATCTTGGCTTCGTCGATGAAGATCACGCCGCGGGGGCGGCGGGAACGACGGAGACGCGACGCTTGGTCTTGGTGTGCCGCTCGTACTTCACGATGCCGTCCACGAGGGCGAACAGCGTGAAGTCGCGGCCCATGCCGACGTTCTGGCCGGGGTGGATGACGGTGCCGAGCTGCCGCACCAGGATGTTGCCGGCGCGCACGAGCTCTCCGCCGTAGCGCTTGACGCCGCGCCGCTGGCCGGCCGAATCCCGGCCGTTGCGCGACGAGCCCTGTCCTTTCTTGTGAGCCATGGCGTTCCCCTAGTCAGCCTACGAATTGATCCCGGTGATCTTGACCGCGGTGTACTGCTGCCGGTGTCCCGTCTTGCGGCGGTAGCCCTTGCGGCGGCGGAACTTGAACACGAGGAGCTTGGGTCCGAGCTCCTGGCCGACGATCTCGGCCGTGACCTTCGCGCCGCTGACGAGCGGGGCCCCGACCTTGACGTCGGCGCCGTCCGCCACGAGTAGGACGTCGGTGAACTCGAGCGCCTTCCCCTTGTCGCCCTCGAGCTTCTCCACGCGGATCGTCGCACCGGGCTCGACCCGGTACTGCTTTCCGCCAGTTCGAATGACCGCGTACATGGGCATATCCTCAGTCGAAACGGGAAACGAGTGCCGTAGTCTACCCAGGGAGCCCACCAGGTCAAGATGATTGTTCCAGGAGGCGGCGAAGGATCTCGTTCACCGCCTGGGGGTTGGCCTTACCTCCGGTCGCCTTCATCGTCTGCCCGACGAAGAACCCGAGAACATTCGTCTTTCCGGCGCGGTACTGCTCGACCTGTTTCGGGTTTGCGGCGACGACGGCGCGGGCCGCCTCCTCGATGGCCCCCGTGTCGCGGAGCTGCGTCAGCCCCTCGCGGGCGACGATGTCGCGCGCCCGCCCGCCCGACTCGATCATCTTGTGGAAGACGTCCTTGGCGATCTTCCCGTTGATCGTGCCGTCGTCGACCAGGCGCACGAGCTCGGCGAGCCCGTCGGGCGGCACCGGGCTGTCCTCGGGCTCCTTGCCGAGCCGGTGGAGCTCGCGCAGGAGCTCGGTCATGACCCAGTTGGCGATCTTCTTGCCGTCGCCGTGCGCCGCCGCGGCGGCCTCGAAGTAGTCCGCGAGCGAGCGCTCCTCGGTGAGGAGCTTGGCGTCGGCGTCGCCGAGCCCGTGCTCCGCGGCGAGGCGCGCGCGGCGGGCGAGCGGCAGCTCGGGGAGCGCGGCGCGGACCTCGTCGATCCAGGCGTCGGCCACGGCGAGCGGCGGCAGGTCGGGGTCGGGGAAGTAGCGGTAGTCGTGCGCGTGCTCCTTGCTGCGCATCGACGCCGACGTGCCCTTGTCCGCGTCCCACAGGCGCGTCTCCTGGACGACCTTGTCGCCGGCCTCGAGGACGGAGATCTGGCGGGCGATCTCGTGCTCGATCGCCCGCTGCACGAACTTGAAGCTGTTGATGTTCTTGAGCTCGGCCTTGGTGCCGAGCCGCGCCTCCCCCGCCGGGCGCACCGATACGTTGGCGTCGCAGCGGAGCGAGCCCTCCTCCATGTTGCCGTCGGAGATGTCGAGGTAGCGGACGAGCTGGCGCAGCGCGCGCATGTACTCGGCGGCCTCCTCGGCGGAGCGGAGGTCGGGCTCGGACACGACCTCGACCAGCGGCACGCCGGCGCGGTTGAGATCGACGAGCGATCCGCCGCCGCCGTGGATGTTCTTGCCCGCGTCCTCCTCGAGGTGGATGCGCGTGAGGCGCACGCGCCGGCGCTCGCCGTGGAGGACGAGCTCGACGTGCCCGTGCTCGCACACGGGCTCTTCGTACTGCGAGATCTGATAGCCCTTGGGGAGGTCGGGGTAGAAGTAATGCTTGCGGGCGAAGCGCGAGCGCCGGCGGATCGTCGAGCCGGTCGCGAGGCCGAGGCGGAGCGCGAGCTCGACCGCGCGCCGGTTGAGGACGGGCAGGGCGCCGGGGAGGCCGAGGACGGGCGGATCGGTCAGCGTGTTCGGCGGCGCGCCGAAGCTCGCCGCGGACGGCGAGAACGACTTCGACGCCGTGTGGAGCTGGACGTGGCACTCGAGGCCGATGACGGGCTCCCAATTCATTGTTGCACCGCCCCCTCGCTCCGGCGCGCCGCTCCGGGTCGCTCGGCTGCGCCTCGCTCCAGGGTCGCTCGTTGGCGCGCCTCCGCTCGGGGGCTCATGGGCACGGCCTCCTCGTCGTCCACTCGTTCGCCGCCTCGTACGCGCCGGCGACGCGGAACAGCGTCGGCTCGTCGAGGGTCCGGCCGATGAGCTGCAGGCCGATCGGCAGCCCGGCGGCGGTGAAGCCGCACGGGACGCTCATCGCCGGCAGCCCGGCAAGCGGGGCGCTGATGGTGAAGATGTCGGCGAGGTACATCGCGAGCGGGTCGCCGGTCTTCTCCCCCAGCCGGAACGCGGGCGTGGGCGACACCGGCGTCGCCACGACGTCCACCTCGGCGAACGCGCGCTCGAAGTCGCGCTTGATGAGCGTCCGCACCTGCTGCGCCTTGCGATAGTACGCGTCGTAATAGCCCGAGCGGAGGACGTACGTGCCGAGCATGATGCGCCGCTTGACCTCGGCGCCGAAGCCGGCCCCGCGCGTCTCGGCGTACATGTCCGCGAGCGCGCCCGCGTCGCCGCGGCGCAGGCCGTAGCGCACGCCGTCGTAGCGGGCCAGGTTCGACGACGCCTCGGCGGTGGCGACGAGGTAGTAGCACGCGACGGCGTACTCGGTGTGGGGGAGGGCGATCTCGCGCACGCGCGCGCCGAGCGTCTCGAGGCCCGCGACGGCCGCCCGGACCGCGCGCTCGACCTCCGCGTCCATGCCCGGGACGAAGTACTCGCGCGGCAGACCGACGACGAGGCCGCCGAGGCCGTCGGCGCCGCGGGCGACGTCGTCGCGGTAGCGCGGCACGATCGCCGGGATGGACGTCGCGTCGAGCGGGTCGTGCCCGGCGATGACCTCGAGGAGCAGGGCGGCGTCCTCGACGGTGCGCCCCAGCGGGCCCACCTGGTCGAGCGAGGAGGCGAAGGCGATGACCCCGTAGCGCGACACGCGGCCATAGGTCGGCTTCACGCCGACGACGCCGCTCAGCGACGCCGGCTGGCGCACCGAGCCGCCGGTGTCGGTGCCCAGCGACGCGGCGGCGAGGCCCGCCGCCACCGACGCGGCCGAGCCGCCCGACGAGCCGCCGGGCACGCGCGCGCGGTCCCACGGGTTCTTGCACGGGCGGAACGCCGAGTTCTCGTTCGAGCTCCCCATGGCGAACTCGTCCATGTTGAGCTTGCCGAGGATCACGGCGCCGGCCTGGCGCAGGCGCGCCACCACCGTGGCGTCGTAGGGCGGCCGCCAGCCGTCGAGGATGCGCGACCCCGCGGTGGTGGGGACGGCGCGCGTGACGAAGATGTCCTTCAGCGCCACCGGGACGCCGCCGAGCGAGCCCACGTCGTCGCGCCGGGCGACGGCCCGGTCGATCTCGTTGGCGCGCGCCCGCGCGCCGTCGGCGTCGACGTGGAGGTAGGTGCCGAGATCGCCGTCGAGCGCGGCGATACGGCCTAGGTGCGCCTCGGCGAGCTCGCGCGCGGACACCTCGCGCCGGCGGACGAGCTCGGCCTGGCGGGCCGCGGGCAGGTAATGGAGGCTCATTGTTGCACCGCTCGCGCGCGACGGCTCGGGGCGCCAGGTCGCTCGGCTGCGCCTCCCTCCAGGGGCGCCTCTCTCCTCGCCGTCGCGCGCTCGCTCATTTCTCGATGATTCGCGGCACGACGAAGAAATCGTCGACGCGCGCGGGCGCGGCGGCGAGCGCCTCGTCGGCGGACAAAGACGGCGCGGCCGCGTCCTCGCGCAGGGGGCAGTCGAGCGGCACGGCATGCGTCATCGGCTCGACCCCGGTCGTATCCAGGGCCTGCAGCTTTTCGACGTAGGCGAGGATGCTCTGGAGCTCCCCGCGCAGGCGCTCGGCCTCGGCCGCGCCCAGGCGGAGGCGCGCCAGCCCGGCCAGCTCCTCGACGTCTTCCCGGGTGATCATGGCCTACAGCCGGTCGGCCTCCACGGTCGCGAATTCGGGCGGCGGGCCGAGCGGCGTCGGCGCTTCCCGGGGCGTGAGCGACGGATCCACCGCCGGGATGCGCTTGTCGAAGTCGAGCCAGATGCGCTTGTCCTTCCGGCAGTCGTAGTAGCGGCACACCGCCGGACGATGATGGTAGACGGTGCAGAACTTCGTCTCCGGGTCGTTGTGGACGCAGTAGCCGTTGTCCCCCTGCCGGATGAGGTACGGCTGGGTGTAGTTCCATTTCACGACGCGCTCGCCGAGATCCTGCTTCGACAGGGGGAAATGGAGCGTGCAGCAGCGTCCCCGGCACAGCGGGATGAGCTCGCCGCACGGGATGTCGGGGAGACCGGTCATCGAATATTTGTTGAGCGCCGGCTCGAGGATGATGCGCTCGTGCTCCTCCATGCGCTTGAGCTCGCCGGCGCGGACGCGGTCGGTCCGCTCGGCGAGCCGGGCGGCGTCGACGCGCCCCGATTCCACCATCTCCTCGACGAGCGCCTCGACGGCGACGACGAAGTCGACGACCCCGCGCTTGGCCTGCGAGCCGAGGACGTGCGCGAAGCGGAGCCCGGCGTCGAGGTCGGCGCGCAGCTCGCCGTCGCGCGCCGCGATCGCCTCGGGCGCGCGCTCAGCCATGGCCGGCTTCGGTTAGGTGGAGCAGGTGCTCGGCACCGCGGGCCATGTAGGTGTCGGCGATCTTCGACGCGGTGTCGCCGTCGTGCTTGGCCACCGCCTTGACCAGCGCGCGATGGTGCCGGCGCACGGCGTCGGTGGACACGGTGAAATGCGAGAAGAAGCTGGCGTAGGCGAGGACCGCCTGCCGCACCGTGTTGATGAGAAGCCCGAATACGCGGTTCTTCCCCGCGTGGGTGAGCGCGACGTAGAACTCGAAGTCGAGGCGCAGGATTTCCTCGGGGGCGCGCGCCTCCTCGGCGGCGTCGGCGATCGCCCGCAGCCGCTCGATGTCGGCGGGCTCGGCGCGCTCCGCCGCCAGACGCGCCACCTCGCGCCCGTAGATGCGACGGAACTCGAGAATGTCGGCGAGGAGCGCCGGGTGCCCGCCCTGCGCCAGCGGGACCAGGTGCGACACGAGATCGATGCCGCCGGTCTGCATGAAGTCGAGGACGCGCGTGCCGTCCCCTTGACGGATCTTCACCAGCCCCATGTGCTCCAGCTTCTTCAGCGCCTCGCGCAGCGACGACCGGTTGACCCCGAGCTCCTTGGCGAGGTTGCGCTCCGGCGGCAGCTTGTCCCCCGGCGCGTACGATCCGCTGAGGATGAGGTTGCGCAGCTGGTCGACGATCTCTTCCGCAACGCGCTGTTTTTCTATGGGACGGAGCATGGGGCGAGGGGCGAGATCTTATCAGGTTCCGGGCAAGTTGATCGTGGCTTCTCCGTTGACTAGAATGATGTCTCGTGTCGCGTTCCCGCGTCTTTTTGACCCAGGCCGTAGTTTGCGCGCTGCTCTGCGCGGCGTGCACCGGCGCGACCGACGTGCGCCCCGTCCCGGACGCGGGGGGGCGGAGCTACGCCCGCCTCACGGTGGTGGCGACGGGGACGTCCGTGGCCGTGACCGGGCGGCTGCTCCGCTACAAGAACCTCGACGCCGACAGCGCGCAGATCCTGGCCGGGGCGCCCCCGTACGAGGGCGCGCTGCCCGGGGCGTGCATGCTCATCGACGAGGAGACGCTGCTCGACCTGGCGATCTCCGGGACGTCCCCCGACGCCTCGGTGCGCCTGCTCGATGCCGGCGAGGTGCTGGTGCGCGCCGCCGGCCACGCCGTGCGGCTGCCCCCGCGCTACGTCCCCGAGCTGCTGCCGTTCGTGAGCGGCGTCGCCTACACAGCGGAGACGGGCGCCGACACGGCGGCGGACCCGGTGCCGACGGAGGTTCTCGTGTCCGCGTTCGGCGGCGAGGACGTCGGCGCGTTCTCCGCCGCAGCCGAGCTGCCGCCGACCCCGCGCATCACCAGCGTGGGTGAGCCGGCGCGCGGCTCGTCGCTCGACCTGGCGTGGGAGGGGCGCGGCTCGGGGACGGTCGACCTCGTGGTCACGCGCGACGCGGGCCGCTCGGTGCGCTGCCGCGTCGCCGACAACGGCCGCTTCTCCGTCCCCGCCCGCGCGCTGGGGCCGTTGTGGGACGCGGGGCGCTCCGACGTCGCGACCGTGTCGGTCGAGCGCTCGCTGCGGACGCCGTTCTCCGCGCCCGGGCTCGACGGCGGCGACGTGGTCGTCGTCGCGCGAGACGCGGCGACCGTCCGGGTCCCCTAAAAACAAACAAGGAATTCGAACAAGGAATTCGAAGTCGAACGGGGGAGCAGAGAGGGCCGCTCCCGAGCAGCGAAGCGCCTCGCCGGCATTCGAATTTCGAACGGGGAAGCACAGAGGGCCTCCCGCGAGCACGGAAGGCCCTCTCCGGCATTCGAATTCGAATTCCTTGTTCCTTGTTCCTTGTTCCTTGTTCTATTCGACCACCCGCAGCACCGGGCCGGTGCCGTCGTCGCCGGCGCGCTCGGGCGCGACGACGACCCGATTCCGCCCCTCGCGTTTGGCGCGGTAGACGGCGCGGTCGGCCGCGCCGATGAGCGCAGGCTCGTCGGCGCCGTGCGCGGGGTACGCGGCGACGCCGATCGAGGTGCGGACGATCGCCCCCACGGTCTCCGCGCCGTTGTCGACGATGATGTGCTCGGCGCCGGCGCGAATGCGCTCCGCCACCACCTGCGCGCCGGCCAGATCCGTATCCACCAGCAGCACGACGAACTCCTCGCCGCCGTAGCGGATGACCGCGTCGCCGTTGCGGACGGTGTTGTGGAGGAGCGCCGCGAACGCCACCAGCGCCCGGTCGCCCACCTGGTGGCCGTGGCTGTCGTTCACTTGCTTGAAGTGGTCCAGGTCGCACACGAGCACCGCGAGCGGGCGCTTGCGCCGCGCCGCCACGCTGAGCTGCTTGGCCAGATACTCGGACAGGAAGGCGCGGTTGTACGCGCTGGTCAGGCTGTCGCGCAGCGCGCGCTCGCGCGTCGACGACAGGAGCCGGATCGAGCTCAACGTCGTCGACGCGAAGTTGATGTAGCCCTGGCTGCCCTCGAGGGACTCGCGCGGGAAGCGGCCGCGCTCGGTCGATTGCATGTTGACGATGCCGACGAGCTCGCCCGCCGACACCATCGGCACGCAGCAGTAGGATCCCGCTTCGGGCACGCCGAGCGGGCAGGCGCACGCGACCGGCGCATCGGAGTCGGCGCTCACCGGGCGGAGCGTGCGCACCGCGCGGCAGCGCATCGGCTCGGACAGGATGGGGTGATGGCCGACCTCATCCGGCGGCAGTGGCCCCGGCCAGGTCACCTCCAGCCGGTTGCGGCTGGCGTTGCGGACGAGGATCTGGAGCTTGTCCGGCGCCATCGTGTCGTCCAGCGTGCGGGCGAGCGCCTGGTGGAGCTCGTGCTCGTCGACGAGCTGCTGCACGAACTCGCCGAAGGCGTTGAACGCCACCGCGCGCGCGTGCGCCTGGGCGCGGGCGCGCTCGCGCTCGCGCGCGGTGCGATCGAGGTCGTGCAGCGCCTGCTGCAGACCGGCGACCTCGCGCACCTTGACCCCCGCCCCCGGCGCGGCGAACGGCTCGCCGGCGCTGGCCTTGCGCTCGAGCTCGGCGAGCGGTCCGGCGGTCCGGCGCAGGAACGCGCGCATGATCCACAGGCCCATGACGAAGACGAGGGCGGTGACGCCGTGGCCGATGAGGCGCGCCTCCTGGATGAGGCGATCCGCGCGCGCAATCGCCGCCTCGGAGATGTCGCGCAACACATCGCTGAGCTCCGCGTGCGCGGCGCGCACGCGCTCGAACAGGCGCTTGCCCTCGATGAACGCGGCGGGGAGGTCCTGGATCGGCCCCTTCTCGCGCGCCCAGATCTGGGGCGAGGCGTAGGCAGTGATCCAATCCGCCGTGGCGTCGTCGACATCGTCGAGGAGCTTGGACACGCGCTCGCGCTCCCCGTCGAGGAGGAGGCGCGCGAGCTGGAGGCGCGCGTCGCGCGCCGCGTTCCGTCCCGTCTCGTAGGGCTCGAGGAGGCGCCGGTCGCCGCTCGCCAGGTAGCCGCGCAGGCCGACCTCTTGGTCGACGAGGCCGAGCAGGCGCGCGCGGGCGGACGCGGCGATCATGTCGTGGCGGACGACCGCGGCGCGGCGGTCGTCGGCGGCGCGAAGGACCCGTTCCGAGGTGAGGACCGACACCGCCGCCCCGCCGAGCAGGATCCCGCCCATTCCGGCGAGGAGCATGGCGCGCAGGGACCAGCGGAACATTCGACACCGATAACGCACGAATTGCGCCAGCCCGTACCGTGAATGATTACGGTACCTTGTGCTGAACGTCGCCCGGCCCTCGGGAATGGGCTCCCGAGCGCCCGCTCCTACTTCTTGCGGAAGCGGTCGAAGAGGCCCTTCTTGTCGCCGCCCTTGCGCCGCATCTCGAGGAGGCGCACCTCGCGCAGCGCGTCCACGTGCCCCTCGGCCAGATCGAGGACGCGGTGGAACGCCGCCATGGCGCGCGCTTCGTCGCCGACGTGCTTGTAGAGCTGCCCCAGGTAGAAGAACGCCGGGACGCACTTCGAGTTCAGCTCGATGGCCTTGTTGAGCTCTTTCTTGATGTCGAGGGCGATCGCGTCCTTGTCGTCGGCGTGGCACCACGTCGCCCACGCGGCCATGGCGTGGTGCTCCCCCTCGTCGGGGTTGAGCTCGAGCGCGGTCTTGAACTCCTTCTCGGCGAGGGAGAAGAGCTGCCGCCTGAGCGCCATCTCGCCCTTGCGGAAGTGCTCCTCGGCGGTGAGGATCTTGGTGGCGCGGGCGACCTCGTCCTCGTCGCCGCGCATTGCGCCGTGCCGGCCGCCCTCGAGGAGGTGGGAGTATTCGGCGCGCTTCTTGTCGTCGCCCAGCACGGCATACGCCTCGCTCAGGCGGGCGAAGATCTTCTCCACCTGCGGGCGGAGGTTCTCGAGCTTGACGATCGACAGGCGATCGGGGTGGTACATCTTGGCCAGTTGGAAGTACGCGGTCTTGATCTGGGCGCTGCCCGCGTCGCGCGGAACGCCGAGGATGACGAAGTAGTCGGCGTTGACCTCGACCTGTCCGAGCTTGTGGATGATGTGCTCGCGCAGCGTGCCCGCGGCGCCGGCGCCGTCGAGCGTGTGGCGGCCGACCTTGGGGAAGGGCCCGGACCCGGACGCGCTCGGCTGCGGCGACTCGGCGCGCGGCGTCGGGGCTTTTGCCTCGGCGTGCGGGCCGGTCTGCCGCGCCTGCGGGCCGGTGGCGCGCACGTTCGGTCCGGTCGGCGACGGCGGGCGGAGAGGTCCCGTGTCGCGCGCCTTCGGCGCAGTGGAGGACGACGGCGACGGCGGATGGAGCGGCCCGGTTCCCTGGGGCGGCGTGCGATTCGCGCCGGTGCCGTTCGGGACGCGCGACGGCGGCGCCGGCGGCGGCGCCGGCGGCGGCCCGACGTTGGTCACGCCGGTGCGCGGGCGCTGCGGCGGATCCGGCGCGAACGGGGACTCGATGCGGGGGTTGGTCGTCTCGGCGATTTCCATCTCCTGGGTCGCCTCGCGCGGGCGCTTGCGCAGGCGGGGGACGGAGGTCGCGGGCTTCACGTCGACGGCGTCGAAGGCGTAGAGGCCATAGACGACCGCGAGCACCGATTCGCGCGGCAGGGTGAGGCACGCGGCGACGAGGTCGTCGAGCAGCCAGTAGCCCTTGTTCAGGTAGGCCAGCACCACGAGCTCGTCGTCGGCGAACCCGTAGGCTCCCTGGATCCCGTTCGGGTCGATGGCCATCTTGAGCGCCGACCCGGACAGCGCGCCGCCCAGCTCGCGTTCCAAACGGTCCTGCCCGCCATGCAGCCGCATGCCCTTGTAGACCACCCAGCGGGGCTCGAGCGGCTCGGCGGCCTGTTCCTCGGGCGGGTGCGCCCCGGCCTCCACATGGAATGTGGCATGGGGGAGCGCAAACAGTCGGAGCGCACGCCGCGTCAGCGTCATGCGGACCGCCCGCGAAACATTCTCCGCGGAGAGCGCCTTCATGTCGACGAGAACCTCGAGCTGCCCCTTCTTGCGGTTCTGCGCCATCCGGCGCAACGACTCGCCCAGCGCGCTCGGATCGACGAGGCCACCGTCGAGGGCGACCCGCCCCAGCGTGTCCTCGGGCGCCGCGCTCTCGGCTGCGACCAGCACGCCCGACCGGAACCACACCGCATGGCGCCGCATGTCCTGCTCCAGGCGGAGCGCGCCGGTGAAGCCCTGCACCGCCAGCCTGCCCATGAGCGGCCCCAGCGGCACGGTTTCGACGTTTCCCGAGCTGGGAAAGGTCACTCGCGCTTCTCCGCTCGACGGGTCCTCACCTTACGGAGTACGTAGGACAGGGCAAATATGCCCACCATGCTCAACACCACCCCGACGACCCACGGATCAGCGTCCATACGCATTGGATTTTACAAGAGTGTCGGCCAAACGTCTCCCTTGTCAATGTGGCGACTAGACGTATTCTTCCTTACCCCTCATACGTTGATAGATCTTCCGGGCCTTCCCTTAGGGGCGAAGGCCGCGGACTCATTGGGGTTGCGTTATACTCGAGGCGCATGTCCACGTCCTTCCCGCTGGACGGGATGCGCGTGCGTTTTTCCGGCGAAACCCATGTAGGAATGGCGCGCACGCACAACGAAGACTCGCTCCACATGCCGGTGGACGAGCGCCTCGCGATCGTCGCCGACGGCATGGGCGGACACGCGTCGGGCGAGGTCGCGAGCCGGATGGCCGTCGAGACGATGGTGGAGTACTTCCGCGACACCGCCGAGGAGCAGGCCCTGACGTGGCCGTACAAGGTCGATCACGAGGGGCGCGCGGACATCACGCGTCTCGTGACGGCGATCAAGCTCGCGAACCTGCGCATCCACGAGGCGTCGACGCGCGAGGCCGCCAAGAAGGGCATGGGCACGACGGTCGTGTCCGCGTTGTTCCTCGACGACCGGATCGTCATCGGTCACGTCGGGGACAGCCGCGTCTACCGCGTGCGCGAGGGGGAGATCGTCCAGATCACCGACGACCATTCCCTCATCAACGACTACATCAAGATGAAGCGGATGACGCCGGAGGAGGCCGCCAACTGGCCCCACAAGAACGTGATCGTCCGCGCGCTGGGCATGAAGGAGACGGTCCAGGTGGACGTGCACGTGGAGACGCCGCGCCTGGGCGATCTGTTCCTGCTCTGCTCCGACGGGTTGTCGTCGATGATCGGCGACGAAAAGATCGTCGACATCGTGAAGCACGAGCACGACCTCGACAGGGCGGCCGAGGAGCTGATCGGCGCCGCCAACGAAGCCGGCGGCAAGGACAACATCACCGTGGTGTTGGCCCGGATCGAGCCGGCGTGATGCGCGTGCTCGTCTGGCTCGTCCTCATGTGCGCCTGCGAGCGCGGGCCGGAGCCGGGGCCGCCGGCGATGCCGCAGGCGGAGAAGGACCGCGCGGTCGAGATCTGTCGAACCTACGTGGCGCGGCTGTGCGCGTGCGCCGGCGACGATGCCGCCCTGCGCGAGGCCTGCGACCTCGCGCGCGCGCAACCCGAGGCCGTCGCCATGCACCTCACCATCCTTGCCGGCAAGGGGCCCAAGGGGCAGCTCGCCCCGGAGGAGCGCGCGCTCATGGAGTCGAGCCTGCGCAAGATCGTCGCCGCATGTGTTAGGGGCGACGCAGAGCTCGATCCCCACAAGTGTCCGCGTAAGTAGTAAGGTTCGCGCCCATGAGACGGATCCTGTGTCTCGGGCTCGCGGCCTGCGCGGCCGGGCCCCCGCCAAAGCCTGCCCTTCCGCCGCAGAAATTCGTCGTGACGCCCGGGCCGGCCCCCGTCGACCGCAGGACCAAGGTGCTCGCCGCCCTGCCCAAGGTGCAGGAGCTCCTGGGCGAGCGCGCCAAGGCGTTCCCCAGCCTCGCCGTCGGAGTCGTCGTCGGCGGGGAGCTCGTGTGGTCGCGGGGCTACGGCGTGCGCGACGACGATCAGAAGGACGAGGTGACCGCGTCGACGGTATTTCGCATCGGGTCGATCACCAAGATCGTCACCGGGCTCGCCTTGCTCAAGCTCCGCGACGAGGGGAAGGTCTCGTTCGACGACCCCGTGGTCGAGACGCTGCCCGAGCTGGCGGGGATCGGCTACCCCACGCGCGACAGCCCGATGCTGACGCTGCGCCACCTCGTGACCCATTGCTCGGGGCTTCCGCGCGACGGCGCCTACGACCCCGACGGGAGCGCCGCCCCGCCCACTGAGGCGGACATCCTCGCCGAGGCCGCGGGCCGCACGCTCGCGTTCGCCCCGGGGACCGAGGACGCGTACTCCAACCTCGGCCTCGCGGTCGCCGGCGTCGTGGTCCACCGCGCCTCCGGGGTGCCGTACCCGACGTACGTGTCCGACCGCCTGCTCGCGCCGCTCGGCATGACGGCCACGGTGTGGGACGACACCAAGGTGCCGGCCGGCCGGCTGGCCCTGGGGCATCGCCGGTTGGGCGACAAGCTCAGCGCCCACCCCCAGCAGTGGCACCTCGGCGCGGGCGCCGCCACCGGCGGGCTCTACTCCACCGTCGAAGACATGGCCAAGCTCATCGCGTTCGAGCTCCTGGCCTGGCCGCCGCGCGACGACGCGGAGCAGGGCCTCATCCGCCGCGCGACCGTCAGGGAGTCGCAGCTCGCGTTCGGCCCGGCGCGCGCCGGGCGCGCCAACTTCGGCGTCGGCTGGGTCATCTACGAGGAGCCGAGCGTCGGCTACACCCTGTTCCACAACGGCGCGACGCCGGACTACAGCGCCACGCTGTGGCTGGCGCCCCGCCGGCAAATCGGCGTGGTGGCGATGGCCGGCAGCGGCGACTTCAGCCAGCTCGACGCCGTCGGCCGCGAGGTCCTGGGGATCCTCGCCGCCGCCGTCCCCGAGCCCACGCGGCCGGTCGGGCCGCCGACGCGCGCCGCTCTCGATCGCCTGCTCAAGCTCCTCGACAAGCCCGACGAGGCGGGCGTCAAGGCCGCGTTCTCGGAACGGTTCCTCAAGGCGGTGCCGGCGGCGACGGCGGTCTCCACGCTGCAGGCGATCCACGGCGACATGGGCGCGTGCACGGGCACCGAGCCCCTCAGCGTGCGCAGCGACACCGACGCGACCGTCCGCGTGACCTGCGACAAGGGCGCGTTCCTGCTCACGCTGTCGGTGAGCGCCGCCGAGCCGTACCTCATCGACCTCCTCAAGCCGACCCCGATCCAGTGATCTTGCGGATGCGCTGATCGCCGAGGCGGACAAGGAGCGCCGCCGCCCGGCCCGCGCCCGGGATGGTCGCGTGCGGCGCGAGCTCGACGAGCGGCGCGAGGGCGAACGCGCGCGCGTGGAGGCGCGGGTGGGGTAGGCGGAGCTCGGGCTCGTCCACCACGCGGTCGCCCCACAGAAGGAAGTCGAGATCGATGGCGCGCGGACCGCCGGGGACCTCGCGCGATCGGTCGCGGCCGAGGCGTCGCTCGATGTCGAGCAGCGCGCGGAGAAGATCGACGGGCGCGGGGGCGCGCGAGAAGCTCAGCTCGGCCGCGGCGTTCAGGAACGCCGGCTGCTCGCGCACCGGCCCGACGGGCGCCGTCTCCCACAGCGACGACAGGCGCACGCCGGCCACGCCCGGAAGCGCGGCCAGGCCCGCGGCCGCCCGGCCGAACGTCGCGGCGACGTCACCGACGTTGCCCCCGAGGCCGATGTAGGCCAGATCGGACAATGATCAGACAATGCGGCCGATGCGCTCGACGGCCTCCGCCAGGCGGGCCTCGGGGGCGCACACGGTGAGGCGCACGAAGCCTTCGCCGCCGGGGCCGAACCCGGTGGCGGGCGTCACCACGACGCCCGCCTCGGACAGGACCTTCCCCGCAAAGTCGAGCGACGTGGTCCCCCGCGGCACCTGGACGAGGCAATAGAACGACGCGCGCGGGCGGAGGACGTCGAGCCCCAGCCGCTCGAGGCCGCCGCACAGGACATCCGCGCGACGGCGGTAGGTGGCGCGCATCTCGGCGACGCACGCCTGGTCGCCGGTCACCGCGGCGATCGCGGCCCGCTGCACCGCCTCGAACACGCCGGAATCGACGTTGGTCTTGACCTTGCCGAGCGCGCCCACGAGGTCGCGATTCCCGACGGCGAAGCCGACGCGCCACCCGGTCATGTTGTACGTCTTCGACAGCGAGTAGAACTCGATCGCCACGTCGCGGGCGCCGGGCACCTCGAGGAGCGAGCCGGGGCGATCGGCCTCGTCGAAGTAGACCTCGCTGTAGGCGAGGTCGGACGCGAGGACGACGTCGTGGGCGCGCGCGAACGCGACGAGCGCCTCGTAGAACCCGCGCGAGGCGAGCGCCGCCGTCGGGTTGTTGGGGTAGTTGACCCACATGACCTTGGCGCGGCGCGCGACGGCGGCGGGAATCGCCGCGAGGTCGGGCAGGAACCCATTCTCGCGGCGAAGCGGCACCCCGCCGACCTCACCCCCGACGAAGCGGGTGCCGGTCGCGTAGACCGGGTAGCCGGGGTCGGGGCAGAGGACGAGGTCGCCGGGGTCCACGAGCGCCAGCGGCAGATGCGCGATCCCCTCCTTGGACCCGATGAGGGTCAGCACTTCCGCCTGCGGGTCGAGCTCGACGCCGAAGCGCCGGCGGTAGAAGTCGGCGCAGGCGCGGCGCGTCTCCAGCATGCCCGCGTAGGAGGGATACCGGTGGTGCGCCGGGTCGGCCGCCGCCGCCTGCAGCGCGGCGACGATGTGGGGCGGGGTGGGGAGGTCGGGATCGCCGATCCCCAGATCGATGACGTCCACGCCGCGGGCCTTCTGATCGTTCTTGAGCTCGTCGATGCGGGCGAAGAGGTACGGCGGCAGCTCGCGGATGCGCTGGGCGATCTTGGGCTTCATGAAGCTCCTTCGGGCTCCTCGATGACCGGATTCCTGAGGACGCCGATCGCCTCGATCTCCACCTCCACGATGTCGCCGGCGAACAGCGGCCCGACGCCGGGCGGCGTGCCGGTCGTGATGATGTCCCCTTCCTCGAGGGTCATGACGCGGGACACGAACGCGATGAGCGTCGGGACGTCGAAGATCATGTCCGCGGTGGTCGATCGCTGGCGCACCTCGCCGTTGAGGCGCGTCTCGATGCGCAGGCGCGACGCGTCCAGCCCGGACACGACGCGCGGCCCGCACGGGGCGAAGCTGTCGAACCCCTTGGCGCGCGTGTACTGGACGTCCTTGCGCTGGAGCTCGCGCACCGTCACGTCGTTCATGCATGTGAAGCCGGCCACGACGTCGAGGGCGCGGTCGCGCGTGACGCGGCGGGCGCGCCGGCCGATGACGACCGCGAGCTCGCCTTCGTAGTGGATCTCACGCCAGGCGCCACGCGGCCGGACGATGGGGTCGTCCGGGCCGATGATGGCCGAGGGGGGCTTGAGGAACAGGAGGGGCTCCTCCGGGAGTGGCTTCTTCATCTCCTCCGCGTGGGCCCGGTAGTTGAGACCGACGCCGATGATCTTGGTGGGGCGGAGCACCCGGGCCTTATAGCACGCCCGTGGTATGCTCGCGCCGATGTCCGCTCCGCTGCCACCTTCGGGCGGCGACTCCGACGACGAGCCCCCAGGCGATAAAACCTTCGTGGATCCAAATGTTTACGACGGGAAGTGGGACGAGAGCACCGTGGACGAGCGGGGCGGCCGAAGGGCTGCCGAAGCGGGCGAGGCGGGATCCGCCCCGGCCCGGGTCGCGCGCCTCCGGGTGACCGGCGGGAGCGACCGGGGGCGGGAATTCGTGCTCGGGGACGCGGAGACGTCGGTCGGCCGGGGCACGACGAATGGCATCATCCTCACCGACCTCTCGGTCTCGCGGAAGCACCTCCTCGTCCTCTACGACGGCACGGAATACCGCATCAAGGACCTCGGGTCGGGGAACGGGACCGTGGTGAACGGGGAGATCCTCGAGGGCGAGGGCCCGCTCCGGGACGGGGACACGATCGACCTCGGCAAGACGACGCTGCGGTTCGCCTTTCCGCCCACCGGGGCGGAACGCCGCGGCTCGGCCGCGCCCGCCAAACCGCGCCCGCACCCGCTTTCGCCGGACGTCGCTGCGCGGCAGACGCTGCCGCTCGGGACGTCGGGCGCCTCGCCGCCGATGCGTCGGGCGACCGCGTCGTCGTCCAAGACACCGCCTCCTTCGCCGTCGGGGGGACCGGGCGCGCCGGCCGCCGCGGCGCCGGCGCCGTTCGTGCCGACGGTGCAGACGCCCGCCGTGGCGCCGCCGCGCCGGACTGCCCGCCTCCTGGCCATGTTCATGGCCGGTGTGGGCCTCCTGGCGCTGGGGTTCGGCATCCTCGCGCTGGTGGGACCACGCCGGTCGACGCGAACCGTGGCCGTGCCGATCCCGGCCCCGGTGCCCGTTCCGGTGGCCACGGGGGCCAAGCCCGAGCCCAAGCCCGAGGCCGCCCCGCCGGCGACGCCGCCCGAGCCCGCCCCGTCGGTGACGCCGCTCGCGGAGGAGCCCAGGCCGGCCAAGCCGGCCGCCGCCGCCGTGGCGCCCCTCAAGAAGAAGGCCGCGGCGGAGACGGGGTCGGCCGAGCACCCCGCCGAGAAGACCGCCGCGGTGCAGTACCGGGACAAGCAGTTCGCCGAGGCGGCGCGCATCCTGCGCGCCGCGGCCGACGCCGACCCCGCGAGCGCCCCGCGCCTCAACGCGATGGCGAAGGACTTCGTGGCGGTGGGCGCGGGCCTGGCGCGCGGCGACGCGGCCGCGGCGGCGAGCCCCGCCCAGTCGCTCGTCGCCTACCAGGAGGCGCTGGCGGCCGACCTCCGCGCGGGCGGATTCCACGCGCCGGGGATCCGCTCCAAGCTCGCGCGGGTCGCGCCGGCGGCGGCGGCGTCCTACCTCGGCGCGAACCGCTACGAGCAGGCGCGCGCCGCCTGCGACCTGGCGCAGAACTTCGGCGCCGGCGGGGACGAGCGCGTCGCCCGCGTGCGCAACGAGCTCGAGGCCAAGGCGCGCGAGCTGTTTCAGGCCGCACAGGAGCTGTCGCGCGACAAGCCCGACGAGGCGCGCTCGCTCTACCGGCGCATTACCCAGATCGTGCCGGAGGGGAGCCAGTGGCACGAGAAGGCGTCGAGCTCCCTGCGCTAGCGGGGATCGCGCCGAAGGCGCGAGAACCCCGCTACTCTTTCCGGCTCTTCAGCGCCTTTTGGCCAGCACCCGCTCGATCGCTTTTTCCAGCTCGTCGAACTCGAACGGCTTGTCGATGTGCTCGTCGGCGCCGTAGAGCGGCGACGTCATCTCGTTCATCTTCTCGCCGATGGCGGTGAGGATGATGATGCCGATGTCCTTGGTCGCCTCGTCCTGCCGAAGCGCCCGCGCCACCTCCCAGCCGTTCTTGAGGGGCATCATCACGTCGAGGACGATGACGTTCGGCCGGCGCTGCCTCGCCTCGGCGATCGTTTTTTCGCCGTCTTGCGCCTCGGAGACCTCGTAGCCGCGTTTGGCGAGACGCAGGCTGAGCATCCCGAGGATCTCGGGGTCGTCGTCCGCCACGAGGATCTTGGCCTTGGTCGCCGCCTTCGCCATCGCTTCACGCTACGACGAACGTGGAGCAGGAATCAAGCCATCCCAAACACATGCTAAGACCAGCCAATGCCTAAGGTTTGGCGCCGCCTGCTCCTCGTGGCCCTGGTGGCCGTGGCGGTGTTCGCCGGCTTCTCCATCTACGCCGACGTATCCAAGCTGGGCGATCGGCTCGCGCACCTGGCTCCCGGGGCGGTGGTCGCGGCGCTCCTCCTGGCGCTCGGCAACTACGTCATCCGGTTCTGGCGCTGGGAGCTCTACCTGCGCGCCGTCGGCGTCGAGGCGCCGAGGAAGACGAGCCTCCAGGTGTTCGTGGCGGGGTTCGCCATGTCGGTGACGCCGGGGAAGCTCGGTGAGCTCGTCAAGGCGGTGCTCCTGCGCGAGGCGGCCGGCGCGCCGGTGGAGCGGACCGCCCCCGTCGTCGTGGCCGAGCGCGTCACGGACCTGGTCGCGCTCGTCATCCTCGGCATCGTCGGCGTGGCCGCGTACGGCGTGGCCCGGTCGATGGTGGTCGCGGCGGCGGTCGTCACGGGCGCCGGCCTGGCCGTGCTGTCGTCGCGACGGCTCGCGGGCGGTGTCATCGCGCTGGTCGCGCGCATCCCGCGCGTCGGGCGCATCGCGCCGCGCCTCTACGACGCGTACCGCCACATGGGCGCGCTGGTGCGGCCGCGCCCCCTCGCGTGGGCGACGGCGCTGGGCATCGCCGCGTGGCTGTGCGAGTGCATCGGCTTCGCCGTCATCTGCCGCGGCTTTCCCGGCGCCGACGTCCCGCTCGGGCTGGCCACGCTCATCTATGCCGCCACCACCGTCGCCGGCGCGCTGTCGTTCCTCCCCGGGGGGCTCCTCGTGACCGAGGCGTCCATGACGCTGCTCCTGGTCGAGTGGGCGCACGGCCTCGACCGGCCGGCCGCCGTCGCGGCGACGATCGTGACGCGCTTGTGCACGCTGTGGTTCGCGGTGATCCTCGGGATCGTCGCGTTCGCCGCGCTCCGCCGCGACAAGCCGGCCGCGGCGGCCGCCCTGGCGCCCGAGCGGTGACATGACGGACGAGGAGCGTCCGCCGTTCGTCCTCCGCTGGGTCCTCCTCTTCGGGGCGGGCCTGGTGGCGACGGCGATGACGCTCATGGTGATCTTCCTCCGCCAGCCCAAACCGCCGCCGCTGGGGACGCCCGCGCTGGAGCGGCAGGGAGAGTACCTGGTGTGCCACCCCGCGGGCCGCGGGTACCTCATCCTCGCGTCGGCCCAGGACGGCCGCGTGACGATCCACATTCCCCGGCGCGGCGCGGGCGCGAGCGCGCTCGTCGACGATCAGGCCGGCATCCCCCTCGCCGACCTGCCGCACGGGACGATCTACGCCTTCTTCAGCCTGCACCCCATCTCCGTCGGCACGGTCATGTCGCGCCTGGCGCGCGGCGTGGAGGAAGTTCCCGAGGCCACAACCGTCGTCTTCCGCTGGTAGTATTCACCCGTGACGCATTTCGCCTTCGCGCACGACTTCGACGCCGATCCGGAGCGCTACTGGCGACTGTTCTTCGACGAGCCCTACAACACGGATCTCTACGCCCGGCTGAAGACGAAGGACCGCACGGTCCTCGTCCATACGGAGGACGACGCCACGATCCACTTCGAGCAGAAGGTCGTCCCCCGCCGCGATCTCCCCGGCGTCATCAAGAAGATCGTCCGCGGCGACCTCGGCTACGTCGAGACCGCGACGTACCACAAGGGCAAGAGCTACATGGACGTGAAGATCGAGCCGACGCTGTTCCGGGATCGCACCAGGGTGCGCGCCCGCTACACCGTCACGGCGCTCGCGCCGGGGAAGGTGCGGCGGACGTTCGAGGGGGACATCCACGTGGACATCCCGCTCATTGGACGGCGCGTGGAGGCGGCGGTGCTCGAGGACGTGAAACGCAGCTATGACGTGGCCGCCGAGGTCACGAGGGAGTGGCTCGCAAATGGCGCGCGGTGACGTGGAGTTCGACTTCCAGCGCTACGTGGCGCTGCGGCGCGGGCAGGCGGAGAAGCGCGCGCGCGACGGCGCGGCCTACGCCTACCGCGGCGAGCATCGCATCCGCCGCACGCTGACGGTGGCGCGCCCGGTGGCGATCGCCATCGAGGCGACGGTGCGGCTGTGGCAGTCCAAGGCGCGCGACGAGCTGTTCGCATCGGGCGTCAAGGCCACCGGCGCCGACCACCCGCGCGCGCACCAGCTCGTCGCGCGCGCGGCGAAGGTGCTGGGCATCCCGGCGCCGCCGACGTACGTCGCCGGCGAGGGCCGCGAGGTGCTCGCGCTCGGCACGGACGAGGAGGCCTACCTCGTCGTGCCGGCCAAGGCGCTGGACTCGTTCGACGACGCCGAGCTGTCGTTCGCGCTGGGCCACGCGCTGGGCCACGTCCACAACGGGCAGGTCGTCTTGACGACCGCGCTCTACTATCTCAGCCACGACGCCGCGTTCTACGTGCGCTGGGTGGTGCAGCCGGCGATCCTGGCGCTGAAGGGCTGGCTGCGGCGCGCCGAGATCACCTGCGACCGCGCCGGGCTCCTCGCCAGCCCGAGCCTGGACGCGGCGACGGCCGTGCTGGACAAGCAGGGCGTGCGCGGCGGCCGCCGCGACAAGCGCCTGGCGGCGCTGCGCCTGTTCGCCGACTCCGCCTTCTTCCGCGCCCACGCCGGGACGGGCCCGGGCGGCCTCAGCGCCACCGAGCTCGACGACGAGGTGGCCAAGATCGTGAGCCTGCTATGACCTTTCTCCCCCAGCACCAGGCGGTGAAGCAGCGCCTCCTCGAGGCCCTGCGCGGTCTCGCCGATCTCGCCGGCGCCGCCGGCATGAAGACGCTCCGCGCCGACCTCGTCGAGACGCGCGTGCCCAAGCTCGAGGAGGAGCGCTTCCACCTCGTCGTCCTCGGCGAGTTCAACCACGGCAAGTCCACGTTCGTGAACGCGCTCCTCGGCGCGGACGTCCTGCCTACCGGCATCACCCCCACGACCGCCACGATCAACCACGTGGTGTGGGCGGACCGGCCCCGCGCCAAGGCGGTCTTGACCGGGGGCAAGGAGATCGCCGTCGATCCCAAGGCGCTCGCCGACTGGGTCACCGTCGACGGGAGCCACGCCGCCGAGACGCACTACGTCGAGGTGGGCTGGCCGGCCGCGTTCCTCGAGGACAAGCTCACGCTCGTCGACACGCCCGGGGTGAACGACCTCAACGAGCAGCGCGCCGAGATCACCTACGAGTACGTGCCGCGCGCCGACGCCGTGCTGTTCCTCCTCGACGCGGGGCAGGCGCTCAAGGAGTCCGAGCGCGCGTTCCTCGCCTCGCGCCTGCTCGAGCGCTCGCGCGACCGGATGATCTTCGTCGTGTGCAAGGCGGACCTGCTCACGCCCGAAGAGCTCGCCGACGTGGTGCGCTACGTCGAGGACAACCTCGGCCGCCTGGTCGACGATCCGCCCGTGTTCGCCGTATCCGCCCGCAAGCACCTCGCCGGCGACAGGGCGGCCGGGCGCATGGAGCCGCTGCTCCAGCACCTCGCCCGCTCGCTCACCGAGGACCGCGGGCGCGTCCTCCTCGACAACGCCGCCGCCGAGGGGCTCCGCGCCGCCGGGTACCTCAAGCAGAACCTCGGCGTCAAGCGCAGCGCGTTCGAGCTCAGCCTCGCCGAGCTCACCGAGCGGGTCGAGAAGGTCCGCTCGCACCTCTCGGCCACGAAGGACAATCTCGAGCGCCTGCACGACAAGATCCGTTCCGAGGGCGACGCGATCAAGGCGCGCGTGCGCCTCGACGTCGAACAGTTCGCCGAACGCTTCCAGCGCGCCATCATCGGCGAGATCGACAAGGCCGACGCCCACGACGTGAAGCGTTACCTGCCGCTCTACATCCAGGACAAGTTCAAGGAGTGGGCCGAGCTCGAGGGCGAGGCCTGCGCCGAGCTGCTCGAGCGGCTGGCGGAGGAGGCGATCACCGTCACCAACGAGAACGCGCGCGCGGCCACGGCCGCGGTCGCCGAGCGGCTCGGGCCCACCGACGCGCGATTCCAGGTCGACGTCGATACGTTCCGCTACGACGTCTCGGTCTACGCCGTCGGCGCGCTGGGCACCACCGTGTTCCTGTTCGTGAACACGCTGGTCGGGGGCGTCCTCACGCTCGCCGCGCCCATCCTGGCGATCGTGCTCCACTCGCGCGCCGCGGCCGAGATCAAGGACCAGGCGATGGAGAAGGCGCCCGAGGCGATCCGCCAGGCGGCGGCGCTGATGCGCCCGCACTTCGAGCGGCTGGTGAACGAGTTCGTGACGCGCCTGGGCGACTTCGTGACCGCGGCGGGCGACAAGCTCTACCGCGGCATCACCGAGGTGCTCGACCAGGCGATCGCCGAGCGCCGCGCCCGCGGCGACGCGGTGGCGCCGCTGGCCGCCGAGGCCGAGGAGCAGATCGCGCGCCTGTCCGCCCTCGAGGAGGGGATCACCCAGCTCCGCGCCGATCTGTGGAAGTGAAGGCATGGGCTTCTGGGACCGCCTGTCGCGCCGTCTCGACGAGCTCAGCGAGGAGCTCCTCCCCGACGCCATCCGCGACGACGTGGGCGGCGCGCGGGAGATGGTCGCGCGCGGGGACTACGGCGCCGCCATCGCCACGCTCGAGCGCGCCCTGGCCCACAAGCCGGACCACGCCACCGCGCGATACCTCCTTGGCGTCGCGCGCCTGCGCACGGGCGACACCGTCGGGGCGATCGACGCGCTGGCGCGCGCGCGGGAGCTGCGCCCCGGATTCACCGAGGCGCTGATCGCGCTGGGGGAGGCGTCGCTGGCCAAGGGGGAGCCCGACGCGGCCATCCCGTTCCTGCGCGAGGCGCTCGCGGCCGGCGGCGCGGCCGAGGAGCTCGCCGACGCGTACCTCGCTCTCGGGCGCGCGTACCTGGCGAGCGGCGCGCGCGCCAAGGGCCTGCGCGAGCTGCGCAAGGCGCTCGCCGAGGACCCGGCCGACGAGGAGGCGGCGGCGACGCTCGCCGAGGCGCTCCTCGACGACGACAAGCTCGACCCCGAGGAGGCGCGCGCGTTCTTGAAGGGCACGTCGCCGCCGGTGCTCGCCGCGCTCGGGCGGCTCGAGCTGCGCGCCGGCCGCTGGGAGGCGGCGGAGAAGGCGCTCGCGCGCGCGCTCGAGGGTATGTTGCCGCCGGAGGTGCGCCTGGCCGCCCTGGTCGGCCTCGGCGACGTGCTGGCGCGGCGGGGCGATCGGCGCGGCGCGCACGATGCCCTGCTCCGCGCGCTCGCGCTCGCCCCGCAGGACGCGTCGATCCACCTCCGGCTGGCGCGCGTCCTCGCCGCGGCGGCCAGCCCCGAGGCCGCGCTCGACGCCTACGAGCGCGCCGCAGCGCTGGGCGCGGACCCCGCCGTCCTGTCCGAGGCGTTCGACGTCGCGATGGCCGCGGGGCTCGCCGCGCGCGCCGCGGGCTACCTCGAGGGGGGGCTCGGCCCGCGCGAGCGCGCGCTCGCCGAGGCGCAGGCGGAGCTCGACGCCGACCCCGCCCGGGCGATCGCCGCCGCGCGCGCGCTCCTCGAAGATAACGCCGGCTACGCGCCCGCGGAGAAGCTCCTGCGCTCAGCGCTCGGCCGCGAGCTGGGCGACGGGCCGGCGGGCGACCCCTACGCCCTCGCCCAGCGCGTCCACCGCGTCGCCGCCCGCCGCTTCCCCGAGCTCGCCGGAGAGGCGCTGGCGATCGTCGAGTCGTACGACCGGCCGCTCCTCGTCACGGTGATGGGGGAGTTCTCGAGCGGCAAGAGCACGTTCGTGAACGCGTTCCTCGGCGCCGACGTCGCGCCCGTGGGCGTGACGCCGACCACGGCGACGATCAACGTCGTCAAGTACGGGCGCGAGCCCGGCGCGCGCATCGTCTACCAGGACGACCGCACCCGCGACGTCCCCTGGGAGGAGGTGCCAGGCGTCCTCGGCGCGCTCGATGCCGACGAGGCGCGCCGCATCCGCTGGGTGGAGGTGCTCTACCCCCTCGAGACGCTCGCCCGCGTCAGCATCGTGGACACCCCCGGGCTGAACTCGATCCTCCCCGAGCACGAGGCGACGGCGCGCCGGTTCATCGCCGAGGCCGACGCGATCGTCTGGCTGTTCACCGTCGGGCAGCCGGGCAAGGCGACCGAGCGCGAGGCGCTCGAGCGCATCCGCGCCGACGGCCGGCGCGTGCTCGGCGTCGTGAACAAGATCGATCAGGTGACGCCGGAGGAGGCCGAGGCGGTGACGGCGCATCTCCGCGCCGAGCTCGGCGAGCTCCTCGACGACCTGGCGCCGGTGTCGGCCCGGCGGGCGCTGGCGGCGCGCGAGGCCGGCGACGCCGCGGCGCTGGCCGCGGCCGGCTGGCCCCGCCTCGACGCGGCGCTCGAGGAGCGGTTCTTTCACCAGGCGCGCACCATCAAGCGCGACATCGCGCGCCGGCGCCTGGCGGGCGTCATCGAGCGCGCCCGCGGCGACGCGCGCGCCCGCGCCGACTCCGCCGGGGCGCGCGCCGCCGCGTTGGCCCGCGCGGCCAACGGCGCCCGCGCCGACGCGGCGCTCTTCGCCCGCGTCACCGTCCCCGAGGAGCGCCAGCGCCTGGCCGAGCGGGTCGCCGAGACGTACCGGGGCGCGGCCCGCGAGGTGCTCGAGCTGGTGCGGCCGCGCAAGTCGCCGTTCGGCTCTCACCGCGCGACCGGCGCGGACCGCGACTACCTCATCGGCTACCTCGACCGCGGCCTGGCCGAGGCGCTCGAGCCGATGCGCGAGCGCACCGTCGCCGATCTACACCAGGCCGGCGAGGCCGCCGCCGCCGCCGCCCCCGAGGCCGCCGCCGCGCTCCGCGCCCACGTGGAGGACGCGATCGCGCTGGTGGAGGCGCGCGCCTTCGACCGGGCGCGCGCCTACGTCCGCGGGTACCTGCGCGGCGGACGGATCGACGATTTCTTCGGCCGGGTCCTGCCCAAGGTCGAGCTCGTCACAGACAACGTGTACCATGCGCTGGTGAGAGACGCGCCCGATCTGGAGCTGGAGCTGGGAGCGCCGCTGGGGCGGCAGGGCGAGGCGGCGCTGCGCGCGCTCGCGACGCGCCTCGACGCGCTGGCGGCCGCGGCCGCGGCGGCGGCGCTGGAGGCCCGCGTCGTCGCCGACGCGGCCGACGCCTGGCACGAGGAGCTCGCGTGAGGCCGCCGCGCGAGATCATGACGCTCGGGCTCGACGAGGCCGGCCGCGGCCCGGTGCTCGGTCCCCTCGTCATGGCCGGGGTGTGCGTGCGCACGCGCGCGGCCGCGTCGATGACCCGCGCGGGCGTCCTCGACTCCAAGGAGTTCGGCACCGGCGACGAGGCGCACGCGCGCCGCTCCGAGCTCGCCGCGCGCATCCGCGAGCTCGCCGCGTCGATCGTCGTGCGGGTGATCGACGTGGCCGAGATCGACCGGCGCGTGCGCCTGCACGAGCTCAACGTGCTCGAGCGCGAGCACGCCGCGGAGATCATCGAGCGATCGAGCCCGGCCAAGCGCATCGTCGCCGACGGGGAGCGCATGTTCGCCGCGCTCAAGGTGCGCTTCCCCCACCTCGAGGCGCGCGACCGCGGCGAGTCCTGCCACGTCGCGGTGGCCGCGGCGTCCATCATCGCCAAGGTGCGCCGCGACGAGCTGTTCCACTGCATCCGCCGCCGTTACGAGCCGGAGTTCGGCCCCATCGGCGGCGGCGGCTACGAGAACGCGCGCACGCACGCGTTCCTGCGCGCCTACGTGTGCCGCTACGGCCGCCTCCCGCCCGAGGCGCGCCGCTCGTGGAGCTGGGCGAACGTCGACTACCTGCCGCGCGGCTACAGGCCTCTCGCCGACCTGCCGCCGGTGGGGCAGCTGTCCCTGGTGTAGACTTCCGCGCATGGGCAACGCCACCGTCGCGTTTTTCGGCGCGGGGATGATGGGGGCCGGCTTCGTCAAGGCGCTGCGGCGCCGCGGCGTGGACGTCGCGGTGTGGAACCGCACCATCGCCAAGGCGCAACCCCTCGCCGCGGTCGGGGCGCGCGTCGCCGCGGACCCGGCGGCGGCCGCCGCCGGCGCGGCGCGCGCCCACCTGTCCCTCTCCGACGACGCGGCGGTCGATGCGCTCCTCGAGCGCATCGTCGATGCGCTGCCCCCGGAGGCGCCGATCATCGACCACACCACCGTGTCCCCGGCGGGCGCCGCGGCGCGGGCGGCGACGCTCGCCCGCCTCGGCCGCCGCTTCCTCCACGCGCCGGTGTTCATGGGGCCGGCGCAGGCCGAGGGCGCGCAGGGGCTGATGCTGTGTTCGGGTCCGTCGGATCTCTACCAGTCGCTAGCCACGGAGCTATGGGCCATGACCGGCGAGGTGTGGTACATGGGCGAGGAGCCAGGGCGCGCCGCCGCCTTCAAGTTGTTCGGCAATGCGATGATCGTGACCATCGCGTCCGGGCTGGCCGACGTGTACGCCATGGCGCGGGCGCAGGGCATCACGCCCGAGGACGCGCACGGCCTGTTCGCCAAGCTCCCCGTCGGCAAGCAGATCGACTTCCGCGGCGCCAAGATGGCGCGCGGCGATTTCGCCGCGTCGTTCGAGCTGGCCATGGCGCGCAAGGACGTCCGCCTCATGCTCGACGCGGCCGGCGGCTCGACGCTGGCCGTCCTTCCCGCGATCGCGGCGCGCATCGACGCGCTCCTCGCGGCCGGGCACGCGCGGCAGGATCTGGGCGTGCTCGCGGTGGACGCGGTGCGGCCCTAGTACCCCTCCGCCCCGCCCCCGCGCCGCGGGTCGGGCGAGGCGGTCCACAGCTCGCCGCGCCGGACGATCGTCGGCGCGACGCCGACCGACCCGCCGACCTTGGTCGTGTGCCCCATGCGCTCGAGCGCGCGCACCGTGTCCGGCGGGAGCCCGTTCTCCTCCGTGAACAGGACGTCGGGCAGGTGCTGGTGGTGGACGCGCGGCGTCGCGACCGCCGTGTACGCGTCCATGCCGAAGTCGAGCGCGTTGGACATCACCTGAAACACGCCGGTGATGATGCGCGAGCCGCCGCGCGCGCCGGTCACCAGCACGACGCGCCCGTCGGGGCCGACGACGATCGTGGGCGACATCGACGACAGCGGGCGCTTCCCCGGGCCGACGGCGTTCGCCTCCCCTTGCACCAAGCCGAAGATGTTGGGCGTGCCCGGCTTCACCGCGAAATCATCCATCTCGTCGTTGAGGAGGAACCCCGCGCCCGCGACCGTGACCCCCGAGCCGTACAGACGGTTGAGGGTGTAGGTGAGCGCGGCCACGTTCCCCTTCTCGTCGACGACGGCGAAGTGCGTCGTGTCGGTGCCCTCGCGAAAGCCCGGGCCGGTCCGGTCCGACGGTGTGGCCTTGTTGAGATCGATCGTCTCGCGCCGCCGGGCGGCGTACGCGTCGGACAGGATGGTGTGGTTCCACGGCACGAAGTCGGGATCGCCGAGGAGCGCGTTGCGATCGGCGTAGGCGCGGCGCATCGCCTCCGCGACGAGGTGGATGTGCTCGACGGAGTGCCACCCCAGCGCCGCAAGATCGTACCCCTCGAGGATGTTGCCGATCTCGGCGAGCGCGATGCCTCCCGACGATGGCGGCGCCATGGAGATGACGTGGTTCTTGCGGTAGTCGAACTCGATCGGCTCGCGCCACTTCGCCGAGTACGCCGCGAGGTCCGCGCGCGTGATGAGCCCGCCGCCCCGCGCCATCTCCGCGGCGACGAGATCGGCCGTCTCGCCCCGGTAGAAGCCGTCGGGCCCGCGCTCGGCGATGCGCCGCAGCGTGCGCCCGAGGTCGGGGTTCACGAACGTCGCCCCCACCTGCGGCGGCGCGTCGTGCGGCCAGTACAGCGCCGCCGACGCGGCGTAGCGCTGCATGTCCTTGCCCTCGTCGGCGATCGACGCGTGGAACCGTTCGGTGACGGGGAACCCCTCCTCCGCGATGCGGATCGCCGGCGCGAGGAGCTCCGCCCACGGCTTGGTGCCGAGCCTGCGGTGAAGCTCCCACAGGCCGGCGACCGTGCCCGGCACGCCCGCGCTGCGCGGCCCGTACACGGAGTCCTTGGTCGGCGTCCCGTCGGGACCGAGGTACATGTCGCGCGTCGCCGCGGCCGGCGCGGTCTCGCGGAAATCGAGTGCGTAGGTCTTGCCGTCGCCGGTGCGGACGACGGCGAATCCGCCGCCGCCGAGGTTCCCCGCCACGGGATAGGTGACGGCGAGCGCGAACGCGGTGGCCGTCGCGGCGTCGACCGCGTTGCCGCCGGTGCGCAGGACCTCGATGCCCACGTGCGTGGCGAGCGGCTCCTCGGTCACGATGATCGCGTGGGCGCCGGTGGCGACCGCTCCCGTGACCGGGAAGCGCCAGCCTGCCGGAACCGTCGGGACGGCCGTCGCGGCAGGCGTCGCGCTGGGCGTCGGGCGCTGGCAAACCGCAAGGGCGAGGAGGACGAGGGGCGCGAACCGGCGCATCGCGCCCAAACATAGCACCCTGTTAGCGTTGCGCCGGCGCGTCAGTGCGCGGCCTTGTTCTCGTTCTTCTCCGCGGCGTCGACGTTGTCGTTGAGACGCGGCGCGGACTGGGCCGGCGCCGGTGCCTTCTTGACCGCCTTCGCGCGCTGCTGCTGGTCCATGCATCCGCGGAACGCCGGGTCGCCCGCGACGTTCTTCTGGAAGTACGTGGGATCGACGCGCGAGATCTTGTCCCGCAGCGCCAGCGCCTCGGGGCACGCGCCCGCGCTCGCCTGCTTGCGCGCCTGCTGGTGAAGCTCGGCGGACTGCGACGGCGGCGACGGCTTCGCCGGCGCCTGCTTCTGCTCGTATTGCTTCGGCGCCTGGTTGGCCGCGGCCTGCGTTTTCTGGTTGGCCGGCGCCTCGGGCTCAGCGTTCGCCGTCTGCAGCGCCTTGGGCGGTGGCGGCGCCGGCTCGGGCGCGGGCGCCGCCGGCGCCGCGGCCGCGCGCCGATCGCCCGTGGGCGCGGCGCCACCGACGGTACCGGCCTTGCGCTGCTCCGTCTGGGCGAGGTCGTTCGCGGGCGCTTGCTGCGCCCCGCGCGACTCGAGGCCCTTCTGCCCCTCCTGCGTCGGCGCCGGACGGTCCGCCGGCGCGCGCGTCGCGAGCTTCCCTTCTTTGGTCGCGTCGGGCACGGTGATCTCGCCGGTCACGGTCTGGGCGCGTTCCAGATCGTCGGCGTGTTTCGCGTCCCCGCCCTTGCCGCCGGCGGTGTCCTTGTTGGCGAGATAGCCGTCCTCCGTCTTGTACCGCGACGGCGCCACGGTCTTGTCCGCTGCTGCCTCGCGGAGCGACTTCTCCTCGCGCGGCGTGCTGGTGCGCCCGGTCCGATCGGGCCGGAGCTTGGCGTCCCGGGTATCGGCTAGACCGTCGATGTCGGTAGACGCCCGGAACTTCGTCGCGACGGTCTTCGACTTCGCCACCGGCGCCGGAGCGACGGCCGGCGTGGCCCCCGGCTTGGCCTCCTCCGCCTCCGGCGGCGCCGCGGCCACGACGGGTTGATCGAAGCGGCCAGCCTCCTTCGCCTTGTCCGACTCTCCGGCGCGCGCGCCCTCGTCGGCCGGGCGGACCGGCTCCGCCTTCGACGCGGTCGTGACCCCGGCCGGGGCCATGCCCTTGTCGCGCCTGAGCGTGAGCACGCTCGCCAGCCCGGCCACGAGCAGCACCGACGCCGCCGCCCCGACCCAGGCCGGGTGGCGCGCCAGCGGCGCGAAAAACTCCCTCAGGCGGGCGAGGATCCCGACGCGCTCCTCCGCGACCTTGGGCGCGCGCCGCGCGGCCTCGTGCAGCAGCCGCGCGGAGACCGCCGGCGACGGCTCAAGCTGGGGGATCGCCCGCAGCGCCTGCCGGGTGCGCGCCAGGCTCGCCAGCTCGGCCTCGCAGCGAGCGCAGTCGTGCACGTGCTCCTCGAAGGCCTTGGCCTGGGGCTCCCCGAGCTCCTGGTAGAGAAAATCCACCATCAGCTCGTCTATGTCGCGGCACTGCATCATCACGGCATCGCCTTCGCCAGGTCGGCGTATTCCTCCAGCTCCTCCCGCAATTTCTCCAGCGCGTAGCGCATCCGGCTCTTGACGGTGTTCTCGGGACAGCCGACGACGTCCGCGATCTCCTTGAACGGCATGTCGAGAAACTCACGCATCAAGAACACTTCCCGTTGGTCTTCCGAGAGCTTGGCGATCGCCCGATGAAGCCTGCCATGGAGCTCCTTGTCGAGCACGTGACGGTCGGTGCCGGCCGCCTTGGGGTCGGGCACCACGTCGAGGAGGGTCGCCCCCTCTTTTCCGTCGCCGTTCATCATCGGTACGTCCAGGCTCGCGGCCTTTCTGTGCTTCCCCCGTCGCGACGCGTCCACGCACAGGTTACGCGCGATGGTGTAGAGCCATGTCGTGAACTTCGCTTGCTTCTGATAGGCCTCTGCTCCTTTGATGACCCGAAGAAACACCTCTTGCAGGAGATCCTCGGAATGAGCGGGATCCCCGACGAACCGGAGGATGAAGTTGAAGACCGGCTTCCGGTGGCGGGTGAGGAGCAGCTCGAACGACCGCACATCTCCCTTCTGGTAGCGGAGCATGAGGCCCTCGTCTGACTCGTCCCGCGACACGGGTTCCTCCGACCCCGCCGGCCGCGCGAGGTAAGCCATGATCCTATCTTAGGCACTCATCGCCAATCAATCCTCCGTTGCCCATGCCAACGCATCGGGAGGCCACAGGATCTAGCGGGTCGGACGAATTTGGCAGGTGGGGCAGAAATAGGTCGCGCGCCCCTGGTGGACGGAGCGGCGGACGACCCCGCCGCAGCGAACGCACGGCTCCCCGTCGCGGCCATAGACGCGGAGGCGCCGCTGATTTCTGCCCTCGCGGCCTTTGCCGTCGCGGTAGTTGCGAAGGGTCGTGCCTCGGTTGCGGATTCCTGCCGCGAGCACGTCCCGGACGGCCCGCCAGAGCGCCCTGCGCGCATCCTCCCCGAGTCGGTCCGCGCGCGAATCGGGGTGGATGCCCGCGGAAAACAGCGCTTCGCTCGCGTAAATGTTACCGATTCCCGCTACTTGGGACTGGTCGAGGAGGAACGGCTTCACCGCGCGCTTGCTCCGCGCGAGGAGGGCAGAAAAGCGGGCGACGGTGAACGTCCGGTCGAACGGATCGATGCCCACGTCCTCGGGCGGCCGCGTCGTGACCTGCCCGAACCGGCGCGGGTCCACGTAGCGGAGCTCCCTGCCGGTGTCGAGCCGCCAGACGACGTGGGTGTGCGCCGCCTTCGGGCCGGGCTCGGTCACCGACAGGCTGCCGCTCATGCCGAGGTGCACGATGACCGAGCCGCCCTCGACGTCGATCGTAAGGTACTTGCCGTGCCGGCGGAGCGCGAGGATCTGGCCGCGCGCCCGCCGCAGGGCGCGCACGTCGATGGGGCGGTTCATGTGGAGCGGCTTGCCGCTCGTCCACACCGACAGGATGCGCGCGCCGACCAGGTGCGGCAGGAGATCCCGGCGGATCGTCTCGACCTCAGGCAGCTCCGGCATGGGCCTCCGCGAGCGCCGCGAACTCCGCCAGCTCGAGCGTCTCGCCGCGGCGGCCGCCGTCGATGCCGGCGCGCGCGAGCATCGCGTCGGCGTGGGGGAACGCCGCGCGCAGGGCGTTGCGCAGCGTCTTCCGGCGCTGGCCGAACGCGGCGTGGACGACCCGGCCGAACGCGCCCTCGTCGCGCAACGCAAAGCGCGGCCCCGGAAGCGGCGTGAGGGCGACGACCGAACTGTCGACCTTGGGCGCGGGGTGGAACGCGCCCGCGCGGGCGCGCGCCACGGTCCGGACGTCGGCGTACATGGTCACCATCACGCCGAACGCGCCGTACTCCGGCGTGCCGGCGCCGGCGACGAGGCGATCCGCCATCTCCTTCTGCAGCATGAGCACCGCGCGGCGGACGTGCGCGCGCGCATCGATGATGCCGAACACGAGCGGCGACGCGATCTGGTACGGGAGGTTGCCGACGACGACGACCGGACCGCCTGCCGCGAGCGCGGGGTAGTCGAGGGCGAGCGCGTTCTCGGCGCGGATCGTCACGTTGGGCAGGCCGGCGAGCTCCTTCTCCAGCACGGCGAGCATGTCACGATCGCGCTCCACCGCCACGACGCGGCCGCGCGTCGCCGCCGCGAGGCGCGTCGTGAGCGTGCCGAGGCCGGCGCCGATCTCGACCACATCCTCGTCCCCCGCGACGATCGCCGCCGCCACGATCGCGCGGTACACGCGCTCGTCGACGAGGAAGTTCTGCCCCCACGATTTCTTGGCGCGGAGCCCATGCTTGGCGAGGAGCGCGCGCGGGTCGGTCACGGCAGGGGGAGGCTGCTCTCGGCGTTGAGGTCGAGGCCGTCGCGCTCGCCGCGCCGCACGCGGTGGTAGCCCGCCGCCGCGATCATCGCCGCATTGTCCGTGCACAGGCGCGGGGGCGGGACGAACAGGCGGAAGCCGTCCTCCTCCCCGGCGGCGCGGAGCGATTCGCGCAGCGCGCCGTTGGCGGCCACGCCGCCGGCGAGCTGGAGATGGCGCACGCCGAGGCGACGCGCGGCGTCGCGCGTCTTGGCGACGAGCGAGTCGACGACCGCGCGCTGGAAGCTCGCGCACAGGTCGGCGAGCGCGTCGCCCGCGGGGCGCCCGTGCTGCTTCACCCAGTTCGCCACCCACGTCTTGAGCCCGCTGAAGCTGAAGTCGAGATCGCCCTTGCCCGCCATCGGACGGGGCATGCGCAGCGCGCGCGGATCGCCGCCGCGGGCGAGGCGCTCGATCGTCGCGCCGCCGGGATAGCCGAGCCCGAGGAGCTTCGCGACCTTGTCGAACGCCTCGCCGGCGGCGTCGTCGCGCGTGCGCCCGAGCTCGCGGTAGCGCCCGTGATCCAGGACCTCGACGAGCGACGTGTGTCCGCCCGAGACGAGGAGCGCGAGGTGCGGCAGCTCCGGAACATCCGCCGTTTCGAGATACACGGCGGACAGGTGCCCCTCGAGGTGGTGGACGCCGACGAGGGGCAACCCGCGCGCCCACGCGACCGCCTTGCCCGCCTGCATCGCCACGAGGAGCGCGCCGACGAGGCCGGGGCCGCGCGTCACCGCCACCGCATCGAGATCGGCCAGCCCGACGCCCCCCTCGGCGAGGGCCTCGGCGACGACCGGGACGATGTTCACGACGTGGTGGCGCGAGGCGAGCTCCGGCACGACCCCGCCGAATTTCTCGTGCACCTTCACCTGCGACGACACGACGTCGGCGAGGATCCGCCGGCCGTTCTCGACGATGGCGGCCGCCGTCTCGTCGCACGAGCTTTCCAGGCCGAGGATCTTCACAGGGTGTCGAGCGCGGCGCGGATGTCGTCGGCGTCGCGCGCATCGGGGCGGAGCTCGAGGTATTTCTGCAGCGCGTTCTTCGCGCCGGCGGTGTCGGAGACGAGCAGGATCTTTCCTTTCGTGCGCCACGCGTCGGCGTTGCCGTCGTCGGCGGCGAGCGCCTGGTTGCATACGGCGAGCGCTTGCGCCATCTCGCCCTTGTCGAGGAGCGTCTCCGCCTTGAGGACGAGCGCCTCGCTGCCGGAGGGGTTCTCGGCGAGCGCACGATCGAGGAGGGCGAGCGCCTCGTCGGGGCGAGCGCGCCGCACGCGCCGCGCCGACCGCACGAGGTCGGCGTAGGCCTTGGCGGCGGGGTCGACCTTCGGCGAATCGAGCTTTGCCGCCGGCTCCGCCTTCGCTTCCGCCTTCGGCGTGGGCTCGGACTTGGGCGGCTTCGGCGCGGTCGTCGCGGCGACCGGCGCGGCCTTCGTCGCCGCCGGTTCCGCCTTCGCGGGCGCCGGTCGGGCCGCCGGCGGCGGCGGCTTCGCGGGCTCCGGCTTCGCCGCCGCGGGCTCCGCCTTCGCAGCCGCCGCGGGCTCCGCTCGCGTCGGCGCGGCCTCGATCGTCGCCGGGCCGGAGCTCGGCATCGCGACGGCGGCAGGGCGAGGGGGCCACGCCAGCGCCTGCTCGTTCGCCGCGTCGGGCCGTCGCCGGCTCGCGATGGCGAACGCCAGCGCCGTCGCCGCCACGATCGCGGCGCCCCACACGACGATCTGGCGCTTGCGGCGCGCCCTGCCCTCCGCCACCCAGGTGACCACTTCGTCGACGCTCGGCCCGTCGTGGGCCCTGACCTCGGAAGGCTCCACAGCCTCCATCTGGCCGCTCGTGCCATTCTTGCGCGCCGCGCCCCCGGGAAGGATCGTCACGCGCGGCGGCGTCGACGCAACGCGGTTCGTCTCCGCCTGGGTGAGCGGCGGTTCCGGCGACGACACCGTCCCCGCCGCGGCGGCGCGGTCCGCGCCTTTCGAGGTGATCATGCGCGGGCCGGAATCGTCGTCGGGGTCGAACGGCTCCGGCAGCGGCGTGATGTCCTCGCGGAACTCGTGCACCGCATCGTCCACCGGCGCGGCGGCCACCGCGGCGGCCGCCGCGGGGCGCTCGTCCTCGATCGGAAGCGGCACAGCCTCCGGCTCGGCGACGAGCAAGCGCCCGGACGGCTCGAAGTCCTCGATCGTTGCGATCGTCGGAAGCGGCAAGGAGGGCCGCATCATCGTGAGGGGCAGCGGCGTGGGCTCGTGGCGCCACGTCTCGGGGCCCTCCCGCTTCTCCCCTTCCTCCACGCGCCTGGACTCGAAGATGAGTCCCTCGAAATAGAGCTTGGAGATGATGTTCAGCGCCTCGAGGTCGGAGAACTCGCAGTCGTCGACGACCTGCATGAGGGAGCGGCGCCCATCGAACAGGCGGAGCATCCCGTTGACCTCGTCGGGGATCTCGGCGAGGCGCTCGGCGAGCTCCCGGTAGTCGATCTCGAACACTGTCTCGAGCGGCGGCAGCTGCTCGAGCAGGCGGCCCCACTCGTCGAGGCGCCGCATCCCCTCCATGAGGAGGCCCTGGGAGCTGAGCTCGATGACGTCCTTGCGGCGGATGTTCTTGAACTCGACCTCGAACTCGCCGTCGGTCCAGATGAGGAGGCGGTACACGGCCTCCTCGCCCTCGAGGCGCCCGAGCTCGGCGTCGATCACCTTGCCGTTGCGAAAGTAGATCGCGGCGCGCCGCGTCCCCGTTCCGATGAAGTGGATGACGCCGGATTTCCTAGAAATTTCGATGGTCTGGATGAGATCGACCACCGCCATATCGGAGAGCGTGCCGGAGAACTTGGTGCGCGCGTCGCGCCGTTCGTCGAGCTGGAGCCGTTGCTGCTTGCGTTGGAGCAGGAGCTTGACCCGCGTGATGATCTCCTTGATGTAAATCGGCTTCTCGAGGTAGTCCTCGACGCCGAGCTCGAGCCCGCGGATCTTGTCCTCGACGGACTTCACGCCGGTCAGAAAGATGAAGGGGATCTGGGAGCGGTCGGAGTTCTGCTTGAGCCGCTTGCAAAAGTCGAATCCATCGACCTCCGGCATGCGGGTGTCGGAGATGATCAGGTCGGGGGCGACGGTCTCGACCTTCTCGAGCGCGTCGTGGCCGTTGGTGGCCGTCGTGACGTTGAAGCCGGCTTTCTTGAGCGACACCTCGAGGACACGAAGGCTCTTCACGTCGCCGTCCACGATGAGGAGGCTCTGCTTGGCCACGGCGGAGGAATTTTAGCACCCGCGCGCGGGGCCTATAATCAATTCCGTGCAGGTCGACGTCGGCGAGCGCTCGGAGTCCCTCGACACTTGCCGTCGAGCATCCGGCCTGTGCCTGACGTTCGCGTCGCGCGACACGACACGCGACGCCATGCGCACGACGAGCTCGATCGTCCCGCGCAGGCGCATTCGATCTCTCGCTCGCGCCGGCTCACGCAGCGGGCTCGGGGCGCCTCCGCCGAACATCTGCCGCCCACCCGGAGTAGAATTGCATGTCATGTAGTGTCACTTCATGAACGCACAGGCGGGCAATAAGTACGTCCAACTCCTCCTGTTCTGGAACCGCCGCATCAACCTCACCGCGATCCGGAATGAGGTGGGCATCCGTTCGACGCACTTCGGCGATTCCCTCGCCGCGGCGGCGCATGTCCCGTCCGGAGCAGCGACCCTCGTCGACGTTGGGAGCGGGGCTGGATTTCCGGGTGCGGTCATCGCCCTGTCCAAACCCGAGCTCCGCGTGACGCTCGTCGAGCCCAACCACAAGAAGGCCGCGTTCCTCGAAGCGCTGCGGCGCGAGGTGCCCATCCCGAACATCCAGATCATCGCCCACCGCGTCGACCGCCTCGCCGAACGCTTCGACGTGGCCACATCCCGCGCCACGTTTCCTCTCCCAAAGTGGCTGTCCCTCGGCGCCCGGCTCGTTCGACCAGGCGGCCTCGTCCTCGGCTTCGAGGGCGCACAAGCCGCCGAGCTCCCCCCCGGAGCCCAGCGCATCCCCTACGCCCCCGGCCGCTCGATCATCCTCTACGTTCCACGTGAAACGTGACGCTCCCGCGCTCGCGTTCCACGTGAAACGTTGCTAGATTCCGCCCGCGTGACGCCCCTGTCTCTAGACGAGCTCCTCTCTGCCGAGCTCGCCGATCTCGACGGCCGCGGGCTCCGGCGGACGCTTCGGCTCGTCGGATCGCCGCAGGGTGCGGTCATTGACCTCGATGGCCGCCTCGTTCTCAACTTCTCCTCCAACAACTACCTCGGGCTCGCCCACCATCCCAGCCTTCGCTGGACCTCGGACCACGGCGTGGGCTCCGGCGCCTCCCGGCTCATCGTCGGGAACCTTCGCGCCCATCGCGAGCTCGAGGCTGCGCTCGCCGACTTTCACGGCGCGCCCGCCGCCCTTCTCTTCTCATCCGGATACCAGGCCAATCTCGGCGTTCTCCAGGCCCTCGCCGGCCCCGACGACGTCATCCTCTCCGACCGCCTCAACCACGCCAGCATCGTCGACGGTTGTCGCCTGTCCCGCGCCCGCGTCGAAATCTATGCCCACGCGGACCCGTCCGACCTCGCGCGCCGGCTTGCCCGTGCCGGGGGCCGACGCCGCTTCGTCGTCACGGACACGGTCTTCTCGATGGATGGCGACCTGGCCCCGCTGCGCGAGATCCGCGAGCTCTGCGATCGCCACGCGGCGTTCCTCGTCGCCGACGAAGCGCACGCCACCGGCGTCCTCGGCCCCGGCGGACGCGGGCTCGGCGCCGAGCTCGGCGTGGCCCTGGACGTCCACGTCGCCACCCTCGGAAAGGCGCTCGGAACCTTCGGCGCCTACGTCACCGGCTCGCGCACGCTCGTCGATCTTCTCGCCAATCGCGCGCGGAGCTTCATCTTCACCACCGCGCCCGCGCCGGGCCTCGCCGTGGCCGCGCGCGCCGCCCTCGCCGTCGCCGCCGGCGACGAGGGCCATCGGCTGCGGGCCAACCTTCAGGCACATGTCGCGAGGCTCCGCGATGCCCTGGCCGCGCGGGGCCTCCTTGCGCCCGGTGCGGGTCTGACCCCTATTTTTCCGCTCCTCATCGGCGACGAACGGCGGGCGCTCGGCGCGACGCAGGCGCTCCTCGCCGACGGCATCTACGCCCAGGCCATCCGGCCTCCGACGGTACCCCCGGGCACCGCCCGCCTCCGCATCTCGGTGATGGCCACCCACACGCCGGCGCACATCGAGGCCCTCGTGGCCACGCTCGACCGGCTCGATCTGGGGCGTCGCGCGTGAGCGCCCTCGGCGACAAGGACAAGCGCTACGTCTGGCATCCGTTCACGCAGATGCAGGACTGGCTCGCCGACGAGCCCCTCGTCATCGAGCGCGCCGAGGGGAGCTGGCTCTTCGACACGACCGGAAGGCGCTACCTCGACGGCGTCTCCTCCCTGTGGGTCACCGTCCATGGCCACCGCCGCCCGGAGATCGACGCCGCCATCCGCGCCCAGCTCGATCGCGTCGCGCACTCCACGCTGCTCGGGCTCGCCAACGTGCCCTCCATCGAACTCGCCGAGCGCCTGGTGCGCATCGCCCCGCCGGGCCTCGACAAGGTCTTCTACTCGGACAGCGGCTCCACGGCCGTGGAGGTCGCCCTCAAGATGGCGTTCCAGTACTGGCGACAGCGCGGGCGCCCAGACAAGTCCGGCTTCTTGACGCTCGCGGACGCCTACCACGGCGACACGGTCGGCGCCGTGAGCGTCGGCGGCATCGATCTCTTCCACCAGATCTTTCACCCGCTGCTGTTCCCCACCCAGCGCATCCCGGCGAGCTTCGACGCGCTGATCCAGGCGTTCGATCGGCACGCCCCCACCCTGGCCGCGTTCGTCGTCGAGCCGCTCGTGCAGGGCGCGGCAGGCATGCTCCTCCATCCGCCCGGCTTCCTGCGCGCGGCGCGGGACCTGTGCCGGAAGCACGACGTCCTCCTCATCTGCGACGAGGTGGCGACCGGCTTCGGCCGCACCGGGACGATGTTCGCCTGCGAGCAAGAGGAGGTCACGCCGGACTTCCTCTGCCTCGCCAAGGGCATCTCCGGCGGATATCTGCCCCTGGCCGCGACGCTCACCACCGACGCGGTCTACGGGGCCTTCCTCGGCGCCTACGGCGACAAGCGGACGTTCTTTCACGGCCATACGTACACCGGCAACCCGCTCGCCTGCGCCGCGGCGCTCGCGTCGCTCGACATCTTCGAGAAGGACCGCGTCATCGCCAACCTGCGGCCGAAGATCGAGCTCCTGTCCCGGCTGCTCCACAGCCAGGTCGCGCCGCTCGCGCACGTGGGCGAAATTCGCCAGCGCGGCATGATGGTCGGCATCGAGCTCGTCGCGAACCGCACGACTGGCGCGGCCTACCCCTACGACGCGGCCATCGGCGCCAAGGTCTGCCGCGCCGCCCGCGCCCACCAGCTTCTCCTCCGGCCGCTCGGCCCGGTCGTCGTGCTCATGCCCCCGCTGTCGATCACCCTCGACGAGATCCGCCACCTCGTGGCCGGCGTCGCGGCCAGCATCCGCTCCGAGACGTGAGGACGTACTTCGTCACGGGCACCGATACCGGTGTCGGAAAGACCTTTGTTTCCGCGGGGATACTGGCCTCGCTGCGTCGGCGCGGGGTCGCCGTCGCGGCGCTCAAGCCGGTCGAGACGGGCTGCGATCCCGACCCCGCCGACGGTGCTCTCCTCGGCGCCGCCGCCGGGCGCGCGCTCGTCCCGTACACGTTCCGCCCGCCGATCGCCCCGGCCGTGGCCGCTCGCCTCGAGGGACGTCCGGTATCGTTCGAGCGCATCCGCGCCGCGCTCGTCTCGCTCGACGCCGATTTCTGCCTCGTCGAGGGCGCCGGCGGCCTGCTCGTCCCCTACACCGACGATCTCCTCGCCGCCGACCTTGTCGCCTTCCTCGGGCTGCCGCTCCTCGTCGTCGCGCGGGCGTCGCTCGGCACCATCAACCACACGCTCTTGACGATCGCCGAGGCGCGCCGCCGGGGCCTCCCGATCGCCGGCGTGATCCTGGACCGCGTCGTCGCCCAGGCCGGCCCCGACGAGCCGCACAACGTCGGCGAAATCGAGCGGCACGGGGGCGTCCGCGTCCTCGGCACCGTTCCGCACGTCGCCGGCGCGCGCGACCCCGCGGCGCTCGCCGACGCCGTCGAGCGGGCGTTCGATCCTATGTCGTTGCGATGAACCGGTCGCGCAGCCACGCCGGCACCTCGCGCAGGACCCAGCGCAGCCCCGCCAGCGGCCGGCGAAACTGCACGCTGTCGGCGAGGTAGAGCCCGAGCGGCTCGAAGCCCACCCGGCGGAACCACAACATTGAGCGCCGCAGGTGGAACGGCTGCGTCACCACCCACACCCGCCGCCGCGCCGGGAGGAGCAGCGCGGCGACGTTCTTCGCGTTCTCTGCGGTGTAGCGCGCCGCGGTCTCGACCAGGAGCGCCTCGGGCGGAACGCCGCGCGCCCGCGCCGCCGCGGCCATCGCCTCCGCCTCGGCGATCGCCGCGCCGCGCGTGCGCCCGCCGGTCATCACCACGAGCGGCACGCGCCCGGCGCGCCACAGCTCGACCGCCGCGGCGACGCGCTCCTCGAGCACCTCGGTCAGCGAGCCGTCCGGCCGCAGCGGCGCGCCGAGCACCACCGCCGCGTCGGCGGCGCCGCCCTCGTGCCTCTCGACGAGCGGCGCGGTGGCGAGCTCGAGCAGCCGGCGCATCATTTGCCGATGCAGAAGCGGGCGAACAGCGCCCGGAGCACGTCGTCGCCCACCTCTTCCCCGACGATCGCGCCCAGGCGCTGGGCCGCCTCGCGCAGATCCGCGGCGACGAGCTCGGCCGCGCGGCCGGCCCGCGCCGCCGACGTAGCGCGCCGCGCCGCCGCGACCGCCTCGTCGAGCAGCGCCTTCTGCCGCTCCGATTGCACGAGCACCTCCTCGCTGCCCTCGCCGGCGGCACCGAGGATCTTCGCCAGGACGGCGCGGCGCAGCGCATCGAGCCCTTCGCCGGTCAGCGCCGACACCCCCAGCGCGCCCGCCGGCGCCGGGCGAAGGTCGATCTTGTTCCACACGGCCAGGGCGCGCGCGTCGGTCGGCTCGTCGAGCGGGCCATCGCCGCCCGCCTCGCGCAGCGACAGGATGACGTCGGCGCGCGCCGCGCGCGCCCGGCCCAGCTCGACGCCGCGGCGTTCGATCTCATGGTGGGACGCGCCCTCGACGACTCGATCGCCCGCCGTGTCGATCAACGTGACCGGCACGCCGTCCCACACCACGCGCGCGTCGACGTAATCGCGCGTCGTCCCCGGCTCGGCGGCGACGATCGCCCGCTCCTCGCCGCACAGCGCATTGAGCAGACTCGACTTGCCCACGTTGGGCGCCCCCACGATCGCCACCTCGATGCCGTGCCGCAGCGCCCGTCCCACCGCGTACGTGGCCGACAGCGCCGCCGCCGCCGCCGCGATCTGCTCGGCGCGCGCCGCCACCGCCGCCGCCGGGAGGAAATCGAGATCCTCCTCGGGAAAATCGATCGACGCCTCGACCTCGGCGAGGAGCGCCACCGCCTCCGCGCGCGCCGCGGCCACGCGCTCCCCCAGCGCGCCCGACAGGGCGACCTGGGCCGCGCGCAGCGCCCGCTCCGACGCCGCCGCGATCACGTCGGCCACCGCCTCCGCGCGCGCCAGGTCGAGCCGGCCGTTCAGGAACGCGCGCCGCGTGAACTCCCCCGGCTCGGCGGGACGCGCCCCCAGCGCCACCGCCGCGCGCAGGAGCCGGCCCAGGTTCACCGCGCCGCCGTGGCCGTGCACCTCGGCGACGTCCTCGCCGGTGTACGAGCGCGGCGCGCGCATCGCCACCACCAGCACCTCGTCGAGACGCTGGCCGGTGGCGGGGTCGCGCGCGCGCGCGAGGATCATCCGCCGGTCGTCGAGAGCGTCGCGCCCGACGAGCGCGGCCGCCAGCGCGACCGCGCGCGGCCCGGACATGCGCACGATCCCCACGCCGCCGGCGCCGGGCGGTGTCGCGATCGCCGCGATCGTGTCGTCGTCCCTCACACCTTGTCGGGCGCGGGGACGATGAGGAGGCGGCGGAAGATGCCCTCCCCCTCGCTGCGCGTGGTCACCCCCGGCACCTTGTCCAGCGTGATGTGGATGATCCGACGGTCGTGCGGGCTCATCGGGTTCATCGTGATCGTCGTCCGGGTGCGCACCGCCTTTTCGCCCAGCCGCTTGGCCATGTCCACCAGCGTCGCCTCCCGCCGCGCCCGGTATCCCTCCGAGTCGACGACGATGGGGTGAAACCCCTCCGGCTCGTCGCGGTGCACGACCTTGGACACGAGGTACTGCAGCGCCTCCAGCGTTTGCCCCTTCTTGCCGATCACGAGCCCCGCCTCGGGGCCGTGGATGTCGAGCAACGTACGCTCGCCCTCCTCGCGCACGTCGATGGTGGCGTCGATGCCCATGCGCTCGAGGATCCCGACGAGGACCTCGCGCGCGCGTTCCGCTTCCCGCGCCATGACGCCTGACTATATCAAGCTTTCTTCGCCGCCACGCCCTTGTCCCGCTTCTTTTGCGGCTTGGCGTCGGTCTTGGCTTCGGGCTTGGCTTCGGGCTTGGCCTCGGGCTTCTTGGCGTCCGGCTTGGCCTCCGCCTTGGGCGGCGTCGGCGCCGGCTTCTTCTTGTCCTGCGCGTTCATCCACTGCTGGTGGCCGATCGACAGCCCGGTGTTCGTCAGCATGTAGATGCCCAGGCCCGACGGAAACACCAGCGAGAAGAAGCCGAGCATCGCCGGCATGAGGTACTGCATGATCTTCTGCTGCTGCGAGTCCACCGCCGCCGGCGACAGCTTGGTCTGGAGGAACGTGACGCCGGTCAGGACGATCGGGATCACGTAGTAGGGATCCGGCACCGTCAGGTCCTGGATCCAGCCCACGAACGGCGCGCGGTAGAGCTCCGCCGCCGCCGACAGCGTCTGGTACAGCGCGAACCAGATCGGCATCTGCAGCAGGAGCGGCAAGCAGCCTCCGAGCGGGCTGATCTTGTGCGACTTGTAGAGCTTCATCAGCTCTTCCTGCTGCTTCATCTTGTCGTTGGCGTACTTCTCGCGAAGCTTGTCGAACTCCGGCTTGAGCTTGCTCATCGCCTTCATCGACCGCATCGACTTGGTCGTCCAGTACAGCGTGAGCAGCTTCACCGTGATGGTGAGGAGGATGATCGCCAGGCCCCAGTTGATCACCCAGCCGTGGAACACCTTGAGCAGCGCCAGCATCGGCCGGGCCAGGAACGAGAACCACCCCAGGTCGACCGCGTCGGCGAGGTGCGTCTCGCGCCCGCCCACGATCGAGATCTGATCCAGCTCCCCGTGGAGCTTGGGGCCCGAGTAGACGATGAGCGATTGCTTGAGGCTCTGCCCCGGCTCCAGCGTCGACGGCGTGTTGAACGTGAGGCGCGACTCGATGATCCCGCGCCGCTCCGCCGCCACCATCGAGCTCGCGCACACGACCGGGTCGGAGCCCAGCGGCGCCGCCGCGAACAGGAAGTACTGGTGCGCGATGCCGCCCCAGCGGACGTCTCCGCCGTGCACAGTCGGCGCCGCCGCCAGCCCCTTGACCGCGTCGTGGCGCGCCTTGCCGTCGACGTAGCAGGCGGCGTCCCACCAGGGCTCGGCGTAGGTGAACGTGCCGCGCTCCTTGGCCATCGGGTCCTGGTAGCCGAAGAGCTCCACCGAGGCCTCGACCATGCGCTTGGGCCCGCCGGCCGGCGCGGCGTTCGTCACCGTGAAATCGAGGAGGAACCCGTACTTGGACGGGACGTTGCGGCGGAACGTCTTGGTGATCTCCACGGTGCCGTCGCCCGAGCGCCACTTGAAGGAGATGGCGTCGTCGGACTGGTTGGTGAGCTCCCACGTCGCGCCCGCGGGCACGAGCCCGACGCGCTGCTCGTCGGCATTCGTGCCGCCGGATGCGGGCGCGGCCACCTGCACCTGCAGCGGGAAATACGCCGGGGCGGGGCCGGTCCGCACCATGTCGATCGGCTTGCCGTCGATCTCGAACTGCGCGCCCTTGAGCGTCAGGCTCGCCAGCGCGCCGCCGCAGCGAGAGAACGTCGCGGTCCACTCGGGCGTGTCCCACCGCGGCGCTTCGTTCGGCGACTCCGGCACGCACGCCGGCCCCGCCTCGGGCGCTCCCGGCGCCGGGGCCGGGGCCGCCGTCGCGGCCGCGGCCGCCTTCGTCTCCGCGGCCGCCGGCTTTTGCGGCGGCGCGGGGGGCGGCGCCTTGGGCGGGAACAGCAGCATCCACGCCAGGTACATGGCGGCGACGATGCCAACCGCCAGGAGCAGCCGTTTGCCTTGATCTTCCATGCCTACCTCTTCACCGGGTCGAAGCCGCCTCTACAGAACGGATGACATCGGAGGAGGCGCAGTAGCGCGGCCGCCGTGCCCCGCCAGGCTCCGTGCACCTCGATCGCCTCCCGCGCGTACTCCGAGCAGGTGGGCAGAAACCGACACGACGGCGTGCGTTTGAGCGGCGACAGCCACCGCCGATAAAACCCGATCAACGCCAGCAGGAGCCGCCTCATGACATGCTTCTCGCCCGGACGAGCAACGTGCGGAGATCTTGATCCACGGCGGGGTGACTCGCCACCCCCGCGGAATTGCGGGCCAGGATCACGAGATTTGCCCTCTCGGGCAGCTCGGGGATGTGCCGGCGCACGTACTCCCGAACCCACCGCTTGAGGCGGTTGCGCACCACGGCGTTCCCCACCTTCGACGACACCGTGATGCCGACGCGCGTCTCCACGTCACCGTCCTTGCGCTCCCTGTTCACGATCAGCACGAGAAAAAGCTCACCCGTTACCCTGCGCCCGAGGCGCTGGACCGAAAGGTACTCCGAGCGGGTGCGCAGTCTGACTCGTTTGGGAAAGGCTTCCGACGTCGGCCTGACCTACTTCTTCGCGATCGTCACGGTGAGGCGCTTGCGGCCCTTGGCGCGCCGCCGCTTGAGCACCTTGCGTCCCTCTTGCGTCTGCATGCGCTTGCGAAATCCGTGAACGCGCTTGCGGCGCTTGTTGTGCGGCTGATACGTGCGCTTACCTTTGGCCATGGCATTCTCCGTCGGGACGCGTATCGTTAGCGCTTGCCCTCCAGCGTGTCAAGCGCCAACGCCCGCGCGCCAACCCCATGGAACCGCACTGGGTTTGGCGCGCCGTTCACAGGCGAGCGAACCGCCTCCCGCGTGCGTCGTTTTTGACCCGCAGTTGCCATTCGAGATCACACGGCTTTTGAGGGCGCGTCATTTTTTCTTGCAGCAGGGCTTTTGCCTTTGCTACGGATCCATTCCGCGCACGAGTCCCGGGTTCTCGCCAACGCAGATCGCGACATCGAACCGTCGAAAACCGAGGAACAGGAAACGCTTGGGTTGGTCCGTTGTCCACAGGCTGTGGATGACCTGTGGGTCGTTTTCCTTCGCGGAGGGTGACTGGCCGTGACGTCCTTGTGGAACAGCGCCTTGACTCGTCTGTCCGGCAAAGTAACCCCTCAAACCTTCGAGATGTGGCTCCGGCCGATCGAGTGCGCCCGGATCGAGGGCAACCGGATCGTGCTGCGCGCGCCGAACCAGTACGTCCGGCTCTGGTTCGAGTCCAACTACCTGTCGACCGTCCTCGACGAGCTCCGGCAGGAGGACAGCCGCGATTTCCACGTCGAGTTCGAGGTGTCGGAGGCGGCGCAGCGCGCCGCCTCCGAGTCGGGGTCGACGAGCGTCGTGCCCCCGCCGACGGCGCTCGATGAGCCGTTCATCGAGCCCGGCGCCGAGCCCGCGGCGGGCGAGCACGCCGTCGCGCCCGGGCTCAACCCGAAGTACCGCTTCGAGACGTTCGTCGCCGGTCCGTCGAACCAGCTCGCGCACGCCGCCGCGCGCGCGGTCGCCAGCCCCGACCCGCCCAAATACAACCCGCTCTTCATCTGCGGCGGCGTGGGGCTCGGCAAGACGCACCTCCTCCACGCCATCGGCAACGAGATCAAGTTCAACCGCCCCAGCGCGACGATCCTCTACCTGTCGGGCGAGCGGTTCATGAACGAGTACATCCACTCCATCCGCAACGGCAAGATGCACTCGTTCCGCCAGCGCTACCGCGAGGAGTGCGATGTCCTCCTTCTCGACGACATTCAGTTCATCGCGAACAAGGATTCGACGCAGGAGGAGTTCTTCCACACGTTCAACGCGCTCTACGAGCAACAGCGCCAGATCGTGCTCTCCGCCGACCGCAAGCCGCACGAGATTCCCGACGTGGCCGACCGGCTGCGCACCCGTTTCGCGTGGGGGCTCATGGCGGATATTGAGCCGCCGGAGCTGGAGGTCCGCGTCGCCATCTTGCGCAAGAAGGCCGATGCCGAGGCCATCCAGCTCCCCGACGAGGTGTCGCTCTACATCGCCTCCTCGGTGAAGTCGAACGTGCGCGAGCTCGAAGGCGCGCTGATCCGCCTCGCCGCCTACGCTTCACTGTCGCGGCGCGAGATCACGATCGACTTCGCCCGCGAGGTGCTGGAGGGGACGATCGCGCGCGCCTCGGAGAAGCTCACCGTCGACCAAGTCCTCAAGGCCGTGGCCAGCTACTACCAAGTCAAGGTCCTCGACCTCAAGAGCGAGCGGCGCCACAAGTCGATCGCTACGCCACGCGCGGTGGCGATGTTCCTGGCGCGCCGACACACCGGCGACAGCTTCCCCGACCTCGGGCGCGCGTTCGGCAACAAGCACCATACGACGGTGCTGTCCGCCTGCGAGAAGGTCGCGGAGCGCGTCAAGACCGACCCCGGGCTGCGCAGCGAGGTCCAGGCGATCGAGAGCCTGCTCTTCAGGTGACGGGCGTGGACGGGCGCTACGTCAGACCGAAGTGATATGTCTGTGCACAATCTTGTGGCGGTCTCTGTGGGGGAGGATGTGAAGGACGGTGGACGATGCGAACGCACGACCAGATGACGACGGCAGGCGACGGGCGCGCACACCCAGTCCCGCGCGCCGTCGCCTGGAAACCGCCGGCATCTCAACAGGCTGCGCGCTCCGTCCACATATCCACAGGCGCTACTATCACCACTGATCTTTAATTAAATAAAGATCGGTTAGACAGAAGACGGAGAGGAGCAGCACCATGGAGTTTCGCATCCAGAAGAGCGAGTTCTTGAGGGGCCTCCGGCTCGCGCAGGGTATCGCAGACCGCAGGAGCACGATGCCCATCCTCGCCAACGTGCTCCTCCGCACCGACGGAAAGAACAAGCTCCTCCTCGCGGCGACCGACCTGAACGTGTCGGTCTCGGTCGAGCTTGCGGCCAAGATCGACAAGGAGGGCGGCCTCACCGTGGGCGCGCGGCCGCTTCACGACGTCGTGCAGAGCCTCCCCGGCGAGGACGTCGTGTTCCGCCGCGCCGAGAACAACTGGGCGGACATCAGGGCCGCCAAGGTCGCCTACAAGCTGGTGGGGATGCCCGACCGCGACTTCCCCAAGATGCCCGACCACCGTGAGGTGAAGTACTCCAAGGTGGACCCGGCCGTCCTGCGCGAGATGATCGACAAGACGTTGTTCTCGGTGTCCAACGACGAGACGCGTTTTCACCTGAACGGAGTGCTTCTCGAGTGCGACGGCGCGCGGGCGCGCATGGTGTCGACCGATGGCCACCGGCTGTCCAAAGTCGAGCGTACGCTCACCGGCGGCCCCGTGCTGCCCCAGGGCGTCATCATCCCGCGCAAGGGGCTCACCGAGATGAAACGCGCCCTGGAGGGCGCCGCGAGCCCCAGCGAGATGGCGGTGGCCGGCATCTACGTGTTCGTCAAGACGGGCGAGGCCGCCCTGGCCGTCAAGATCATCGAGGCGCAGTTTCCCCCGTACGACAAGGTCATTCCCACCGGCAACGACAAGTCGCTTGTGGTGGGACGCAAGGAGCTCCTCGAGGCGCTGCGCCGCGCGTCGCTCATGTCGTCGGACACGCGCGGCATCAAGCTCGCGATGGAGAAGGGCATCCTTCACATCGCGTCGGACAACCCCGAGCTCGGCGAGGTGCGCGAGGAGCTCGAGGTCGAGTACGCGGGCGAGCCGCTCGCCATCGGATTCAACCCCAAGTACTTCGAGGACATCTTGCAGCAGATGACGAACGAGCAGGTCCGCCTGGACCTCTCGGGCGAGCTCGACCCGGGCGTCATCCGGCCCGCGGACGGCACCGACTATCTCGGCGTCGTCATGCCCATGCGCATCTGATCCTTTGTTCCTCCGCACGCTGCGTCTCCAGAACCTCCGCAACCTCGAGCCGGCGACCTTCGTGCCGGAGGCGCGCTTCACCGTCCTGTGGGGCGACAACGGCCAGGGAAAGACGAACTTCCTCGAGGCGATCTATCTCGTCGCGACGCTGCGCTCGTTCCGCACCACGCACCTCCCCAACCTCGTCGCCTGGGGCGCCGAGGAAGCGCATGTCGCGGCCGAGGCCGACCGCGGCGGCCTCGAGCGGCGCTACGACGTCATCCTGCGTCCGGGCAAGAAGCAGGTGCTGCTCGACGGAAAGACGCCCCAAAGCCTGGGCGAGTACTTCGGCGGCATGAACGTCGTCACGTTTGCGCCCGAGGACCTGCGCGTCCTCCGGGGGACCCCATCGGGGCGGCGGCGGTTCCTCGACCGGGCGGTGTTCAACCGCCACGTGACGTTCCTCGAGGACGCGCAGCGGTACGCCCATGTGCTCAGGCAGCGCAACACGCTCCTCAAGCAGGGCGGCGCCGACGCCGTCCTCGACGTCTACGACGAGCAGCTCGCGGCCCACGGCGAGCGCGTGGACGCGGCCCGCCGCCGCACGCTCGACGAGCTCGCGCCGCGGTTCGCCGCGGCGTTTGCGGCGATCTCCAGGTCCGGGCTCGCGGCCGCGGTCCGCTACGACGCGCCGCCCCGCCCGCCGGGCTCCCTTCTCGCCGAGCTCGGTGCCGGGCGCGCCCGCGACCGCCTGCGCCGCCATACCGGCGTCGGCCCGCACACCGACGATCTCGTGTTCTCCCTCGACGGGAGGGACGCCCGCGCGTTCGCCTCGCAGGGGCAGCTCCGCGCGCTGGTCCTCGCCTGGAAGGCGGCGGAGATGTCGCTCCTCGTCGAGGTGCGCGGAGACGCACCCCTTCTCCTTCTCGACGACGTGAGCTCCGAGCTCGATCCGCTGCGCAACCAGTACCTCTTCGATCTGCTGCACGAGATCGACTGCCAGTGCTTCGTCACCACCACCCATCCCCGCCACGTCCTGGTTGCCGATAATCGTAAGGATTATCAAGTGGTTAACGGTACCATTCGCCCCTTTACCAACTAGGATCTGCGTGGTAGAAACCCGGGACTCGCAATGAACGAAGCGCGGAACGGCGCCACGGGCTACACCGCCGAAAGCATTACAGTTTTGAAGGGGCTGGAGGGAGTCCGGAAACGCCCCGGCATGTACATCGGGGACACGGACGACGGCACCGGCCTGCACCACATGGTGTACGAGGTCGTCGACAACTCCGTCGACGAGGCGCTGGCCGGCTTCTGCGATCGCGTCGAAGTGGTCATCCACTTCGACAACTCCGTCACCGTCGAGGACAACGGGCGCGGCATCCCCGTCGAGATGCACCCCACCGAGAACCGGCCGACGCCCGAGGTCGTGATGACGGTGCTCCACGCCGGCGGCAAGTTCGACCACCAGAGCTACAAGGTCTCCGGCGGCCTCCACGGCGTCGGCGTATCGGTCGTAAACGCGCTGTCCGAATGGCTCAAGCTGGAGATCCGCCGCGACGGCAAGGTGTACTACCAGGAGTTCCGGCGCGGTGAGCCGCACACGCAGTTTGGCGCGATCGGCGTGACCGATCGTCGCTCCGGCACGAAGATCACGTTCAAGCCCGACGCCGAAGTGTTCAAGAACATCGACTACTCGTTCGAGGTGCTGTCGCAGCGCCTGCGCGAGCTTTCGTACCTCAACCGCGGGCTCACCATCGCCATCACCGACGAGCGCGCCGGCAAGAGCCACGAGTTCCGCTACGCCGGCGGCATCGCGTCGTTCGTGGAGGATCTCAACACCAACAAGCAGCCCATCCACGAAAAGCCCATCGTCGTCATGGACGAGCGCGACGGCGTCGGCGTGGAGATCGCGGTGCAGTGGAACGACTCGTTCACCGAGCAGATCTACTGCTTCACCAACAACATCAAGAACAAGGACGGCGGCAGCCACCTCACCGGGTTCCGCCAGGCGCTCACGCGCACGATCAATGCCTACGGCCAGGAGAACAACCTCCTCAAGGATCTGAAGGGCGGCCTCGGCGGCGACGACCTGCGCGAGGGCCTCGCCGCGGTGATCTCGGTCAAGCACCCCGATCCCAAGTTCAACAATCAGCCCAAGGACAAGCTCGTCTCCAGCGAGGTGACCGGCATCGTCGCGGCGGTGGTGAACGAGAAGCTCGGCCGGTTCCTCGAGGAGCATCCGCGCGAGGCGCGCGCGATCATCCAGAAGGCGGTGCTGGCGGCGCGGGCGCGCGAGGCGGCGCGCAAGGCGCGCGAGATGGTGCAGCGCAAGGGCGCGCTCGAGCTGTCGTCGCTGCCGGGCAAGCTCGCCGACTGCCAGGAGCGCGACCCCGCCCACGCCGAGATCTTCATCGTCGAGGGCGAGTCGGCCGGCGGCTCGGCCAAGCAGGGGCGCGACCGGCGGTTCCAGGCGATCCTGCCCCTGCGCGGCAAGATCCTCAACGTCGAGAGGGCGCGCTTCGACAAGATGCTGGCGTCGCAGGAGATCGCGACGCTCATCACCGCGCTCGGCTGCGGAGTCGACAAGGACAAGGACCTCGGCAAGCTCCGCTACCACCGCATCATCATCATGACCGACGCGGACGTCGACGGATCGCACATCCGCACGCTCCTCCTCACGTTCTTCTTCCGCCACTACGGCGAGATCGTCGGCGACGGCTACCTCTACATCGCCCAGCCGCCGCTGTACAAGGTGAAGCGCGGCAAGAAAGAGGTCTACCTGAAGAACGAGGCGGGCCTGGAGGAGTTTCTCATCGAGGCGGCGGTCGAGGAGGTCAAGGTCACCGGCGCCGGCGGCGTCACGCTGTCGGGAAGCGAGCTCGGTGGGTTCATCCGCAAGGCGCTCCGCTACGGCAAGGTGCTCGACATCCTCGACAAGCGCTGCGACGCGCGCATCGTCGACGCGCTGGTCCAGGCCGCCCAGCTCGACAAGGCGGACTTGCGCGATCCCGCGCGGGTGCGCGCGCTCCTCGACGACAAGGTCCTGCCGTTCCTGGCCAGCCGCCATCCCGGGCTCGCGCCGGTCAAGTTCGCGATCCAGCCCGATCGCGAGCACGGCGGCGTCGAGATCCACGCGCCGGCGCGCATCGGCGGCGGGCGCAAGCAGGCGACGATCGACTTCGAGTTCCTCGACTCCCCCGAGTACGAAGAGCTGCGGCGGCTCCGCGGCGAGCTGTACGAGCAGGCGGCGCCGCCGTTCGTGGTGCAGCGCGGCGCGGAGCGCCAGGAGCACAAGCTGCTCCAGTCGCTCGCCAAGGCGATCGAGGAGATGGGCCGGAAGGGGCTCACCATCCAGCGGTACAAGGGTCTGGGCGAGATGGACGCGGAGCAGCTGTGGGAGACGACGATGGACCCGGCGACGCGCACGCTCCTCCAGGTGAAGGTCCAGGACAGCGTCGAGGCGGATCAGATCTTCTCGACGCTCATGGGCGACCTGGTCGAGCCGCGGCGCGAGTTCATCGAAAAGAACGCCCTTTCCGTGCGAAACTTGGACGTCTGAACTAGGCTCCGTGAGGAGGCCAGATATGCGCAGGTCCCGGATCCTGGGCGTAGGCGCGTACGCGCCGCCGCGCGTCGTCAAGAACGACGATCTCAAGCAATGGATGGACACCACCGACGAGTGGATCATCGAGCGGACCGGCATTCGCGAGCGGCGGTGGATCGACGAAGGGTCGGGCATCGGCTCGTCGGACCTCGGCGTCGAGGCGGCGCGGCGGGCGCTGGCCGCGGCCGAGCTGCCGCTCGAGAAGATCCAGATGGTCGTCTTCGCCACGCTGTCGCCGGACCACGACTTTCCCGGCACGGGCGTGTTCCTGCAGCGCAAGCTTGGCCTCAAGCCGATGCCCATCCTCGACATCCGGCAGCAGTGCACCGGGTTCATCTACGGCCTGGCGATTGCCGATCAATTCATCAAGACGGGGGCCGTGGACTACGTCTTGGTCGTGGGCGCGGAGGTCCACTCGACGGGAATCGACATCTCGACGCGGGGGCGCGACGTGGCCGTGCTGTTCGGCGACGCGGGCGGGGCGGCGGTCGTCGGCCCGTCGGAGGACGACCGCCGCGGGATCCTGTCCGCGCACCTCTACGCGGACGGGGCCTCGGCGGAGGATCTCTGGGTCGAGGTGCCGTCGTCGAAGAAGCACCCGCGCCTGTCGCACCAGGATCTCGAGGAGGGCCGCCACTACCCGCAGATGAAGGGGCGCCAGGTGTTCAAGGGCGCGGTCACGCACATGACCGAGGTCGTCGCCGAGGCGCTCAAGTCGAACGGCTACACGCTGGCGGACCTCGGCTGCGTCATCCCGCACCAGGCGAATCTCCGCATCAACGAGTTCGTTCAGAAGACGCTGGGGCTGCCGGACGCGAAGATCCACAACAACATCGACCGCTACGGCAACACGACGGCGGCGACCATCCCCTTGTGTCTCGACGAGGCGTTGAAGCTGGGGAAGGTGAAGAAGGACGACCTCGTGTGCCTGGTCGCGTTCGGCGCCGGCTACACCTGGGGGTCGATCTTGATGCGCTGGTAGATCAGGCGCGGGCCTGCGCGCCGAAGATCTTCTCCAGCTCCGCTTCGATCTTCGTCTCCTTGGTGCCCTTGGCGATGGCGAGCTCCTTGACGAGCAGCTGCCGCGCCGTGTCGAGCATCTTGCGCTCGCCGAACGAGAGCTCCTTCCCGGCGCGGAGCACGCACAGGTCCCGGAGGACCTCGGCGATCTCGAACACGCTGCCGGTCTTGATCTTGTCCATGTACTCGCGATAGCGGCGGTTCCAGGTCTGCCCCTCGACCGCAATCTCCTTGGACTTCAGGATGTTGTAAACCTCTTTCACATCCGTCTCGGAGATGACCTCGCGCAGCCCCACCGCGGCGACGTTGCGCGTCGGAACCATGATCTTCATCCCGGTTTCGAGGATCTTGAGAATGTAGAAGGTCTGCTTGTTCCCGCCGATTTCGCGGGTCTCGAGACCGACGACCTCCGCCACCCCGTGCGCAGGGTAGACGGCCTTATCGCCAACGTTGAAAGAGGCATCCATTCCAGGTTTCTCCTCAGGGTCCCCCCAAGACTGGCTACATGTCGGGACCTGGTAACGCTACCACACACACCCCCTTGCGTCAATGCGGTTAGCCTGCAATTTTGTAAATTGGCTAACGGCAGAGGTACTCCAGCAGCGTGGCCACGGCGAATCCGGTTCCGCCCTTCGGGGTGGCGCCGTACTCCTTGTCGGCCGACGCTGGGCCGGCGATGTCGACGTGCACCCAGGGCGTGGAACCTACGAATTCTTTTAGGAAAAGTCCGGCGGTCAGCGCGCCGCCGTAGCGCTCGCCCGTGTTCTTCATGTCGGCTACGTCGCTCTTCAACATCTCCCGGAGGCGCTCGGGCAGGGGAAGCGGCCACATCTCCTCGCCGGCCGATTTTGCCGCAGCGAGCCATTTCTCCGAGAGCACCGTGTCATTCGTCATGACGCCGGCCACGTGGGGCCCGAGCGCCACGACGCACGCCCCCGTCAGCGTGGCGAAATCGAAGATCTCGTCGGGCTCCTGCTTGAGGGCATAGGTGATGGCGTCGCCCAGCGTCAGCCGTCCCTCGGCGTCGGTATTGTTGATCTCCACCGTCTTGCCCGCCATGGAGCGGAGCACGTCGCCGAGCTTGTACGACTTGCCCGAGGGCATGTTCTCGGTGCAGGCCGCGATGGCGTGGACCTCGACGGGAGACTCGAGCTCGGCCACCGCGGCGACGGCGCTCAGCACCGCGGCGGCGCCGGCCATGTCGACCTTCATGTCCTCCATCGCGTTGGACGGCTTGAGCGACAGACCGCCGGAGTCGAACGTCACGCCCTTGCCGATGATGCACACGCGCCGCTTCGCCGGCGCCTTGGGCTTGTAGGCGACGTGCACGAAGCGCGGTTCCTCGTCGGAGCCCTGGGACACGGCGAGGTACATGCCCATGCCGAGCTCGCGGCATTCGGCCGGGCCGAGCACCTTCACGCTCAGGCCGCGCGAGGTGGCGAGGCTCTCGGCCTCGGCGGCGAGGCGACGCGGCGTCAGCGTGCCGGCCGGCTCGTTGACCCAGTCGCGCGCGCGCGTCACCGCCGCGGCGACGATCTCGGCGCGGCGCACCGCGCGGCCGAACGCGGCCTCGCCGGCGCCGCCGACGAGGATCGCGCTCTCGAGCGTGTCGGGGCGCCGCGAGTCGTCGTTCGTGAGGTACCGATCGAAGCGATAGCGGCCGAGGAGGACGCCCTCGGCGAGGAACTGCATGCCGCGCTCGTCGGCGAGGGACGCGGGGAGCGCGATGGCGACGCTCTTTGCGCTGACCGACCGGGCCGTCTTCGCCGCCTTGGCCGCCGCGTGGCGTAAGTCCGCGGGGTTGGCGTCCTTTTCGGGGCCGAGGCCCACGAGCAGGAGGCGCTTTTGCGGGAGCTTGCCTTGGGTGTGGACCAGCAGAGTCTGTTGCGGACGGGCCTTGAAACCTTCCTCTTCGAGGATGGGGCGGACCGTGCCCCCCAATCGCTCGTCCAGCGCACCGATCACGGCGGATTCATTCAGCTTATCGGCAAAAATCGGAAGCGCCAGAAGATCTGCTTGCGCTTCGGTCGGGAGACCGCCAAAGTGCGTGAATTTCATCCGTTTGGGTATAATCAACGCCCAGCCGGTTGTAAAGCGAAGGAGAGCGTATGTCGTCGAAGAAGACGAAACCCGCGAAGGCGACGAAGACACGAGCGGCGCGCAAGGCGAAGCCGAAGCGGCCCACGGCGAAGGGAGCCCGCACCACCAAGCCGAAACGCTCGCAGTCGATGCGCGCCAAGGCGCACGAAGTCGACACCATCGAGCCGGCCGTCCTCCCCACGCCCATCGCAAGCTTCGTTTTTTAGCTCTCGAGAAGACGTCGCACGCGTTCCGCCTCCATGCGCACGCGGATCGTCTTCGTCTCCGACGCGTAGACCATCCCCGGCGGCGCGCTGCGCGGTTTGCGCAGGTTTTTCACCTGGGCGACGTGTACGTCCACCTGCGCTTCCTTTGCCAGGGGTGAGTAGTGCGCGGCGAGCGTCGCCGCGTCGAGGAGGGTCTCGGCCGCCGGCGGCCTGCCGCCGCGCGCGGGCACGACGACGTGCGCCCCCGGCGCGTCGCGCGCGTGCAGCCACGTGTCGCCGCCGCGCGCGTGGCGGAACGTGAGCGCATCGTTGTCGGCGGCGGAGCGGCCGACCCAGATGACCTCGCCGGCGACGGAGCGGAACTCGCGAAAGGGGAGGCGCTCGGCGTCGGCCTCGGCGTCGGAGCGCCGGCGGGCGCGGGCAGGAACGGCGGGGGCGCGCGCGCGCAGCTCCTCCAGCGACAGCGACGGAACGGCGTCGAGGCGCGCGCGCAGGCGCGCCATCTCGGCGCGCGTCGCGGCGAGCCGACCCTCGGCGTGCCGCCGGCCCGCGGTGAGGCGCTTGTGCTGCCGGTAGTAGCGGGCGGCGTTCTCGCGCGCGTCGAGCGCCGGGTCCAACGGGATCGTGAGGGGCGCGCCGTCCTCGAAGTCGTCGGGGACGACGGCGGAGGCGGCGCCGCGGCCGGGGAGCGCGTGCGCGTGGGCGAGGAGCAGGTCGCCGAGCTTGCGGTAGCGGGCGGCCTCCGCGATGCGCGCCATGTCCCCCTCCAGCGCGGCCTCGCGCCGGGTGAGGCGGTGGAAGTCGCGCCGCAGCGCACCGCCGAGGCGCTCGCGCAGCGCGCGCGTTTCTTCCTCCGCCAGAAAGGCGGCGTAGTGCGCGGCCATGCGCTCCGCCGCGCCCGGCCCCGCGCCGAAGCGGTTGCGCCCGCGCCAGCGGGCGTCGGGCGGCGCGGTCGGCGGCGGCGTCCAGGCGCTGCCGGGCGCGAGCGGCCGCGTGGCGGAGCGGCTGGGCCGCAGCGCGCCGGCGATCGTCCCGTCCGGCGCGACGAGGAACACGTTGGCGTGCGGGCCGGTGAGCTCGGCGACGAGGCGGTCGTGCCCCGGGCCGAAATCGAGCGTCACCACGCGCTCGCCGGGGAGCACGGACAGCAATGGGCGCAGCCCCGATAGGCGTTTGCGCAGGAGCATCGCGAACGCCGGCGGCGGGCCGGCCGCGGGTGCCCTTTCCGCCTGAAGGTGGATCCGGCTCGCGCGCGGATGCGCCGACAGGACCAGGCGGTCGCGCCCGATCTCGACGACGATCGCGAACGGATCGTGCGGATCGGCGAAGATCTTGCCGACGTGCCCGTGCAGGCGCGGGGCGAGCTCCGCCGCGACGAGGGCGACCTCGGCGTCGGACAGGGACATCAGGCGTCGTCGGTCTCGACGTAGCAGCGGCCGGCGACGAGGCGGTGGAACCGCTGGGCGTCGGGGTACTTCTCGACGTTGGCGAACACGACCCAGGCGCGCTCGTAGTTTTCCACCATGTCGGCGAGGAGCTCGAGCAGGTCGTCGGAGATCTTGTTGCGGTAGATGCCGAGGCCGTGGATGCGGAAGTAGGCGCGCGCGTCGTCGGGCGGCGGCACCTCGAGCTGGAGCGGGTCGAGCGCGTAGACGACGCCGAGCTCTGCGGCGAGCTTGGACGCCTGCCCTGGCTCCCACAACCCCTGCGGCTCCCACGCCAGCCCGATGCCCTCGGCGTCGCCGGCCACCTCGCCGAAGAAGCGGCGGAGGGCGTCCTTGTTCGCCTCCGACGGAGAGAACGCGGGCGGCGTCTCGAAGAGGATGACCTCGGCCTCGAGCGCGCGCGCGGCGGCGAGCGTGCGGCCCCAGGCCATGCGAACCTCGTCGGTGGCGCGGAACCCGCCGCACCGGGCGCGGGCCTCGGGGGCGAGCTTGGTGTTGAGGCGCGAGTACCCGGGCGAATTCGCCTCGTGGGTGATGAGCTGCCAGGCGACGACGGTGAACGCCTCGGTCGCGGGCGTCTCGCGGCGCCAGCGGCGGAGCGCGTTCTCGCCCGGCGGCTCCCAGAACGTGGAGGCCACCTCGAGCAGATCGAGGTGCTCGAAGTAGGCCGTGCGCGCGATTCCCGACGGGAGGTCGGCGCAGCCCACGCGGATGAGGCCCTGCGAGTTTTCGTTCATCTCATCTGGCATCGTTTGACGATCCCGACGGCGCCGGGTAGCATCATCGCATGCTTCCGCCCGAAATCCTGCGCGAGCTCCAGCGGTTGGCCGACGATACGGCCGCCGCGCACGCGCGGCTGGCGCGGATCCGGGAACGGCTCGCTGCGGTGAGGAACATGGTGGACGGTCTCCGCCCGCCGGTGCCAGGCGACGGCGACGATACGCCGGGGGGCGAGGTCAGGCAAGAGCTCGGGCAGGCGAAAGTCGGCTAGATCCAAGGTGCGATCATGATCAGTTTCGCGGTCACCGAGGACCAGGAGATGGTCCGGGAGACGGTACGGAAGTTTGCGGCGGAGGAGATGCGCCCGCGGCTGCGCGAGCTCGAGCGGGACGGCGTGCCGGGCGAGCTGTTCGATCGGTTCCATGCTCTCGGCCTGTCCCTGGTCGACGTCCCCGAGGCGCTGGGCGGGTTGGGGCTCGACACGTTCACCGCGTGCCTCATCCACGAGGAGCTCGCGTTCGGCGATCCGGGCGCGGCGGTGGCGCTGTGGGCGCCGGGGTTCGTGCCCGCGGCGGTCCTGGAGCTGGCCGCGCCCGAGCAGGCCGCGCGCCTCCTCGCGCCGTTCGCGCGGTCGGGGCGGCGGCGCGGCGCCGTCGCCTGGAGCGAGGCGGGCAAGGGGCCGGAGGCCGGGTTCGCGACGCGGGCGCGGCGCGCCGGCGACGGCTGGATCGTCGACGGGGACAAGGTGCACGTGGTCAACGGGGACGGCGCCGACACGGTCATCGCGTTTGCGCAGGTGGAGGGCGAGGGGGACGGCTGGGGCGGCGCGGGGGCGTTCGTGGTGGAGGGGGCGGCGCCGGCGGCGCGCGAGGTCTGGCTCGGGCTCGAGACCGTGCCCGCGGCGCCGCTCGCGGTGCGCGCCTGTCGCGCGGAGCGGCTCGCCGGCGGCGGCGATGTCGTCCTCGCGCTGCGCCGGATGTTCGCCCGCATCGGCCTCGCGACCGCGGCGCGCCAGGTGGGGCTCGCGCGCGCCTCCTACGAGCACGCGCTGGCGTTCACGCAGGACCGGGTCGCGTTCGGCAAGCCCGTGGCGCATTTTCAGGCGGTGGCGTTCACGCTCGCCGAGATGCACATGGACGTCGAGAGCGCCCGCTGGATGGTATGGAAGGCGGCGGCCGAATTCGACGCCGGCGCGGCCGGCGCGCTCGAAGCGGTGGGGCGCGCGGCGGTGCACGCCAACGACGCCGCCTGGCGCGTCGCCGACAACGGCGTGCAGCTCCTGGGCGGAGCGGGGTTCATCCAGGACTTTCCCGTCGAGAAATGGCTGCGCGATACCAAGGCGCTGGCCCTCATGGGCCAGTCGAGCGAGGGCCACCGCCTGGCGGTGGCCGCGGCCGCCGTCGGACAGCCGGGCGCGTTCGGGCCGGCGCTGCCCTCGCCGTGGATTCAGCCGGTGGTGACGTGATGCCGAGCTTCGACCTCACCAGCGAGCAGCAGCAGCTGAAGGGATTCCTCCACGAGTTCGCCAAGGGCGTCCTCCGGCCGATCTCGCTCGAGGCCGACCGCACCGGCCGCATGCCCGAGCCGTTCCTGCAGAAGGTGCAGGTGCTGGCGGCGGCGATGCCCAGCGCCGCGGGCTCGGGCGCGATCCCGGAGGAGTACGGCGGCGAGGAGGCCAAGGACAAGAAGAAGCCGCGGCACGCGGCGCGCACCGCGCTCGTCGGGGCGGAAGAGCTCGCCTGGGGCGACGCGTCGATGCTGCTCAACCTGCCCGGGCCGGGGCTGGGCGGCCCGCCGGTGCGGTTCATGGGCACGCCCGAGCAGCGGCAGCGCTTCTTCGCCGTGTTCAAGCAGCCCGGGCTCCACTACGGCGCGTACGGGCTCACCGAGCCGGGCGCGGGCTCCGACGTGTCGGCGATCCGCACCAGCTGCCGGCGCGAGGACGGCGAGTGGGTGCTGAACGGCCGCAAGTGCTACATCACCAACGGCGCGCGCGCGGACTGGGTGGTCATCTTCGCGACGATCGATCCCGCGCTGGGGCGGGCGGGGCACCGCGCGTTCGTGGTGGAGAAGGGCACGCCCGGCTTCTCGGTCGGCAAGATCGAGGAGAAGATGGGCCTGCGCGCGTCGGAGACCGCGGAGCTCGTGCTCGAGGACTGCCGCGTGCCGCACGCGAACCTCCTCGGCGGCGACGAGCACTACCGGGCCAAGGAGGGCTTCATGGGCGCGATGAAGACGTTCGACGCGTCGCGTCCGACGGTGGGAATCATGGCGGTCGGCATCGCGCGCGCCGCGTTCGAGTACACGCGCGATTTCATCCGCGACAACTACGACCTGGCGCGGCCGATCCCGCGCTACGCCCAGCTCGCCGACACGCTGGGCGAGGACGCGCGTCTGCTCGAGGCGGCTCGCCTCATGTGCTGGCGCGCGGCGTGGATGTCCGACGAGGGCCTCCCCAACGCCAAGGAGGCGTCGATGGCCAAGGCCTACGCCGCCAGGGCGGCGATGAAGATCTGCTCCGACGCGGTGCAGATCCTCGGCGCGCACGGGCTGGAGAACCACCGCTTCGTCGAGAAGTGGTACCGCGACATCAAGGTGTTCGACATCTTCGAGGGCACGGCGCAGATCCAGCGCATCGTCATCTCCAAGCGCATCCTGCGCGACCCGCCTAGTTTTTGAGCAGCCCCTCGAACGCGAGCGCGACCATCTGCCGCACGATCTGATCGGGCTGGGGCAGGCCGGCCTCGTCCTCGAGGAGCGCGAGCAGCACGCGCTCGATCATGCCGATGTGGGCGTAGGCGACGAGCAGCGGCTCGACGGGGCGGAACAGGCCGAGGTCGATGCCGAGGCGGATGTTGCGCGCCTGCACCTCGGCCGCCTCGCGGTAGAAGGTCCGTACCATCGCTTCCAGCTCGCGGTCGAGCCCCATCGATTCGCGGTAGGCGAGGCGGACGAGCTCGCGGTTCTCCAGGAACACGCGCATGAGCTGGTGGCCGGCGCGCTCGAGGTCGCCCAGGAAGTCGCGCGTCTCGCCGACGCGGCCGATGTCCTTGAGCATGTGGAGGAAGCCGCGGATGACCTCGCAGTAGATCTCGCGCTTCTCCTGGAAATAGAGGTAGAACGTGCCCTTGGCGACGCCGGCGGCGCGGGTGATGTCGTCCACCGTCGCGGCATGGTAGCCCTTTTCGCTGAACACCTTCTGGGCCGCGGCGAGGAGAGACGAGCGGCGCTCGTCCCGAAGGCTGGGCCTCTTGCCCACGCGACCATCTTCCGCCTTTGCGTCAGAGGGGGCAAGTAGGGTATGGCGAATGCGTTGGATGGCGTTTCTGTGGCTGGTCGCGTGCGCGGCGGAGGGACCCGAGCCGTCGGTGCGCGCGCTCGTCCCGGCGCAGGCGCGGCCGGGCGAGATGGTGGAGATCCAGGGACGCGGGTTCGCGCCGCTGGAGGACGGGTTCGTGGCGTTCGGGGTGGAGGCGTGCGGCGTCGTCATGTGGGAGGATGAGCGCATCCGCGTGCGCGTGCCGACCATGCATCCCGGAGCGACCACCGTCGTGGTGACCGTCGACGGACGGCAGTCGGAACCGGTGCGGTTCGAGATCGAATGAGGCGCCGAGCGGAGCCGAGGACGAAGGCGACCCTGGAGCGAGGCGCCGCCGAGCGACGCGGAGCCCCGAGGCGGAGCGAGGCGCCGGTGCAACAATGAGGAGGGCGTTCTCCGTGGCGGTCTACGCGCGGCGCGGCGATCGCGTGCTCGTCATCCGCCACCGCCGGCTCGACACCTGGCTCCCGGTGGGCGGCGAGCTCGAGCCGGGAGAGACGCCGCTCGAGGCGGCGCGGCGCGAGCTCGCCGAGGAGAGCGGCCTCGACGGCGCGTTTGTCGCGCTCGCCGGCGCGGCCGACGGCGAGCCGCCCGGATTTCTCGGCTACGAGGAGCACCATGCGGGTTCGAAGGGCCTGCACATGAACTTCGTGTTCCTGGCCGACGTCGCCGCCGGCGCCGAGGTGAGCCCCAACCACGAGTTCGGCGAATGGCGCTGGGTCGACGCGGCGGAGCTGCGGGAGCTTGCGTCGCCGCTCAACGTGCGCGAGTTCGGGTTCCGGGCGCTGGCCGCGCGCGCCGCGGGTGGGTGATGGCGCGCGTCCGCCAGCACGTCAATCCGCTCAAGGGCTCGTTCTGGGGCCGGCGGCCGCCGCCGGTGGCCGGCGAGGATCTCGAGGTGGAGATCGGCTGCGCCGACGCGCAGTTTCTGTTCGAGCGCGCCGCGGCGGACCCGGCGCGGCGCTTCGTCGGCATCGAGATTCGCGACGAGCTCGTCGCCCAGGTCAACCGCCAGGCGCAGGCGATCGGCGCGCCCGTGGTCGCGGTGTTCGCGCACGCGAACCTCCACCTCGTCGACCTGTTCGCCCCCGGCTCGGTGGCGCGTTTCTACGTCAACTTCCCCGACCCGTGGTTCAAGCGGCGGCATCACAAGCGCCGCGTGGTCGACGCCGCGCTGGCGCACGCGCTGGGGACGCGCCTCCGTCCCGACGGGGAGGTGTTCTTCCAGAGCGACATCTGGGACGTGGCGCTCGACGCGCTCGCGGTGCTCGAGGCCGAGCCGACACTGGTGAACCGCGCCGGGGCGTGGAGCTTCTGGCGTCGGGGCAACCCCTACAGCGCGCGCTCGCGCCGCGAGGCCTGGTGCGAGGAGCGCGGCCTGCCCGTCTGGCGCATCGCCTACGCACGCGCGCTCAGCCCAGCGCCAGCTCCATCCCCTCGAGCTCCTTGATGCGGTCGCGCAGCTCGGCCGCGCGCTCGAACTCGAGGGCGTCGGCGGCGGCGTGCATCTCCTTCTTCAGCTTGACGAGGGTCTTGCGGATGTCCTCCGGCCGCCCGACCTGGTAGCGCTCCTTCTTCTCGGCGGCCTTGGCGGTGAGGTCGACGTAGTCCGCCTCGTAGACCGACCCGCGCAGGTCGAGGATCGCCCGCGCGACCGACTTGGGCGTGACGCCGTGCTCCTTGTTGTAGCGGGCCTGGATGGCGCGCCGCCGCTCGGTCTCGTCGATGGCGACCTTCATCGACGCGGTGACCCGGTCGGCGTACATGATGACCTTGCCGGCGAGGTTGCGCGCCGCGCGGCCGCACGTCTGGATGAGCGAGCGCTCGGCGCGCAGGAACCCCTCCTTGTCGGCGTCGAGGATGGCCACGAGCGACACCTCGGGGATGTCGAGGCCCTCGCGCAGGAGGTTGATGCCGACGAGGACGTCGAACTCGCCGCGGCGGAGATCGCGGAGGATCTCGACGCGCTCCAGCGTGTCCACGTCGGAGTGGAGGTAGCGCACCTTGACGCCGATGTCCGTGTAGTACTCGGTGAGGTCCTCGGCCATGCGCTTGGTGAGCGTGGTGACGAGCGTGCGCTCCTTGCGCTTCACGCGCTCGCGGATCTCGTCGAGGAGATCGTCGACCTGGCTGGCGACCGGGCGGACCTCGATCTGGGGGTCGAGGAGGCCGGTGGGGCGGATGAGCTGCTCGACCACCACGCCCTCGGTCTTGCGCAGCTCCCAGTCCCCCGGCGTCGCCGACACGAACACGACCTGGTGGATGCGCTTCTCCCACTCCTCGAACTTGAGCGGGCGGTTGTCGAGCGCGCTGGGCAGGCGGAAGCCGTACTCGACGAGCGTCTCCTTGCGCGAGCGGTCGCCGCGGTACATCGCCTGGAGCTGGGGGATCGTTTGGTGCGACTCGTCGATGAACATGAGGTAGTCGGACGGAAAATAGTCGACGAGCGTGGGGGGCGGCTCGCCGGGCGTGCGCCCGGTGAGGTGGCGCGAGTAGTTCTCGATGCCGCTGCAGAAGCCCATCTGCTCCAGCATCTCGATGTCGAAGAGCGTCCGCTGCTCGAGGCGCTGCTTCTCCACGAGCTTCATCTGGTCGCCGAGCTCCTGCAGGCGCTCGCGCAGCTCGACCTTGATGGTGTCGATGGCGCGGCGCATTTTCTCCGCCGGCGTCACGTAGTGCGACGCGGGGAACAGCGTGACGAAGTCGGTCTTGCGCTTGACCTTGCCGCGCAGGGGGTCGACCTCGGAGATGCCCTCGATCTCGTCGCCCCACCATTCGACGCGCAGCGCCGTCTCCGCCTCGTAGGCGGGGAAGATCTCGACGACGTCGCCGCGCACGCGGAACGTGCCGCGGTGGAAGTCGGTGTCGTTGCGCTCGTACTGCATGTCGACCAGGCGGCGCAGGACCGCCTCCCGCCGCACCTCGACGCCGACCTCGAGCTCGAGCGTCATCCCCGCGTAGGCGGACTTGTCGCCGATGCCGTAGATGCACGACACCGAGGCCACGATGATGACGTCGCGCCGCGACAGGAGCGCGAACGTCGCCGCGTGGCGCATGCGGTCGATTTCCTCGTTGATGAGCGAGTCCTTCTCGATGTACGTGTCGGTGGTCGGGACGTAGGCTTCCGGCTGGTAGTAGTCGTAGTAGGAGACGAAGTAGTGGACCGCGTTTTCGGGGAACAGATCCTTGAACTCGCCGTAGAGCTGCGCGGCGAGTGTCTTGTTCGGGGCGATGACCAGCGTCGGCACGTTGCGCTCGGCGATGACGTTCGCCATGGTGAACGTCTTGCCGCTGCCGGTGATGCCGAGGAGGACCTGGGTGCGGTCGTCGCGGCGCAGGCCGGCGGACAGCTCGGCGATCGCCTTCGGCTGGTCGCCGGTGGGCTGGAACGGGCTCACGAGCTTGAACAGGGACTGGGGGCGCTCGAGCTTGGGCATGCCTTGGCGACCGGAGCGTAGCATATGGGTTCGATGGGCGAAGTCGTCCGCGGGTTCTACGGCGTGGTGGATGTCGCCGCGGGCCCGGGAGCCGTGGAGCTCGCGCGCTGGCTCGCGGGGGAGCTCGTGAAAGGCGGCGCGTCGATCCTCCAGGTGCGCGTGAAGAAAGGCGGATCCGGGGCTCTCCTCGAGATCGCGCGCGCGGTGCGTGCGGTGGTCGCCGGCATCCCGCTGGTCGTGAACGACCGCCCCGACATCGCGCTGGCAGTGGGGGCGGAGGGCGTTCACCTGGGGCAGGACGATCTCCCCCTCCCGGCCGCGCGGAACATCGCGCCGGGTCTTCTCATCGGGGTTTCCACGCATACGCTGGCGCAGGCAAGGGCCGCCGCGGAGGGCGGCGCGGACTACCTCGGCTTCGGGCCGATCTACCCGACGGGGACCAAGGACAACCCCGACCCGGTCGTCGGTGTGGGCCAGCTCGCGCGGGTGGTCGCGGCGGTTGCGCCGGTGCCGGTCGTGGCGATCGGCGGCATCACGCCCGCACGCGCGCGGGAGGTCGCCGACACGGGCGCGGCGGCGGCATGCGTGATCTCGGCGGTGAACCGGGCCGCGGACGTGGTCGCGGCCGCCCGCCAGGTCGCGGCGGCGTTCGCATGACGCTCGACCTGACCCAGCTCGCGCGAGCGCTGGGCGGCATGAGCGCGGAGGGCCGGGTCGCCGCGCGCGTGGACGGCGTCGACCTGGAGATCGACGTGGAGCGCGACTGGCTCGGACGGCCGCGCTGGACGCGGCTGCGCGCGGAGGCCCCGGACGCCCGCGGCATGGAGATCTCGTTCTCGCGTGAGGTGCTGGCCGATTTCATCGAGTCGCTCGCCGAACCCGATCCGCGCGAGCGCCGGCGTCGCGCGTACGAGCACCTCGGCATGTCCGTGGCCGAGCCGTTCAGCGTGCTGACCCGCTTCCAGTCGGCGGCACGCTGGCTGGGACAGGCATCCGCCTACCACGTGGCCATTCGGGCCGGATGGGTCACGGCCGTGCGCGCCGCTGCGGACGCAGATCTGCTGGGGACGGTCGTAGCCGCCCACGCCGTCGCCGCGCTCGCCGCCGGGGGCGACGCGATGTACGACTCGTGGCTGGCTCTCGCCCGGGCGATGGGCGGGCGGGTCGAGGAGCCGCGCTCGGGGGTCTACTCGGTCTCCGGGGTGTATGCGGGCGCGGCTGTCATCGTCGACCTCGGGCCGCCTCTCCACGGCGTGCGAGTGGCCGCCGAGAGGCGCTGGCGCGGAAAGGCGTACCGGCTGGTCAGCGCGGCGGCGGCGCCCCTGGTTCAGAGCGCACCCGCGGAAGGGTTCGCCGACCGGGTCGACCGACTCCCTCCCGGCTGGGCGCACGCGTTTCACGAGCTCGGCGCCGTCGTCATCGATGCGGACGAGGATCGCGCGACGATCTCGCTGGTCGAGGCGCGGCCGGAGGTGGACCGGATCCAGGCGGCGGTCGCCGTGCTGGCGCCGCTCCTCGACGCCGAGGGGAACGCGCCGTACCGCTAGACCGAGTAGGTCAGCCGCCGGCGGCGCAGACGCTCGGATCCTTGGCCTTCTTCTTGATGACCTCAAGCTTCTGGCGGGCGGGGCGGGCGAACGGCGACGACGGGAAGCGTTTCACCAACTCCCCGTAGTATGCGCCCGCGTCGGCGCACAGCTTGGCGTCGAACGCCGCGGTGCCCGCCGACATGAACGCGAGATCGATCACGTCCGACTGCGGGTAGGTGTCGATCAGCCGCTGGTACTCGGCGATCGCCTCCTTGTACGCCTTCTCCTTGTAGAAGGACTCGCCGATGAAGAACTGCGCGTTGTCGGCGCGGTCGTCCCCGGGGAACGACTGGATGTACGCGCGGAACATCTGCCGCGCCTCCGCCGTCTGCCCGCCCTGCAGCTTGCGGAACGCGTTGTCGAACATCGCGCCCTTGTCGAGCTTGGCCGGGCCGCCGCTCGATTGGGCGCCCTTGCCGATGCCGAACGTGCGCTCGATGGCTTCCACCCGCGCCAGCAGGTCGGAGACCTCGGACTTCTTCTGCGCCATGTCGGCGCGCAACTGGTCCACCGAGCGGGTGAGCGTCTGCAGCTGCCCGTTCAGCGCCGCGAGGTCCTGCGTCATCTGGTCCACCTGCGCGCCGATGTCGGCGCTGGAGCGGGCCAGGACCTTGGTCGCCTTCTCGATCGATTCGTCGAGCTGCTTCACCCGCCCCTCGAGCGACTGCTCCAGGTTGGCGATGCGCTTGGTCATCTCTTCGCCTTCGCCCTTGGTGACGTAACAACCGCTCGCCAGGACGGCCCACGCCAGCATGATTGCGCTACGCATGCTCACTCCCAAACGATCTCGACGCGCCGGTCCTTGGCCCACGACGGCTCGTCGAAGCCCTTGGCTTCGGCGGCGCCCTTCGGGACCTTGCGCATCCGCGCCGGGTCCACGCCCAGGCGGCTGAGGTAGGTGACGACCGCCTGCGCCCGGTCGTCGGAAAGGCCGATGTTGTACTCGACGGAGCCGCGCGGATCGGTGTAGCCCACCACGCGCACCGTGCGCTGCTGGTTCTTCTGCAGGCAGTCGAAGTTCTTCTGCGTGATGCCCTTCGCCTCTTCGGTCAGGCTGTACTGATCGAACCCGAAGTAGACGATGCCGAGCTGGCAGGACGGCGCCGGCAGTCCGGACACGTTGGGTTTCTTGCACTTGTTCTCGATGCAGTCCTGATCTTCGGGGCAGTCCTTGTCCTCGACGCAGTCGCCCGGGCGGAGGCAGCGGCCGCCCTTGCACTTTCCGCCCGGCCCGCACTCGGCGTCGCCCTGACAGGGGACGCACTGGTTGAGGCGGCAGACCATGCCGTTGTCGCAGTCGTCGTTCCCGGCGCACCAGCCTTGCTTCTTGAGGCACTTGCCCTGGGTGCACACGCGGCCGGCGGGGCAGTCGTCGTTCTTGGCGCATTCGGCGCACTGTTTGTTGAAACACTTCTCGCCGGCTTTGCAGTCCTTGTCTCCGTCGCACGCGGGGTACTTCGGGGACGGACACGCCGCCAGCGCGAGCAAGCATGAAATCAACAGCAGGGGCCGGGCGTTGGCCATGGCGGCTACTTTAGTCAGCACGGCCGACAGAGGCAACTTGCGAAAACTCCTTGCCGTACTTCGGCAGCGGCGGGGGTAGGATGCCTGGCGATGGCGCGGCACCACCTCCTCCTCATCGACGACGAGCCCAACATCCTGACGACGCTCCGCCGCGCGGTGGAGATCGAGGGGTACGCCGTCGACGTGGCCGGCTCGGGGAAGATCGGCCTGGAGAAGCTCGCGGAGCGCGAGTTCGATCTCGTGCTGCTCGACGTGCGCATGCCGGATCTCGGCGGGCTCGAGGTCCTGGATCGCATCAAGGCGGATCACCCCGACGTGCCGGTGGTCATGATGTCCGGGCACGCCACGATCGAGACCGCGGTGCAAGCGACGAAGCTCGGCGCGGTGGACTTCCTGGAGAAGCCGCTGTCGTCGGAGAAGGTGCTCCTCACGGTGCGGAACAGCCTGCGCCTGGCCGATCTGCAGCGCGAGCGCAAGGCCCGCTCCGAGTTCGCCATGATCGGCGCCGGGCCGCGCATGCAGGCCATCTTCGACAAGATCCGCATGACGGCGCCGACGGCGGGGCGGGTGCTGATCACCGGCGAGAACGGCACCGGCAAGGAGCTCATCGCGCGTGCGCTCCACGACAACTCCAAGCGCGCCGACGGGCCGTTCATCAAGCTCAACTGCGCGGCGATCCCCGCGGAGCTCATCGAGAGCGAGCTGTTCGGCCACGAGAAGGGCGCGTTCACCGGCGCGACGCAGATGCGCCGCGGCAAGTTCGAGCTCGCCGATGGGGGGACGGTGTTCCTCGACGAGGTCGGCGACATGAACCCGAGCGCGCAGGCCAAGGTGCTGCGCGTCCTGCAGGAAGGGGAGCTCGAGCGCGTCGGCGGCCACGAGACCCTGCGCGTCGACGTGCGCGTGCTGGCGGCGACGAACAAGGATCTCGCCGCCGAGATCGCCGCCGGGCGCTTCCGCGAGGATCTCTACTACCGCCTGAACGTGGTCCCCATCGAGGTGCCGCCGCTGCGCGATCACAAGGAGGACATCCCGCCGCTCACGGCCCACTTCCTCCAGGCGGCGTGCGCCGAGAACGACCGGCGGCCCAAGAAGATCGTGGAGGCGGGGATCACCCTGCTCATGCAGTACGAGTGGCCGGGGAACGTGCGCGAGCTCAAGAACTCGATCGAGCGGCTGGTGATCCTGACCGGCGAGGCGCCGGTCATCGGCGAGGCGGACGTGCAGGCGATCCTGCCGTCGGTGAAACCGGTCAAGGGGCGCTACGCGCGCGGCAGCTCGCTCAAGGACATGGTGGCCGGGGCGGAGCGCGAGATCATCCTCGCGGCGCTCGACGCCAACGCCCACCACATCGCGAACACCGCCCGCGAGCTGGGGCTCGAACGGTCGCACCTGTACAAGAAGATGCGCGCCCTCGGGATCCACCCCCGCGGAGGGGCGGGAGCCGAGGAGGAGTAATCGGTTATACTCGCGGCCATGCCGCGTCTCGCCACCGCCTTGTCTATCCTTGTCCTCGTGCTCGCCGG